>JAIQFZ010000181.1 GCA_020073015.1 Terriglobia bacterium | reverse complement strand
TAGTCGTTGATGCGCGCAAAGCAGCTCAACGACGAGATCAGGCCGATGTTCGGACCTTCCGGCGTTTCAATCGGACAGATACGGCCGTAGTGCGTCGGGTGCACGTCGCGGACTTCGAATCCGGCGCGCTCACGCGACAGGCCGCCCGGCCCAAGCGCCGACAGACGGCGCTTGTGCGTAATTTCCGAGAGCGGGTTGGTCTGATCCATGAACTGCGACAGCTGCGAAGACCCGAAGAATTCGCGGATCGCCGCCATCACCGGCTTGGCGTTCACCAGGTCGTGCGGCATGGCCGTCGACATTTCCTGGTACACGCTCATCTTCTCTTTGATGGCGCGCTCCATGCGGACCAGCCCGATACGGAACTGGTTCTCGAGCAACTCGCCCACCGCGCGGACGCGGCGATTGCCGAGGTGATCGATATCGTCCACCGTACCGATGTTCTTGCGCAGCTTGAGCAAGTACTTGATTGTGGCGTAGAAATCATCCGGATCCAGCGTGCGCTGCTCGAGGTTCGTCGCTTCCTGGTTTTCGAACAGCTTGATGTTGAACTTCAGACGGCCCACGCGCGAAAAGTCATACTTGCGCGGATCGAAGAACATGCCCTGAAACAGCGCCGTCGCCGTGTCGAGCGTCGGCGGGTCGCCGGGACGCAGCTTGCGGTAGATCTCGATCAGAGCTTCCGACGGAGTGGTGACCGAATCGCGGCGCAGGGTCTGGCTGATGACCGTGCCCACGTCGTCGCGCTCGGGGAAGAACACCGTCATCTCAACCACGCCGGATTCCAGAATCTTCGCCAGTTTCTCGGGCGTAATCTCCGAGTTCGCTTCGAGCAGAACTTCGCCGGTCGTCGTGTCCACGATGTCGCTCGCCGCCCACGCGCCTTCCAGATCGGTCGTGTCCACTTCGATTTCGCCGATCTTCGCTTTCTGAATTTCCTTTAAAACGGCGTGGTTAATCTTGCGTCCGGAGTGCGCAACTTCGTCGCCCGACTTTGACTTGACGCTGTGCGCGAGCTTCATGCCCAGAAGATTGGTGGGCTTCTCGCTGGCCGGATCGAGCGTCCACAGGAGCTTCTTGTCGCGGATCACGAGGCGATCCGTCGTGTAGAACGTCTTCAGAATGTCTTCGCCCGAGCGCAGCCCAAGCGCGCGCAGGAAGATCGTGCCCAGAAACTTGCGCTTGCGGTCGATCCGGACGTAGAGCACGTTCTTCTGGTCGTATTCGAACTCAACCCACGAGCCGCGGTACGGGATGATCTTGCCGAGGAAATACGTGCGGTTGTTGGCGGTCTCAAAGAAAACGCCCGGCGAGCGGTGCAACTGGCTGACGATCACGCGCTCGGTGCCGTTGATGATGAACGTGCCGTTCTGCGTCATCAGCGGAACATCGCCGAAGAATACTTCCTGCTCCTTGATGTCGCGGATGGAGCGATTGCCCGTCTCGGGATCCTTGTCCCAGATGGTGAGGCGCATGGTGACCTTGAGCGGAGCGGAGTAGGTCATGCCGCGCTCTTCGCACTCGGCCACGTCGTACTTCAGTTGCAGGCCCACCGGGTCGCCGCACTTGTTGCAGAAATCGGGAGTGTTCGCGTTGAACGTGCCGCACTTGTGGCAGAGCACTTCGCCGGGATGAAACGGGTCGGTAATCACCGTCGATCCGCAGTTCTTGCAAGTGGTGCGCAGGTGATGCAGCCCCTTGAGGTGCCCGCACTTGCACTCCCAGTTGCCGATCGCGAAGTCGACGAACTCGAGTTGCGAAACGTTGCGGAAATCGGTGATCGGAAACACCGACTGGAATACGGCCTGCAGCCCGCCGTCTTCGCGCTCGCTGGGCAGCTTGTCCATCTGCAGGAAGCGGTCGTACGAGCGCTTCTGAACTTCGATCAAGTTCGGAATCTGGATGGTAGCTGGAATTTTGGAAAAATCGAACCGCTTGCGGTGAAGATTGTTCTTTGCCATTCTCAGGAACTCCTGCTTTCAAGCAGCCTGGGGCTGCGATACTGCGCGGAATGAGAGGCGCAAAAGGGCGCCACTACTGCTAGCGAGCGGTGTTCGCGGAAAAAAGACACAGGCACCCGCAGGGACATAACTGTCCTCGGGCGCCGCGTGCGACGCTTAGTGCTGAATATCCTGTAAAGTTCCGCGCCAGTTCAAAAGGCCTGTTCCGTCCCGCCGCCCGCGGGACCGGCTGCCATACTTCATTCCAGCGATCCTTGTTCCGCACCCTGGGTCTATTTCGGAGGACACGGATCGCTGTCGCCTCGCTTGAAGCCAGGGTAAGCGGGTTATTGTTTAGATATTAACACCGCGAGCCCGGATTCAGCTAGTGTTCGGTCAAAAAATTGCAAGCGGGGGTGGCTCCAAGAACGAGTCGCCACCCCGCAATCTCAGCCAAGCGCCAGATCCTTCGGCTTCGCCCACTCCGTGGGCTTCGCTCAGGATAGCGGCGCGAGGCTCAGACGCCTCGCAAACGCCGCTACTTGACTTCGACAGTTGCGCCTGCTTCGGTGAACTTCTTCTTGATGGTCTCAGCTTCGTCCTTCGAGACGCCTTCTTTTATGCTCTTGGGAGCGCCATCGACCAGGTCCTTGGCTTCCTTCAGACCCAGGCTCGTGACCTCGCGTACTGCCTTGATCACATTGATCTTATTGGCGCCCACATCCTTCAGAACGACCGTGAATTCGGTCTTTTCCTCGGCCGGAGCCGCTGCCCCCGCCGCTGCTCCGCCGCCGGCAACCATCACCGGGGCAGCCGCTGCCGCCGACACACCCAGACGCGATTCCAGTTTCTTGACCAGCTCTGCCGCTTCCAGCAGGGACAGGCCAACAATCGATTCTTCCAACTGCTGCAGATCCGCCATGTGCATTTCTCCGCTATTTCAGATTTTTGATTTCGTTACCGCGTAGCCAGGTTTCCAGTGCGACTGGATCCTCCGTCCGCGCCAGACAACGCCAGACTTCAGACCGCGCAACCCCTCGCTTCGCGCTAACCAAATCTCTTTCCGGTGGGGTAAGCCGCCGGGAAACTTGTGGTCGCTTCTAGCCACTAGCAAGCCGGGCCGTGTTCGCTAGAAGCTAGCAGCTAGTAGCCAGTAGCTGCTTTACGCCTCTTTGAACTTCTTCTCCTGCACGCCCTGGTCGATGACCACCGCCAGGTTGCGGCCGACAGCGTTCATGGCTGTCACTAGGCGCTGCGCGGGAGCATTGAGCAGGAACAGAAGCTTCGAGTAAATCTCTTCCTTCGACGGCATGGTCGCCAGCGACTCGATCTCCTTGACCGAGATCACGCGGCCTTCCACCACTCCCGTCTTGAAGCTGAATTCCGGATGATCTTTCGCGTACTTCGAAAGCGCCTTCGCCAAAGCCACCGGATCGCCTTCGGTGTAGGCAATGGAAGTCACACCCTGCAGACCCTTCAGCGCCTCTTCGACCTTCGTGCCCTTGCCGGCGCGCTCGGCGAGCGTGTTCTTCACTACGCGATACTTGGCGCCCGACGAACGCAGCGCCTTGCGCAGCTCAAAGTCCTGCGTCACCGTCAGTTTGGAGTAGGTGGCGACGATCATGCTCGAAACGTTCTTCAGCTCGCCACTGAGTTTTTCAACCTGCTCTTTTTTCTTTGCTCTGGTAACCGCCATATTCCAACCCTTTCAGAACTTGTGTGCACGTGTGGGCGCCACACGAACTATGCCTTCGCCGCAGCTTCAATCGGCGCCGTGTCGAGCGCGATGCCCGGACCCATGGTCGAACTCAAGTAGCAACCCTTGATGTACTTGCCTTTCGCTACCGAGGGCTTCGCCTTGATCACACTCGAAATCAGCACGGTCGCGTTTTCGACCAGCTTGTCGGGCGAGAACGAAATCTTTCCCACCGGCACGTGCACGAGCGCGGTTTTGTCAGTACGGAATTCGACCTTCCCAGCTTTCACTTCCTGCACGGCGCGGGCGATGTCCATGGTGACGGTGCCGGTCTTCGGGTTTGGCATCAGGCCCTTGGGACCGAGAATCTTACCCAGACGTCCGACCGACTTCATCATGTCGGGAGTGGCGATCAGCGCGTCGAAGTCGGTCCAGTTTTCCTTGGTGATCTTCTCGACCATATCTTCGCCGCCGACAAAATCCGCCCCGGCCGATTCCGCCTCGCGCATTTTTTCGCCGGTGGCAATCACCAGGACTTTTTTCGACTTGCCCAGCCCGTGCGGAAGCACAACCGTGCCGCGCACCATCTGATCGGCATGCTTGGGATCGACCCCGAGACGCATGGTCACTTCCACCGTCTCGTCAAATTTGGCGTATTTCACTTTCTGCAGGAGTGGAACCGCTTCCTGCAGGGTGTAAGGACGCGTTTCAACTGCTTTTCGCGCCTTTTCGATGTTCTTTCCAGATTTCTTCATTTCCACCTCGTCTCCCACCGCCGCTTCGCTCTTCCGAAGAGCCGTGGTGTTTGCGACTACAGCTACTGGCTCCTAGCTTCTAGCCACTAGCGAACTTATCCGACGACCTCAATCCCCATCGAGCGCGCCGTACCGCGCACGCTCTTGACGGCCGCATCGACTGACGCTGCGTTCAAGTCCGGCATCTTTTGCTTTGCGATGTCCTCGACCTGCTTGGCGGTCACCTTGCCGACTTTATCTTTGTTCGGGGCGCCGGATCCCTTGGCGATGCCGGCGGCGCGCTTCAGCAGCACCGAGGCCGGCGGCGTCTTAGTAATGAACGTGAACGAGCGGTCGCTGTACACCGTGATCACGACCGGAACAATCAACCCCTCGAGTTCTTTCTGCCCAGTGCGGGCGTTGAACTGCTTGCAAAACTCCATGATGTTGACTTGGGCCTGACCGAGCGCCGGTCCAACTGGAGGCGCCGGAGTAGCCTTGCCCGCCGCAATCTGCAGCTTTACGGAACCTGTAACTTTCTTCGCCATATTCTCTTTTCCCGTCCCGGCCCTGAGCCTAGGATTTTCGACTCAGCAATTCCGGAAACCAGCTACTAGCCTCTAGCTGCTGGCTACTAGCAATCTCTAATCTGCAACGTTGGTGCAAACTCCGAGCTACGAGCTACGGCTCTTACGCGACTTTTTCCACTTGCCCAAACTCCAACTCGACCGGAGTCGCGCGGCCGAAAATGGTCACCATCACTTTCAGTGTTTCGCGGTCTTCATTGACCTCGTCCACCACGCCCGTAAATGTCGCGAACGGGCCTTCCGAAATCCGCACCGTCTCGTTCTTTTCGAACTTAACCTTGAGCTTCGGCTTCTCCCGGCTGTCGGCCACTTTGTAAACGATGTGCTGGACTTCTTCGTCCGACAGCGGTGTGGGCTGCTGCCCGGTGCCGACAAACCCCGTAACGCGCGGCGTCGACTTCACCACGTGCCAGACGTGGTCGTCCATGTCCATCTCCACCAGCACGTAGCCGGGATAGAACATGCGCTCGGAAGTGTACTTCTTGCCGCCGCGGACTTCCGTGACCGACTCGGTCGGGATCAGCACTTTGCCAATCTTGTCGCCCAGGCCGAATGCCTGTACGCGCGATTCGAGTGACTCTTTCACCTTGCGCTCAAAGCCCGAATACGCGTGGATGATGTACCACTTCATATTCGGATTGCGCGGAGGCGCCGCAGCCGACTCCGGGCTTGCCGCCTGCGTCTCGTCAGCGGTTCCGGCCGCGGTCTGATTTTTTTCTTCGTCCTGCATAGGGTTGCTTCTCTCGCTCGCGGCCTATCGGCGCGCGAAATAATGGAGCATCCGTTCGAGGCTGTTGCTGATCGCCAGATCCACCAGCCAGAAATAGAACGCGAACAGGAACACGGTGATGATGACCACCGTCGTCGTTCCCTGGACTTCTTTGCGCGCCGGAGAAGTCACTTTCTTCAGCTCCGTACGCACATCGTTGTAGAAGGCCTTGATGCGTTCTGGCCAGGACCTCAACGTGCTGGTGATCGCGTTTTGTTCTACCGCTGTCGCCATACCTTCCCGCTTTCCTCGACTGCTCCCTCTCGGGCCAACTCTGGCAGGGGCGGAGGGATTCGAACCCCCAAGTTCGGTTTTGGAGACCGACAGTTTAACCGTTGAGCTTACGCCCCTAAAAACAGTTCTCAGTTCTCAGCTGTCAGTTCTCAGTCAAACCAAATCGCTGACTGCTGATCACTGACTCCTGACTACTTAACTTCCTTGTGCGGCGTGTGCTTGCGGCACCGGTTGCAGAACTTCTTCAGTTCCAGCCGGTCTGGCGTCGTTTTGCGGTTCTTCGTGGTCGAGTAATTCCGCTCTTTGCACTCACCACACTGCAACGTAATAATCTCTCGGGGCATTGCTCACTCCCAAACCTGGTTTGTTCGTGTGGAGACGGGCGACTCGCCCGTCCTGCGCGGGCGTGGTCGCCCGCGCCCACACTGTCTACTGAACAATCTCGGCGATCGTGCCGGCGCCGACCGTGTGCCCGCCTTCGCGAATCGCGAAGCGCAGGCCTTTTTCCATCGCCACCGGTGTGATCAGCTCGATCACCAGGCTCACGTTGTCGCCCGGCATCACCATCTCCGTGCCCGCCGGCAACTCCGCTACTCCGGTCACATCCGTCGTTCTCAAGTAAAACTGCGGACGGTATCCCT
>JAIQFZ010000180.1 GCA_020073015.1 Terriglobia bacterium | reverse complement strand
CTTCATCAGGCCGGCATCAAACGGTTTTAGACAGTCCAGAACCGCCTCTGCGTTGGTGATGCCCGGATCGAGCCACGACTCATAGTCTTCCACTCGGAGGATTGCCGGCATGCGATCATGAACATCGGCCACAAGGGAGTTCGGCCGGGTCGTAAGGATGCTGCAGGTTTCGAGGATGTTGTTTTTCGGATCTCGCCACCGGTCCCACAATCCCGCAAACGCGAATAGCGAGCCGGTCGCCAGGCCAAAGCTGTACGGTTGTTTTTCTTTGGGTCCAATTTTCTTCCATTCGAAAAAGCCGTCCGCAGGAATGAGACAGCGGCGCCGCTTGATGGAGTCACGGAAGGCCGGTTTTTCCGCTGCGGTTTCTGACATCGCATTGATGGTTCTCAAGCCAAAAGACTGATCCTTGGCCCAGTACGGAATCAGACCCCATCGCATGAGGGCGAAGATGCGTGTCGGCTCCGCTGGGTGCTGGCGTATGGTTGCGATCTGCTGAGTTGGAGCGATGTTCCAGTGCGGTTCCCAGGGCGGATCTTCATCGAGACCAAAGTGATCCCGCATGTAGCGTTGTTTGGCCGTGAGCCGATAGCGTCCGCACATGGAGAATCAGTCTAGCAAACGGCGCCGGGGGCTCTTCCGATTTCGACGGTTCCCGATAACCCCGCGGAAGACTTGTCGGCATCGTCGGCTGTCACTTCAATAATGGTTATCTTTCCCTATTTGTTTCGCCGGGCTGCTTTCCATTTCGCCCAACGCGCACGCTGGGCCGCTGCAATTCGCTTGCGCGCCGCCGCTGACATGGTTCGCCGCTTCTTGCCGACCGTCTGAGCACGCCCAACCCATCGTCGCAATCCGCCGAGACTGCCCAGAGCCTTCAAAGCCTCGTCGAGATGTTCAACCGTCCTCCGCGCTTGCTCCCTTTCCTTCCGCAGGTGCTGGATCACGTTAGCCAGGTTCGACATTGGTTTCCCTCGGGCAGGAATTGTAGCAGCCCCACCCGCATTGAGACCTTTCCACCCCTAGTTCCCGCCGACCCACTGGAGATTTCACCCCGCCCCATCAGGAGGAACGCCATGAGGCTCCGTCGCAATGACTTCTGCCCAATCCACAAATCGCTTTCCTGCTGTGGCAGGGAATACATGCCCAAGCCCAGGCTGATCAGGCTGGAGATTTTGATGACGGATGACGCGCGTGGAACTCTGCACGGGTTGTTGCATGTGCGCGCACCGGAAGACGTCAGGATTCCCCGGTTCAAACCACAGATCTACCCGACACTGAGGCAGTCACGTGAGGACTCTGCAGGCGCGAACCTCAGATTCAAGACGCCGGAGCTCGCTGCAGTTAGCCGGCGGCGCCGCGGTGGAGGGTGGTTGTGAACTGGAGGCTAACAGCGCTGAGTGCTCTGATACTAGGACCGGCAATTGGAAGCACAGCTGGTCTCCCTAGTGCGGCACAATCTCAAACGCTGCCACCACAGTCTCAAAAGGCTGGCGCGCCTTCTGCTCCCGCTCCATATCAGCATCAGGAAACCCGGTACGAGTTCGTGCTACGGCAGTTCAATCCGGACGATGTTGACTACGGTCGGTGGATCGAACGCGAGCGCCGTGCGTTTATCGATGCGCGAATCAGGAACCCCTACTTCATGTACAGCCTATGCACGAGCCTTGGCTTGCTGCTTGCGGCGGTGGTGGGCATGAAACTGTGGATCGATCATCGGCGGGCGATGTGGATCACGGCCGAGATCATGGCGGACATTTACAACCAAGATGCCTATTCGCGGCGGATCGCTCAGGAAGCGATCGAAAAGTACAACACCCACATTGAACTTTGCAACCGTGCAATCGAGGCAGCGGAACATGGTGGGGCCGCTTCTACTACGGGCTCTGAGATCGAACAGTTAAGGGGCGAGTTGGCTTGCGTGGCCGGCGAGAGGGACACGGCGACACGGGAGCGGGACCTTGCACGAGAGGAGTTGCGGAAGAAGTCGGAGATCCTTGCCGAGATGTCCATTCGTTTGGAGGCGTTGACCAACAAGTCTGGCGCCGCAGGTGCTCCCAAGCCATCCTCTGATTTGCGGGGCGCGGATGCTAAGTTGGTGAGTCATATCAACAGTCTGCAAGAGCAGCTGTACACCGAACGAAACAGCAACCGCAGGCTGAGAGGCGGGTAGCAGTGTGCTCGTAGCAGTCACAGGGTTCGGCAGTATATGGCGTCACCGGCTCGGAAAGCAGAGGCACGAGGGGGGTCCCTTTGCTCAACCTGTCTACTACAACACCACAGGCGTTGCGGTGAATGGCAGCACGCGCCAACGGCCCCAGATTTGTGGCTATGCGCGCTTCGATGCAGTCGGCGGGTTTAATCCAAACTTTCCTTCTCGGATGATCAATCGTGTGTTCGAATGCGCGGAACCATCCGTATGGATGGGATGCAACAAGCTGCTGTTCAAGCGCATGTTGACGCAAGGTGAACGTCCCGACTGTTTCTTTGTGGTCGTACGGCCGGAGCTGACAGGAACGCTGGGCGTGGGAACGGCGGGGTGGAGATCGCCAGACACGTGGCTCCTCTCGTTCAGCGAGTGTCCGCAACAGCAGGAAGCCATGTTGCTGATGCCGGCACACGGTTGGATCAGAGGCGATCTTGGCAGGTTCGTGCTCGAACCTTCAGAGCGGCGGCCTTGGACAGCGCGACTTGTGCGTAGCTGCAGTGAGTGATGGAGGCAGACCGTGCGGTACTGGAAAGGGTCAATCGCGCTCAGCACAGCACGAGATTATCCACTCCTGCGCTACGTGCTGCACTCGGGTTTCATCACCCATCACCAACTGTTCGAGTTCCTGAGACTGGATCACTACGCGTCATCGCGCAACGCTTTCAACAACCGTGTACTCCGGTTGGTCAAGCACGGCCTGCTCATCCGGCACGAATTGCCGTTCATCAACCGCGAAGCTGTCTACTCAGTCTCGGAGGCGGGAGCATCAGAAATGGCCGGCAAAGGGGAATGCTATGCACGGCCAATCGACCATTTCAAGCCCAGCGACGGACAAGGCCATCTTCACCACTCTCTCGATTTGAACGAAATTCATTTGACACTGAAGCGCACCGGCACACTGGTCTACTGGACGCCAGAGACGGAAATCCGCTCCCGAAATGACCTGACCACCGCCGGGTATTGGAAGTATTACGATGCGGTCGTGGTGGTACGTCTTGCCGGGCAAGATTGCAGGTTCGCGCTGGAATATGAGCGCACACCCAAAGCAGCACGCCAATACTTGAGCGTCCGGCAGCGGATTGAACAGGAGACAGCAATCGCCCACTTTCTGTACCTGGTGCCGAACTATGATCTCCTTTGGTTCGTTGCCGACAAGCTTTCCGAATGCAAGCGTGCGGTTTATTTTGGTCTGCTCAGGGATTTTCTTCAGCTAACATTGGCTCTGCCAGTGAGGAGGAACGGGTCCCCCGTCTCCATAGCGCTCACTTCTGTCCTGACTCACGGGCGGGTAGTGCAAAAGGCGGGCACTCTCTGGGAGAACATTGGCGTGTGATTACGGTGTCTTTGGCGTGTGTTTGCGGTGTGGCAGAACGCCGTATTCCTTTAGAAAGAATGACCTATCCGTTGACTATACGTCGCTGATGGAGCGATTTGACACACGCCGCGTTTGTGGCTCCCGTGGAGTTAGCTTCCGCATTGCCGACAATCCGCCCAGTTGCGGGCCGATTCCAGGATTGTGAGTGCTATGGCGAAATTTCAACAGTTATCCGAGGGACTGCGTCAGTAGATGCTCCATACACCCGGTGTGACCACCTCCAGCAGATGACCATCGGGGTCGCGGAAGTAAAGCGCCTCGCCGCCGTATTTCCAAGTCTTCCTTAGCTCAATCGTAATCCCCTGCTGCGACAGCCATGCCTCCCACGCTGGTAGTTCCGACCGGGAAATGCCGAAGGCAACGTGGATCGCGCCAGTTGCGTTTGTGTCTGCTGTAGCGCCTTTCTTGAACAGTAGGAGTACGCTGCGATCACCGGCACGCATCGCACACAGTCGCGTCTCATCGGTGATGCCCTCTTTCTGATCGGTGTCAATCGGCTCAAAGCCGAAAACCCGGCGATAGAACTCGACCGATTGGATCGGGCGCTCGACGTAGAGTGAGGTTTCGAGGATTCCGTTCACTTGCGGTCGGCTGGAAATGACCTCTGACATCGTGACCCTCCCTAGTTCCGATATCACTGAGATGCAGATGGTATTCTGATGCACCAGCTGCCATTTGGACGCAACCTGTGCGACCAGGAGGATGCCAGTGCGTGTGCTTGGGTATACGTGGGCGGGCGTGCAAACCAGCGATCTGAACTCGTCCTCACGCTTCTTTTCCGACATCCTCGGACTTCGGCGCGTTCACGATGGCAAAGGGTTGGTACAGTTTGAGCTGCCGTCGGGGCAACTGTTCGAGGTCTTCGGCTCCGAGAGTCGCTACTACCAATTCCACAATTGTCCCGTCGTTGGCTTCCAGGTCGAGGATGTGCGTGCTGCCAAGCAGGAAATGGAATCAAAGGGCATCGAGTTCATGACTGATGTGTTTGGCGACGATAAAGAAGCGTGGGCGTATTTCCGTGGACCGGACGGATACCTGTACGAAATCTGGCAGACACAACGACCGCTGAAAGCACCGCTCCGCTCGGCGTAGCTGTCGATAAAACGCCGTAGCGCTACCACTGGAGCGGCGTCGGATTCCAGTTGACGGGCCACTCTGAACTTACCTTTGTACCACGATTTCGGTTATTGACCGGTGGCATGGAGGCCTCCGGTCATGAACAAGAAGTCACGCCCAAGAACCAAACGCACCACGACCAGATCCGTTCTGCGCCTGCCCGATCTGGAGCACGCCAAAGCCGCGGTTTTGGACAGTCTCACCAGCCGAGACGCCCAACGCGGCTATCGTCATGCCATCGACGAATTCGTCGACTGGTATTGTTCAGAACCGCGTTTAGCGTTGAACCGGATAGTGGTCTTACGCTAATACTCTCATTTGGAATCCCGACAACTCGCTCCTGGCACAATCAACCTCCGCCTCGGGGCCGTGCGCCGGTATCGAACCGAATCCTTGAAGCCGTGGTGTTACGGAAGGGTTGCCGACGAACCGCCAACTGACACGTGGACCCGTAGATAGTGAGCCTTTACTCAGCATCTATCCCGGAGGCCCCACGCCCCCCAAAACACTTCTGGCTTTCTGTGCTATCGTCGGGCCATGAAAAGAGCCTTCGTATTGTTTGCTGCATTGTGCATGGTTTTGCCCATTGCCGCGCCGCAGACGGCCGCACCAAAGCCTGGACTGCACGAGCGGCCGATGAGCGCCGACGAGGAGGCCATCCGGCAGGTCTCGGAAGACTGGATCAGGTTCTATAACGCCGGGGACGCGGCGAAGGTCGCGGCGTTGTATACCGACGACGGCTACTATCTCTCGGCACACATCCTGGCGCACGGAAGGCAGGCGATCGAGGCTTATTGGGAACGCGGCATCAAGGCGGGCGGGCACATCGACTTCATCAAGCCGCTGACGCTCTACTACACCGGCGACCTCGCCTACTGTGCGGGCACCTACCAGGCGACCAACGCGGGTGTGACGGTCGATGGGCGCATTCTGATAGTGCTGAGGGAAGTGAATGGCAAGTGGCTGATGACCGCGCACGAGACGGTAGTGCGCGACCAGCCGCTATGAGTCGGGATTCAGGCCCAAGAGAAGAGGGCCACATGGTCACATAGTTTAGAGATTGGGCGTCGTTGCACTTACGCCTCTAACCTTCTTGCAGCTCTCTTCTTCCCACTGCGTCGGTTTGTCGTCCGCGCCAGTCACTTCGAGCGCGCTATCGTACGCCGCATCGCCTTTCTTCGTGAAGGTGTGCTTGACGGGCAGCTTCTCATCGCCAGCGATCATGTAGCCCGTGAAGACGAGTTTGTCGCCGTCCCATCCGGGGGAGGTCACATCCACCCGTGAGCCGCCTATGTTCATGTCCCGGCGGACGTGCACCTTGGCGTTGGCGTCCCAGGTGATCGAGCCGATCAGCGTTTGTTTGCCCTTCACTGGACCCTTCAGCTGATCGATGTGGTAGGTGAGCCAGGAGCCGCCTAGCGCCATGTTAAAGCTGAATCGATCGGTGAACTTCGCCCCAGGCCCCATCGGCGAGGCGTGCTGTGTCCCCTCGCAGATCCAGTTCCCGACGAACCACTTCTCGACCGACAGCTGCTCCGGCAGCTTCTGCGCCGTTGCGGCCTTGGCGGGCTTGTCCTGGGCCGAAGCGGACAAAGCGAAGAGCGCGAAAGTAAGGATGATTATCTTCATAGTATGGATCCCTCTAAGAAATGGGCCATCAGCATCGGTAATGATAGGACTATCGTACCCACACATGATCATAGACTTCTGGAGGCGGCAAGATGATGCTGTTGACGCTTGCCGCTGATTGCGGTCGGGTCACGGGCAAGCCTTCCGTAATCCGGAAAGGTGAGAGTTGCCGACCATCCAATCGTTTGGATTATGAAGCCGAAGAAAAGGAGCTGAGGACGGCTTCTTATTATCGTGTTGCATTTGGGAGTGCGGATTGTCAGCATGGCCTCAGC
>JAIQFZ010000036.1 GCA_020073015.1 Terriglobia bacterium | reverse complement strand
TGAGCTATACGATCGCACAATCATATAACTCATATTGCTCGAAAGGTTGTCGCCATGATCGAAGTTCAATCCTACGAAAACGAAGAACGAAGCTTTGTGGAGTTCCGCCGCAAAGTGCGCTCCGCCGAGATGCTCTCGGCGGCCATGGAACGTCTGCTGCGAACTCTGCAATTTACGGGACGCTTAAGCGTGGTAGTGCAGAATGGGCAAGTGCTGAAGTCCGGATACGAGGAAGGCTACTTCCGGCAGCACGAGCCCAGCCTGCCCGTCCGGCCGCAATAGGCGTAACCGTTTCATTCCGAACTACATAAACCAACAGGTCATCGTAAGAGAAACGAGCCCTGAACCGAGCAATCGGGATCAGGGCTTTTTATTTTCGTCATCATCAGCAGGCTTCATTTCATACCCAGAGAGAGAGCAATCATGAATTTCATCAGCATATTGGAAAAGGGAGTCGCGGTGGAGTTGAAGTATTGCGAGCGCTGCGGAGGATTATGGCTGCGTTTGCAGGGAGAGAGCGAGATTTACTGCATGAGTTGCCGCCTGCGCATGGCGGAAATGCCGCGGCGCACCGGGGAGCGTTCTGGAAAGCCGCGGCTGCCATGCCCGACGCCGGAAGATCTGCGGGGGCAAGTCCAGATTGAGTATCTGCAGGCGGTTACTGAGCTGGAGGTGCGGGCATGATCGCAGCGCAAGCATGGACGCTATTGGCCCACACGGAGTTGCCCGAAGCGGCTCTCTTCGCCGAAACGCAAATTGACCTGTGGCCCTACCGTGGTCGCACGGTAGGGCTGCTGAAGCGATACGGCCGGGCTTCGGTGGAGATAGGGCGGTTGCCGTCGGTGCTCGGACGCGAGTGCTTCCGGGCGCGCGTGTCCTCCTACCCGATGACGAGCTTTGAGGACATCGTGATTTTCGTGCACGACATGGAGATGGCTGTGAACAAGCTCGGCCCGCTGGAAAAGCGACTGCTCGCGATGAATGTGCTTGAGGAATATACGCAAGCGGAAATCGCGCGCTTGCTAGGATGCACGAAACGTTGGATCGAGTTCCGGATTCCCGAGGCGATCGACGAGATGACGCTTATTCTGCTGGAGTGCGGTTTGATGAGGCGGATGGCCCAGGCCGAGAGTCGCCCGGAAAGTTGTCAAGGGGGTAAAAACGGTGCTTTCTCGGTAAGTGATTCAAACGATGGCGAAAATATTTCTTGAAATCACTTCGGTATACCCCCCTGCGATTTGATATTCTAAACTTAAGAGTAGAGAAAAATAGAAAACTCTGAAGGGCGCGACGCAAATCGCGCCCTTTTTCTTTTTGGGGCGGGTTGATGGCGAAGGCAAAGAAACGGGCGGGAACGAAGCCAGCGGCAACGAAACCACGGCTCAAGATCACGGGTGTCGCCAAGAAGCCGGAAGAAATGCAAAGCGCGCGCAACCAGGTCGCGAACCTGATCGTGGACAGTTCGGTCGAAATGACCCAGCGGCTGGTGCGGTCGGTGAGCGAACAAGGAAGCGTTCCGGCCTTGCGTTTTCTGTGGGAAGTGGCGGGTATGTTCCCGACCGCTCCCGGCTCGGACGAGAATGAACAGGCAACGTCGACGAAGGCACTGCTGGAGAAGTTGGGGTTGTATGAGGAACTTCCGGGCAACGAGACAGACCCGGACGGTGACGTAGAATCAGAAGAATCGCCGCCGGAAGAGTGAAGAGCCGGCCGGTGAGGATTCTGAGGCGCCAACGGGCGCGCCGGGTCCCGAAAAACATTGCAAGAGCAGGAAGGCGAACGGCACAAGGCATGGACGTAACCTGGGTGACCGAGCGGATCGCGCTGGGAGGCGGGATCTGGAATGCGCACAACATGGAAGAACTCGCGCGCTCTGGCGTAACGCATGTGCTGGACATGCAAATCGAGTTTGATGACACACCGCTCGGGGAGGCGCATGGAGTCCGGGTGCTGTGGAACCCGACGGACGACGATTTCCTGCCGAAGCCGCCCGGTCTGCTGGAGCGGGGAGTCGAGTTTGCACTCGGAGCGCTGAGCGAGGCGGACGCAAAGGTGTACATTCATTGCGCCGCCGGAGTGCACCGCGCGCCGATGATGACGCTGGCGGTGCTGGGCGCAATGGGATGGGAATTGGAACCGGCGATGGCGCTGATCGAAACGCGGCGGCCGATGGCGGATTTTGCAGACGTGTATGTCGAAAGCGTGCGGCGGTTTCTGGAGTCGCGGGTGGAGAGCGAATCGTAGGGGTTGCCGCAAGTGCGACTGCAGTCCCTCAAGGGGCCGCTGAGAAGCAGGACTTCGGCATTGCTCACGCGATGCACTGATACAGGTAGTGTCGGCTTTGGGCGGACAGGAGTGTCCGCTACACGGTATTGAGTGGGGAGGATCTATGCGAACGGGACGCCGCTCCGGGGAGCGGCATTTTTGTTGGCCGCTCTGGGCGTTAGTGGCCGCGGTTGTATTGACGCCGACGTTATGGGCGGCGGGACCGGCTTTGACGACCATCAGCGACACGGTCTATCGCGCCGACGGGAGCCCAGCATCGGGCACGGTGCTGATTTCCTGGCCGGCGTTTCAGACCACGGAGGGTGATGTCGTGGCGGCCGGCAACCAGAGCGTGGCGATCGGAACGGGAGGATCTTTCACGACGCAGTTGGTTCCTAACGTCGGAGCAAGTCCGGCTGGGACTTACTACACGGTCGTGTTTCAACTTGACGACTACACGGTGAGAACCGAGTACTGGTCCGTGCCGGCGACTTCGCCCACCACGATCACAGCGGTGCGAACGACGCCGGGTGTAGGTCTGGCGAATCCGGCCGCGACGCAGCAATACGTAGATGCGGCGGTAGCGGCTACGAAAGCCTACGTGGATGGTGCGGTCGCAAACGTGGGAGCGGGATCGTTCGTTTCGAAAGCGGGCGACACGATGGAAGGGCCGCTGACGCTGGCGGGCCCTCCGACGGCACCAAACCAGGCTTCGACCCGGCAGTATGTAGACAGCGGGCTGGCGGCGAAGGCCAGCCTGGTGAGCGGGGTGGTGCCACCCGGGCAGTTGGGTTCGGGAATGGCGAGCGCGTCCAACTGTCTGAACGGGAACTCAACCTGGGGCTCGTGTGGCGGTGGCAGTCCAGCAGGAATCACATTCGCGACGACGGCGCAGAACTGGAAGCAGGCGATTTCGGAAACGTTGACGGGCGGAACGCAAGCGACGATCACGCTGACTCCTTGTCCGACCGGGATCGACACGACCAGCGGTGCGGGCTACGAGGTGTTTGTTTCGGGCGGCGGAAACAGCGAAGCAGCCAACGTGGTTTCTGGAAGTTGCGTGTCGGGAGCGCCTTCGGGCACGATCACGTTCACTCTCTACTCCTCGTATCCAGCTGGATCCAGCATCGGTTCGGCTTCGTCTGGCATTCAGGAGACGCTGAATGCGGCCTGCGGAGTCGATCCGACCTCGTGGAAGAACAGCCAGTGCAATGTGACGGTGCCGGCGAACGGTCCGGGGTCGCCGCATTCCATCAACACCTACAGCGTTCCCGGAACGATTTATCTGCACTCGAACCAATCGGTGTTCAGCGGCTACGGAGTTTCCCTGGATTGCACCGGACGTGGCGCCTGCCTGCAAGTCGGCAACCTGACGGACTCCAATTCGTTCGGGAACAATACGGTACAGGGTTTCAGTTTCCGGACGCCGACGAATTACTCGAGTAACCCGGCGTATGCGGGAGTGGCGATCACGAACACGCAGAAGGCGTCGCAGATCGTGACGATCACGACGGCGAGTGCGCACGGCTTTCGGCCGGGCGACATGGTGACGATCCTGTTCACGGACAACAACGCGTACTGGGGGGATGCGACCGTGACAGGCGTACCGTCGAGCACAACGTTCCAGTATGCGCATTCCGGGAATGACATTGCTCCGCAGACCACGCCCGGAGTGGTGGCTCTGGCGTACGTGGCCGTGTTGGACAACGGCATGAACACGCACTTCACCGACATTTTCTATGACCGGGTTGGGGAGAATGGGCATTTCAACAATTTTTTCGATCTCTGGGACGACGAGAACGCCACCATCGATCACTTTAACAACAATGCATCGTCGCTGAACTACGGGGCGAACTGGACGGGATCGTTCGTTTTTTCTGCAGGGAATCAGGGATCGTTGAACCAGATTGCTCCGGTCATCACGCTGCGGGACTCGACGATCACGGCCAACTACTCCAATGGCGTGACGGTTTACAACTCCAATGGCGTTTATGTCGAGAACACAGTGCTGCAGGCAACGGGGCCGTGGCAAGTGTACGCGGCGAACTCGACCGGGAACTATCAAGGAGCGTACCTGAAGAACATCTACTCGGAGAGTTCGACGAATGCGAACCCGGTTTCGCCGGCGCGTTCTCCGTTCGCCGGGACGGGAGTCGCGGGGCTGATCGCCGGGGCGACCAGCGGGGTGGGAAACTTCGCGATCGTTGGGGTAGGCGGTGTCGGAGGGGCGTTTCCCTCGGGCGGAAGTGGGAGCGCGCAGTATTCGTACTTTATCGTCGCGAACGATACAACCGCCGGCAGTCACACTTCGCCGATGCAGGTGATGAACTACAACTCGACGGGCAGTGACTCCATCCCGGTGCGTTGGCCGCGAGTTGCGAACGGGACGGACACCATCACGTATGACGTGATCCGCACCACAACCCCGGTGGGAGTGGGGGCGGTGTATCCATCCTATGGGAACTGCAACGGTGGAACGACGGCGTCGTGCGGGTATGTGGCACAGAATCTCACGCAATGCGCGGGACTGGTTTGTACATACACCGACAGCGGGAGCGCAGTGCCGGCGTCATACACGGTTCGTCAGGGGACGTATGGGGGGAACCTGATCTTCTGGCCGGGATCGATTGTTTCGGTTAACAAGAGTGTGGCGGTGGATATCGAACATGGAAATGTGGTGGGCGTGGGGCTTACTAACAGTCCATTGCAAGTTGCCAGCCGATGCGCGAACTATGGCCAAACGTCGCCGGGAGGGTATACGGCGTGCGCTGCGAGCGTGACCTCGTCCAACAACGGTGTTCCAAATCAGACGGCAACGCTGATGACGGACGGATCTGCGGCGGGCGGCGGCCAGACGATTTCGAAAGGCAGATTGAACTTTGCGACTTCTCCGTGGGCCTCTCTGCAACCGCACCATATCATCACGCTGGTTGACTCGCAGCCCGGCCTGACGCAGGCGACCACCGGATACCGGCCGCCGGCGAGCGCGAATGATGTGTGGATCGGCACGGATGTGCCGGCTGTCGGAGTTGGCCTGAATGCGGGGCAACTGGCGTTTGGGGCTCCGGTGTCGATCACGAACTACATCGGCGCGACCGGGGACGGTACGCATACGAATTGGCTGGAGCGGTTGAGCGCCAGCTTGAAGGAATTCAATGTCGGGGTGAAGTTTGACCAGAGTGTGACGATGAGCGAGGGTCTGATCCTGCCGCAGGGAAGCGGGTACGCTCCCGCGAACGGCGGGATTGGGCTGGACACTGCAGCGGGGCTGCCAGTGGTGAACATCGGCGGCGCGACGCACCAGGTGGCCTACACGAGTTCGAATATCAGCGGGCAGGCGGGCACGGCGCTGGCGCTGGCGGCGACGCCGACGCAGTGCAGCGGGTCGTTTGCCACGGGCATTGCGGCGAATGGTAATGCGAACTGCACGACGCCGAATGTGATCCAACTGGCGGAGTCTACGCAGCCGGCGGGCGTTCCGAACTGGGGCGTGTTCTGGTTCGACTCGGCTACACACACGCCGCGGGTGCTGGAGAACAACGGCCAGATCATGCAGTTGGGGCTGACCAACTTCTTCAATTCGGATCCTGGAGGCGATGCGGCCAACAATCTGGAGCAACGCAACGGAGCGACGGCACAGAATCTGCGGGTGTATTCGAGTTATACGAACAATACGACCTGGCAGCGGACTTCGCTGGGGTTTGACTCGGCGGATAACTACGCGGTCGTACGGAGTGAAAACGCGAACTCCGCTTCAGCGCCGGGACTGGGGTTGTGGGTAGGGAACGCGAAACGGTGGGTTGTCGATGGGGCTTACAACTTTAAACCATGGACGGACAACACTTACAGCTTGGGAAGTGACAGCGGGAATGCTCCGAAGAGCGTGTTTGCGAAGACGTCATTTAATTCGGTGGTGTACGGGCGGCACGACTTCGAGATTCCGAACGATACAACGAGTGGAACGGTGCTGAATAAGTTGGCGGTGTACAACGCCAACAATCCTTCGCAGGCGGTGGTGGCAGGACCTTCGTCCCCGAATGTGATTGGACTGGTGCAGGGGGGAGCGGGGACGAGCGGCAATGCGGTGATCGCGTGGGCCGGTTACGGCTATTGCATCTTTGATAATGCCACGGTGGCGGGACATGCGGTGGTGGCGAGCACGACGACTGCCGGTGACTGTCATGATTCAGGTTCGGCGGCACAGCCGAGTGCGCGGTTGATTGGGTATGTGGATGTGACTAACCCTTTGAGCGGCCAGACGAACGGCATGCGCGTCAACCTGCAGCCGCCGGCGGGCAGCGACGAAGGGAATATCAGTTCCGTGTTTGGGCGAACGGGGGCGATTGTGGCGGCGACGGGGGACTATTCCGTGTCGCAGGTCACGGGGGCGGCGGCGGACTCTGCGGTTGTGCATGTGGCGGGTGGGGAGACGATCACGGGGGCGAAGACGTTCGCGAGCGATGTGACGCTGAATGGGAATCTGAATGTGGCGGGGACGATCAATCAGACGAGCTCGGGTCCAACGCAGTGGTCGGGGAAAAAGTGGACGGGGACGACGGCGACGGTTCCGAGTGGGATGGACTATTCGCTGGGGATTGGCTCGGACAATACGTTGAAGTGCCAGCTTGCGAGCGGGGCGTCGTGCATGCCAGCGAGTGGCGCGGTTCCGCCGAATTCTACGGCGATCCCGTGGCTGACGTTCTCGCATGGGGGCAGCAACATTAATTTTTCGACCGCAGCGAACAAGGCGATCTTTACAGGCGTGATTCTGAATTTCGCGAAGACTACGACGCAGGTGAGCTACAACGTCTCGACTGTGGACAACACGGCGAATACCTATGACCTGGGCGTGTACGCGGGGACGTCGGGTGGGACTTGCACGTTGCAGGCGCATATAGGTTCGACGGCGGGGACGACGTTTGCTTCGTCGACAGGATGGAAGACGACGAACTGGACGGGCGGGGCAGTTACGCTGCAGCCCGGACGCTACTATCTGGCGTATACGACGAATTGCACTTCGAGTTGCGCGACGCTGATTGGAGATACGGGCGGATTTACATTCGCGGGCAGTTCGGGGGGCGCGAATTCGAACGCGAGCGTGACGGCGGGCGGGACGTTGCCAGCGACGGCGAGTTGTCCTTCGGATGTGTATGCGACGACGAGCGCGCCGACCTGGGCGATTAACTAGAACGATCTGGCGATGCACGAAGCGGATGTGGGGAACGCCCTCAGGGGCCAAGGAGCGGGCGTGGGGAATGGGTCGTCCCTCCGGGACTCTACTCAACCTTCTTACCGTACCCCGCGCTGAAGCGCGGGGCTAAACTGGCTCGCCCCTCCGGGGCTGGATTCTACGTTGTGTCGTTCCACTGGATGGCCCGAAAACAAGTTTGACGCACACACTTTTGACGCACACACTAAGGCGCGCATTGTTGTGAACGGTTGTGGCGCGGGGGAAGCCGTGCCCTTTCCAAAGTCGGGAGGGAACGGGCGAGGGCGCCCGTCTCTCCATCGACCATGTTGTAGGCGGGTCTAAACACAAATGATCAGAAAAGTGTTGTTGCTCCTCTTGGTGGGAGGGCCGCTGGCGTGTGCCTCGGATTACTACGTCGACTGCAACTACGGATCGAATGGGAATTCGGGGACGAGTCCGCAGATGGCGTGGCGGACGTTGCTGAAGGTTGGGATTTCGAGCTTCGAGCCGGGCGACACGATCAATCTGCTGCGAGACTGCATGTGGAATGAGACGCTGACGCCGCCTTCGAGCGGATCGTCGACGGCGAAGATCAAGATCGACAGCTACGGGAATGGGCGGCCACCGCATTTGACGGGTTACCTGGCGATTGACTCGCAGTGGTGGAGGCAGGTGGGAAGCACGAACGTGTGGTACGCCACACTTTATTCGGGGACGAGCGGGTTGTCGAACGTCGTGCAGTGCGGGATTCGGGGATTTTATTGTCTGACGCAGGCGCCGTCGCAACTGAAGTATGTGCGGTTCGGCACGGTGTGGGGTGTTGGTCAGGCGAGCCAGGTGGCACTGGGGCAGGATCGGGACTGGTGGTACGACGCGACGAACTACATTTTGTATGTGTACAGCGCGAGCGGGAATCCGGCGGCGCATTACGGGAACATCGCGCCGATCGTTTTGAGTGGCGGGACCGTGCTGAACCTGAACAATGTTTCCTGGCTGGAGATCCAACACCTGCAGATTGACTGGTTCGATGCGTATGGCGTGCAGGTGCAGGGAGCGAGCGATCATTTGTGGCTGGCGAACATGGTGGCGGACAGCGAGGTGGAGAACGGGGCGGCGCCCTTGGGGTTCTATGTGCATCCGGGCGCGACGCCGGTGGACATTCACCTCTATAACACGGACGCGCACATGAACTACGCCGGCTACCGGTTTGATGGATGCACCGGTGGAGGCTGCGCATTCGAGATTGTGAATTGCCGGGCGTACGGGAATCGCGCATACGGGATCATGGACAACGTGCAGGGGGCGGTGAGTTATGACTACTGCCATCTGTATGCGAACAACCTGGCGACGGCGGTTACGGTAGATGTTTCGGGGACGCCGGGACCGACGGCGGGCGGGCACAATATCGTCGCGGAAACGCCGCCCTGGATGCGGGAGTGGCGGCGGTGGCCGGCGTATACCACGGTGACTTATGACGATCCGGGGCTGGTCGAGGACAGTGACACTTACGTGAATTCGCTGCTGCCGATGATGGCGGCGAAAGAGATTCCGCTGTCGATTGCGGTAGTTACGGGAGGAAGTTATTCGCAGTCGATCATTGGTGAAGTGCAGGGGTGGATTAATGCGGGGTGGGACATTAATGCGCATTCGATCTCGCATGAGTATTGGGATCCGCCAGCGGCCAGTTGCGGGGCGAATGGATCGTTCCCGGTTCCTTGTCACGCGTTTGAGAGTTTTCAGTATGTCGGCACGAAGGCGACTACGGCGACGTTGAGCGTCACTCATCCTTCGCCAGGGCATGCGACGTTGACGGTAACGACGAGTCCGGATGATCCGGCGGCAGACATTAGTTGGAATCTGACACCGGCGGCGCCGGGGCAAGCCGCAACCGGGCTCGACACATTGGGCGGAGTCTTGTACACGCTGCAGCAACGCGGGGTGTTTTCGATCACGCTGGACTCGAACGCAAAAAGCACGGCGCGCAGCATCTCGCTGGCGGACGTTACGAATTTGGATATCGCGACTGCGGCGCAGAATCTCGATCTTGACGAGACACAGATGGAGACTGAGGAGATGAGCTGGTCGCTGGGGTGGATGAATCTGAACTTTACTGGGCTGCCGGCGAACCGCGTTTATGTGATGCCGGGGACGTATGGCGATCCGGTGACGGAGAACATCGCGGCGGGCTTGGGATACGCGGGGGTGCGCGGAACGGGCAGTCTGAAACCCTGTTGTGGGGCGAACACTACGCTGGCCAGTGGATATGACGTGCTCAACATTTTGAGCCAGGGGATGGTGCCGAACTATCAAGGGCTTAGTTATCAGCAACTGCGGAATCGGGTGGCGCAGGATGTGTTCAAGAATGCGCTGTGGGGACGGCCGATCGGGTACTTCTGGCATGTGAACGAACTGCGGCCGGATGAAGTGACGAATTTCATGGACGCGCTGGTGCAGGCGGGAGCGACGTTGAAGTCGAATACGCAGATGGTGAATGTCCTGCTGGCATGCCAGGCGAATGATGCGGTGCCAAGCGGGTATGTGGCGGGGAGTTACTACGTCTGCGCGGCGAGCGGCGTGGAGGCGGATTTCCGGCCGACAGTGAATTCGCCGGTGCGGGATGCGGGAGCGAATCTGGGAGCGGAGTATCAGTACGACCTGATGGGGACCAATCAAAATTCGTTTGGGACGGGATGGGAGATGGGAGCTTACGTCTATGTTCCGGAAAATCTTAGCGCGATGCACTGAAATTCAGTTCTCCGTTCCCGGTTCTCAGTTCTCAGTCGTAATGGTTTGAGTCGCTGACAAAGCTTGGCCACAGGGAAAGGAAAGTTTTGACGAGTCATTGGGGGCTTGGGGCGTTTGAATTGCTGGGGACACGCTTGGATGAACGTCCGGTGGGACGTCGGCGGAAGGTGGGCAAGCTGGAACTCGGTGAGTTATGGGTGCCGACGAGGCGCGACGCTTTTATCGGGCGGTGGTTGCGGATACGAACTAAGACGAATCGGAGGCGATTCCGCCTGAATCAGGTGCAGCGGGAGTATTCGCGGCGATGCTCGAAGCGAAACATTGTGCTGAAGGCACGGCAACTTGGGATCACGAGTTACATCGCGGCGCGATTTTTTGTGCAGACGATCACCCGGCCGGGGACGCTGAGTGTGCAGGTGGCGCACGATCGGGAATCGGCGGAGGAGATTTTCCACATTGTGAGGCGGTTCTGGGAGAACCTACCGGCGGAGTGGCGAAAAGGTCCGCTGCGGACTTCGCATTGCAATGCGCGGCAGCTGGTGTTTCCTTTGCTGGATAGCGAGTACTCGGTGGCGACAGCGGACGAGAACGCGGGGCGGGGATGGACGATTCAGAACCTGCATTGCTCGGAAGTGGCGCGGTGGGGGCCAGGAGGAGAAGAAGCACTGGCATCGTTGCGGGCGGCGGTGGTTCCGGGCGGCGACATCGTGCTGGAGTCGACTGCCAATGGCGCCGGCGGAACATTTTATGAGGAGTGGCAGCGGGCGGACGAGACAGGATATACGCGGCATTTTTTCCCGTGGTGGTTTGAAGACAGGTACAAAGCGAAGCTTGGTCCGAATTTTCTGCCCATGACGGAGGAAGAACGGGGACTGGCGGAACTTCACGGGTTGAAGCCGGGACAGATCGCCTGGCGGCGGAAGCAGTGGTCGGCGCTGCGCGGATTCGCGGTGCAGGAGTTTGCCGAGGATGCGGTGTCTTGCTTCCGGGCGTCGGGCGAGTGCGTGTTTGATTTGACGGCGGTGGAACGCGCGCTGGCGGGATCGGGAGATCCGGTGGAGACGCGGGACAACGGACGGCTGATGACCTGGCTTCCGGCGCAGGCAGGGCGGGAGTATGTGATCGGAGTGGATCCGGCGGGGGGTGGAGCGGAGGGCGACTACTCTTGCGCGCAGGTGATCGATCGGGAGTTGGGAACGCAGTGCGTGGAGTTGCATGGGCATTATCCACCGCGGGAACTGGCGCAGAAGCTGGTGGATCTGGGGAAGGAATACAACACGGCGCTGCTGGCGGTGGAGAAGAACAATCACGGGCACGGGGTGCTGGCGTGTCTGCGGATGATGGAGTATCCGAATGTGTTCGTGCAGAAAGGGCAGGATGGGTGGCTGACGTCAGCGGTGAGCCGGCCGGCGATGATTGAGAATCTGGCGGCGGCGCTGGCGGAGGAGCCGACGCTGTTTCGAAGCGCGAAGCTGCTGAATGAGTGCCGGACGTTTGTGCGGTACGCGGATGGGAATACGGGAGCAGCGCCGGGAACCCATGATGACTGCGTGATGGCGCTGGCGATTGCGTGGGCAGTGCGGGCGGCGGAAGCGGGACGCGGGGCAAGCGTCGAGATGGGATGGGAAAGCCTGGCGGAAAAGTGAACAAAGTTGATGTGGCGGTGGTCACAGGCACGGGAGCAGGGAGAGGATAGATTGCAAAGTGGAGAACTGTATCCACGCAGGCGGACCGATGAGGTAGGGGTCCTTCGACTCCGCAGAGCGATTCGCTTCGCGAATCACTCTGCTCCGCTCAGGATGACAAGTGGATCAGGGTTCGTGGAAGATGCCGACCACGGCGGTCCAACACGTTAAGAGGATGCGGGGCGGTGCGCAGGGGCATCTGATGCGCTGCGACGATGGTCATTATTATGTGGTGAAGTTTCGGAACAATCCGCAGAGCGAGCGGGTGCTGGCGAATGAGTTTCTGGCGACTCGGCTGGCGGAGCGGGTGGGGCTGCCGGTGCCGATTGCGCAAGTGGTGGAGGTCACGCAGTGGCTGGTGGAACACACGGCGGAACTGACGATTGTGCTGGGGGCGCAGGTGATCCCGGCCGAGGCGGGGTTGCAATTCGGGTCGCGGTATGTGGTAAGTCCGGTGGAGGGGCAGGTGTTGGATTATCTTCCGCCGGAAATGCTGGACCGGGTTCGGAATCTCGATACGTTTACCGGAATCCTGGCGCTGGACAAGTGGACGTGCAACGCGGACGGGCGGCAGGCGGCATTCTGGAGGAAGCTGCGGGAACGGAAATATTCGGCGGCGTTTATCGATCAGGGTTACTGTTTCAATGCGGGGGAGTGGACGTTTCCCGATTTTCCGCTCCGCGGTGTGTATCCGAGGAACGAAGTTTATGCTCGGGTGCGAGGGTGGGAGTCGTTTGAGCCTTGGCTGTCGCGGATCGAGAAGCTGGACGAAGATGCGATCTGGGCGGTGGCGGGAGAGATTCCTCCGGCGTGGTATGGGGAATCCTGGGATGAGTTGGAACGTTTGGTGACGAAGCTGATTGAGCGGCGGGAAGTGGTGCGGGAGTTGATTCAGGCGTTTCGGAGTTCGCCGCGGCGGCCGTTTCCGGAGTGGGTAGAAAACTAGCGGTCAGCCGTCAGCCATCAGCCGTCGGGTAAGGCGTTCGGTTTCTGAGTTAGGGAAGGGCGTTATGCGCGATTTTCGAGAGCTCAAGGTTTGGGATAAGGCGCACGCGTTGACGCTGGATGTTTGCCGCGTGACTAAGTTGTTGCCGAGAGAGGAATTGTACGGCCTGACCAGCCAGATTCGGCGGGCGGCTGTTTCGATTGGGGCTAACATCGCTGAAGGGTCGGGAAAGAACTCACGACCTGATCTGGCTCGGTTCTTACAGATCGCACTCGGTTCGGCGAGCGAGCTGGAGTATCACCTGTTGTTATCGCATGATCTGGCTACCTGGATCCCGAGGTCTACCAGCAGCTTTCGGAACAGGTGGTCGAAACTAAGAAGATGTTGAGCGGCTTCATCCAATACCTCGGCCAGCCTAGGACTGGAACTGAGGGCTGAGGGCTGATGGCTGAGAAGCGACAACTTGAGTTGTTCCTGCTTCGGTTTCTGCCGCATGCTTTGCGGGATGACTTTGTCACGGTGGGATTGTTGTTGGTGGAGAAGGATGGCGGGTTTGCGGATTTGCGGTTCACGCGCGACTGGCGAATGCTGCAGTGTGTGGCTCCGGAGGTGGAGACAGAGTGGTTTGAGAAGGTGGAAAACGAGATTCGCGGGAGACTGGGCAGTCTGCGGCGGCGGGACGACCTGATTCACCTGGTCGATGAGCGGTTCGGGTCTTCACTGGATGTCTCACCGGCGAAGGGCGTGCTGACGGAGGATCCGGCGAAAGAGATGGAAGTGCTGGCGGAGATGTATTTCGCTCCGCTGGGACGGGGCGAGCGGACGCAGCAGCGCACGGGGCGCGGGGCGATTGTCGCCACGATGAAAGAGGCTTTCGCCGATGCGGGTGTGCTGGACTTGATGCAGAGAGATCTGGATGTGGGGAAGTACACGGGGCTGGGCGATCCGTTCCGGATTGATTTTGGATATCGAGTGGGCGGGGCGGTGAAGATGTTTCATGCGGTGTCGCTGGCGGTGAATGTGGACCAGGCTTTGGCGCTGGCGTATCGTTACTCGCGGATTGAGGCGGGGATGCGGCAGGAGCAAATGCGGGCGTCGTTGACGGCGGTGGTGGACCAGGGGCTGGCGTTGCCGGAAGATCGGAACGCGTTTGCGATCGGGATGCTGGAGCAGAATTCGGTGCGGGTGCGGGTGGTGGGGGAGATGGCGGCGGTGGCGGAGGACGTGCGGCGGGAGCTGCGGGCGTGAGTACATCTGTACAAGTGCTCATTTTGGCATGCTGCGTTGCGGGGCTGATCGGGTTCCTCTATTCCTGGTTCCGCTTGCTGAAGACCTCTTCAGAGAAATGGTTTTGCTGGAGGGATTGGGTCAGCCTGGCGGCGGTCGCGCTCGCTTCGGTGGCGGTGTTTCTAAGGTTTGTGATGCCAGCGTTCTGGGGGAGCGATTTTGGAGCTCAGGTTCGCGTCGCACAGACCTGGACCAAGGTGAGCGTGCGGATCTGCGCACTTGCACCGCTGCTAGGGTTCCTAGGGCGACCGCGCTTGATCGCGCCTATAGCGTCCGCATGTTTTGGGACGGCAGTGTTCTGGATCATGAGTACAATTCCTTAGGAACAGAGCAGACTGGTTACCTAGCAGGACTGGAGACAGCGTGCGGCGGGAGCTGCGGGCGTGACGGATGAATTCCTAGCCGCGAATCGGGCACGTAAGAAGCGCGCAAAATGGTGGCGGGAACACATCGTGCTCGCGTATGCGGTTGCCATTGGTATTGTGATGGTTGTGCTTCTTGGCGTGTTCGCAATCTTAGAGGTGCCAGAATGGCTGGCTAAATTAGGGGTGAGTCCATCTGGCGTGGAACTTGTTGCTGGAACTATGTGGGTGTGGGTTGGAGTGTGGGCGATTCGGAAAGCTACGGACTTAACCTCGGTGATTGCGGGCGTGCTCTGTCTTTTGGGCGGCATTCTTGCGCTAGGGCGGGCGTTCGCGATCCTTTGACATGGTAAAGATGAGAGCTGCACGGCACGGCGAAGGCTGTGCCGTTTTTGTTTGGGGAGAAAGCCTGCGGGCGATGCAGGCTGGGTTGGTGAAGTAGGGGTCCTTCGACTGCGGTTGCCACTCACTTCGTGAGCGGCAATCCTCGCTCAGGATGACAGAATGTGAGAGTGATTGTAGTCGCAAGATCATAGATAGTTGCACGCCGTTCGCGGGCAGGAATGTCCGCTCCACACGAAGACGGGGAGATCATGAACATTCGAGAGAGGGTTCGCGGCGCTATGCGCCGGGTGGGAGAAGTGTCGCTGCGGGAATTGGTGTCGGCGAAGTTGTTTGCGCGAGCCGGAAGTAGTGGGCGGCGGACGGTGGGAGCGGGGTCGAACCTGGCCCCGTTCTTTCCCTCAGGAGTTACGACAGCTGCACGCTTTGGGCGGACAGGAGTGTCCGCCCTACACAACTTTGTGCCGAAGCCTACGCCGGCTAATTTGCGGCGGTTTGCGGAGACTCCGGTGGCGCGGCGGGCGATCAATGTAACTAAGGATCGCATTGCGGGGATGAAGTGGCGGATCCAGGCTCGGCGGGGGCGGTCGCTGGACCAGATTCCGGAGGGCGCGCTGCGGGCGCAGATCCTGACCGAGAATTTTGAGGCGCCGAATCCGGATGATTCGTTCCGGTCACTGCTGGAGCAGGTGCTGGAGGACGTGATCGTTGGCGGGTTTGGAGCGATTGAGTTGGATCGGGTGGACGGGTGGACTGGCTCGGTCAACGGGCTGGGACGGCGAGACTCCGTCCCGACAGCCGGCGGGACGCCGGCGCTACCTCTTCTGATGTGGCCAGTGGATGGGGCTTCGATCCGGATCATGACGGATTGGGATGGGCGGCCGGATTCGCCTCGGTATGTGCAGGCGACGGGCTTTCATGGGCCGGAGGGGCAGATCGTTCTTAACGATGACGAACTGAGTTACATCCGGTTGAATCCTCGGACGCATACTCCGTTCGGGTTGGGCCGAGTGGAGGTGGCGTTTGAAACGATCAACTCGTTTCTTAGCGCGCACCGGTATGCGTCTCGGCTGGCTTCGAATTCGGTGGTGCAGTATGCGTTGTGGCTGCAGGATCTGAGCCCGGCGCATCACGAGCGGCTGATCCGGTGGTGGCAGGATGAGATTGAGGGTACGGGGCGGGTGCCGATTCTTTCGGTGGAATCGAAGCCGGAGGTACTACGGTTTGGGGCGGGAACGGATGCAGACCTCCGGCTGGCGTGGCAGGAGTTCCTGTTGCGGGTGATCGCGGATGCGTTCGACTTGCCGGCGCAGTTTCTGGGAGTGGAGCGCGATGTGAACCGGTCGACGGCAGCGGAGATGAATGAACTGGCCTTCCGGTCGGCGGTTGTTCCGACCGCGCGATTGGTGGCGGAGCATCTGACGCGGGATGCCATCGGGAAAAAGCTGGGATGGACGGACCTGGAATTCGTATTCACTGACGTCGATGCCACGGATGAGATGCAGCAGGCGCAGATTGACGAGATCCTCTTGCGGAATGGAGTAGTGACAGTGAATGAAGTGCGGCGGGCGCGGGGACTGGCGGAGATGGTGTGAGGGCGAGGGCTTCCCTTTGGCACTGAGCGCACGGATAGACGCCGACGCACGCCGAACTGCAGAGGTCCTTCGCTTCGCTCAGGATGACAAAAATAGAGAGTATGCCGAGGCCAAAAAGGAGATGGGAATGGGATTGTCGATGGAGTCGATGGCGATTGAGATGCCGGCGGTGTTGGGGCATCCGAACCGGGTGGGGTTCAAGGGGATATTGACGATCGTCGATGTGGCGTCGGACAAGCCTCCGGCTGGAGCTCGGGGGCATCGGGTGTTGCTGACGCGGCGTGCGGCGGAGGCGGCGATTCCGTCGCTGCTGGGGATGGCGCTGGACTATGCTCCAGCGCTCGACCGTCACGATGTGCGGCGGAAGATTGGGGTGATCACTCGGGCGGAGATTGTGGGGCGGGGGATCGAGGTGAGCGGGTTTCTGTATGCGCGGGATTTTCCGGAGATTGTGGCGGAGATTGAAAGAAAAACACCCACCCTTGCGCAAAGAACGCGCAAGGATGGGGCACCCACACAGGGCCTGGGGATGTCTTACGAGATTGCCGATGCGCAGATTCAGGACATTCACGCGACCGTGTGGGTGCTGAATAAGGTGACGTTTACGGGAGCGGCGATCTTGTTGCGGGAGAAGGCGGCGTATCGCTCGACTTGGATTGAGCTGGAACAGTCGTGAGTGGGTAGGGGTCCTTCGACTCCGCAGATTGCATCGCTTCGTGATGCAATCTACTCCGCTCAGGATGACTCGATGTAAGTATCTTGCAGACTTGGAGAGGTGAAGAGAATGAACGAGGAGTTGGTGCAGCAGATGATGGCGGCGGCTGAGCGGCTGGCGACGGCGACGGAGACGCTGGATCGCGTGCTGGGGAAGCTGGACGCACAACAGGAAACGTTGAACGCGAAAGTGGATCGGATCGTGGCGGCGGTCGAGGAGAACGTTGCTCAAGTTGCGGAGGAACGCCAGGCGGAAGAAGCGGGCGGTGATTTGCAGCGGCGGCTGGCGGAGCTGGAAAAATCGACTGCCGACCTGAAAGCGCAGACGGCACGGATGGCTCGGAAGACGCTCTCTCCGGTGGTGTCGGCGCTGCTGGGGAAGAACGAGGTTGACGGGCAGCGGTTGGATGCAGCGGTGCTCGACAAGACGCTGGCAGCGTTGAGCGTGGAGCAGCGTATCGCCGTGAAAGCGGAACTGGCGCGGGCGGGGATGATCGAGTAGCGAGTCGCGAGTAGGGCGCACAGTGGGCGCGAGAGATCGCGCCTTTTTTCTTTGGGTGAATGGAACCCACTCATCGCAGAGTGCGCGATGAGTGTCCGCACCCGGCTGCGCTCGCAGAGCAAGGGAACACGAGGTCCTTCGCTTCGCTCAGGATGACAAGCGGAAATGGGTCAGGAACAGAACGGGCAATAACAACTCAATTGAGGAGAAGACATGAAAGCGAATTTTCTGGATTTGCATGCGGCCGCGGACTTTCTGGGGCCGGGTGCGGTCGAGGTTGACCGGTATCAGACAGAGATCACGGACATCGTGCGGCGGCGCGGGGTGTTCGGACAACGGATCAAGCAGGTACCTGCGACCGGGCATCCGTCGCGGTTTTTCGAAGAGACCGCGATTGCATCGCCGACGGCGGCCCAGGCGTTCGTGGACCCGCGCAACATTCAGCCGACGACGCAATCGCCGACTCGGGTGGAGCGCAGCGTCCCGCTGAAAGCTCTGGTGTCGCAGATCAACTACAACCTATTTGACCTGGAGGTCGGGACGCAGCAGAGCCAGTTCGCCTACCTGCAGGCCAAAGATCTGGCCGATGCGGTGGAAGGGCTGCTGCGCACGCACGATGTGGCGCTGTGGAACGGCAATGACACATCGCTCAGTGCTCCGACGACGGCGCAATACTTCGGCGCTATCGGACAGATCGATGCGGGAGGCAACACGACCACAATTGCAGCCGGCGCGAGCATCGTGGATGGGCTGAAAAGCACGATCGCGCAGATGGTGGCGAGCTCGTCGTTCGAAGTGCGGCCCACGGCGATTTACGCGAACCCGGTGCTGCTCGACTTGATCGACCGCGAGATGAAGGCGGAGTTCAATGTCGTGCTCTCGACCACCGAAATCACGGGCGGGCTGCGGGTCAAGACCCTGAGCACGCAGGCGGGGGATCTGCCGCTGATTCCGGAGTGGGCACTGGGGTACACGGGCACGGGGGGAGCCGGGAGTGTGCTGCCGGCTTACATCGTGAGCGAGGACATGATCGAGTACCACTGGCTCACGGATCCGAATCCGCGGGTGTTCAAGCTGGGACTGCCGAGTTCGCTGGCGACGGAAAGCGTCGTGGTGAAATTCGGCGGCGTGGTGGTGAAGGGCGCGTCGTATGCGCACTACGAAGTGAAGGTGAACCGGTAAACGAGTTCTCAGTTCCCGGTTCTCAGTTCTCAGTGGATCAAGTCCACAGGAGGACTGGGGGCCGAGATCTGACGACTGAAGGCTGGGAGCTGATCATGAACTATCTGCAACCATCGGAATACGAGAAGTATGGGCTGGAAGCGACGACCGCCGCGGCGTGGGTGATTGCGGCCTCGGCGATTGTGGATTCCCATTGCCGCCGGGCAACGCTGGCGATTGTTCAGTACACGGAGCGGATGCGGATCGAGACCGGACAAGGCGCGATCCGGACGACGTACCTGCCTCTGGTTGCGGTCGCACCCGCGACGTCGCCCATTGTGTCGGCGCGGGCGCGTTACTCCATGCCACGTCGCGGCGAGTGGCTCCACGAAGAGATGGCTTGGGAAGCCGCAGCGGTGTTTGGGTTGCCTGGGTCGTGGACCGACTTGGGTGCGGCGGATCTCGATGCTTGCCTGGAGACTGGCGAAATCAGGCTGCCGGTCAATGTGCTGGGCTGGGGATTCAGCGAAGTTGAAATTGTCTACACGGCGGGACTGGATCCGATACCGGACACGGTGAAGGTGGCCTGTGCGCAGTTAGTGAAGAATGCGCAGGCCACTCCGGCCCTGAACGTGAAGCAAGGCATGCTTGACCGAATGCATCTGATGTACTTCTCGGATGCGCTGCTGGATAGTACGGTGCGCGCGCTGCTGGTGCCCTATGTTGCGCAGAAGGTGGGATGACCATGACGGGGATTTCGGGGATGGTGGCGATCCGGGCAGCAGACGCCATGCTGCGGACCTTGGGCGGGGCGGAGGTAGCCCTGTTGTTTGCGGCAGCGGGATTGCCGGCGGATCGCGTAGCAGAACTGGGACTGGTGGACCCGGGCGTCGAGCAGGCGTTGATCTCGCCGGTGCTCGTGCGCGAGTTGACGACGGAGAATAACGGTCCGCGGCGAAGGATCGAACTGGTGGCGGGGCGGAGTGCCATGGCAGAGCAGGTGAGCCAACGGAACGTCGCCTCCGCGGAAGTGTTATTCGAAACGGCTCTGGGTGTGGTGTATCAGGGAGAGATGTTCCACATCGAGGGATATGTGGTGGAACGATTTGCGGGAGTGGCGTACCTGTATCGGGTGCTGGCGGTGGCGTAGGGCGTTCAGCTGTCAGTCGTCAGCTGTCAGCCATCAGCGGTCAGCTCTTGACTATCTGCATCAGTGATTCACTTCACGTTTCGGGGTGAGGCAGGGGGTCCTTCGACTCCGCAGAGCGATTCACTTCGCGAATTGCTCTGCTCCGCTCAGGATGACAATGGGCGGAAATTCGGGAGAGTCCACGGGTCGGGAATTAATAGGAGAAACATGCAGGCGGCAAAGGACAGTTTCTACATGGCGCTGCGGGACAGGCTGGCGGCGCTGAATCCGGCGCGAACCATGGTGGTGGACGGGGTGGCACTGCCGGCGATCGTGGTTCGCGAAAACATGGAGCCGCAGTTTGCGGAAGCTCAGGTGGGAGCGTTTTACGTGGATTGGGGAGAAGCGCAGATCGCGGAGAGTACGCGGCCAATTCTTGGGCTGGATTGCCAGATCTGGTATGCGAGCGAAGGGAGTGTCGGCGCGGGTGTGGACCGGGGACGCGCGCTGGCGCAGATGGATGAAGAACTGCTGAGAATCTGCAATCCACCTTATACCGGCTTGCGGGATTACAGTCAGTCTCCGAGCGCGGGTTTGGGCTCCAGCATCTTCTGGACGATGCCGGACCTGGCGAAGACTCCGGGAGAAGCGCTCACGAAGGAACGGCGCGCGAGCCCGGCGCGGCTCACGAGATATGCGCAGCTGAAGGTTTATTTCTTTCTGCCGGAGGTTGGAGCATGACCCGTACGGGACTACGGCCAGTGTCGCGGCAGACGCGCGCCTACTTTGCTCCGGTGGATCGTGTGAATGGAGCAACCGCGATCTTTGATCCGTCGAAGGACTACGGGTTCCAGGTGGATTCGCCGCCGGGGCCGTGGATCGATCTGGGTTGGATCGAAAACTTTCAGCGCACGAGCGCGACGCAGATCGAGCCTCTGACGGGCGGACTAGCCGGGGCGATATCGGTACAGGCGCGGCACGGGTTGGGAGCGAGAATCGACTTTGAATTTCGCGACTGGGGCAAGTTACAGATGGCGCTGGCGGGTGGTGCAGAGCATATGAATGTGCTGGCGACGGATGCGAGCGGATCGCGCGCAGGATCGGGGGGAATTCCAGTAACCGCAGTGCCTTTACTGGCAGGCTCGACCGGGGCGGAATTGGTGGTCGGAGCCGGCGCGATTAACGGGTTTCAGACGGGCGACCTGGTGGCCTGCGATGTCGATTATGCGCAGCAGGTCGGGTTTGTGGGTTCTGGGATTGCGGCGGCGTACGTGAAGAATCCTGGAGATGTGCGGCAGGACGCGAACTACGTGCGGCGGGTCACATTCAATGTCGGGCGAGTTGCGCAGAAGACGGCGACCTCGTTGCTGCTGGCGCAGGCCTTGCCGGGTGGGACGCCGGCGGCTGCCGCGTCGGTGCAGAAGGTCATCGCATTCGTGGATCGCGAAGGCGGCGCGTTCCTACAGCAGTGGTCGGGGTTGTTTGTGATGGAAGAGGAATCGGGTGGGCGTATCTGTCTTTTCTATCCCAGCCTGAGCCCATGTACGACGAAGCCGGCTTGGGAACGGGAGAGTTTGGTCGAGATTCAGAAGCCGATCAGTCTGGTGGCATTGCGGGCGTCGTTTACGGCATTGCCGACGGTCGATGGGAATGATGGTGCTGTAGTGTTGTGTTACAGGAGTTACTTCCCGGCGAGTAACTCGCCCGTTTACTGATTCTCACTGGGGGCACGCTGCGGAAAATCGACAATGAAACCGTTGCGCCGCCCTGGGTACCAGCTTGCGGAGCTATCTGAAAACCATGAAACTTACGATCGATAACCTGGACGGGCGTGGGCCGCAGGACTACACGGCATTTCTGGACGCGGGCAAGAGTCCGCATCTGACGCGCAAGCTGAACAGCCCGGCCACCCTGCAATTCAGCCTGGTCACGGGAGACGGCGACTTCGTGGTGCCGGTGGTGGGGGCACGCGTGATGCTGGGCCGAAGCAACGGCAGTGATGTATTCACCGGCTATGTTCTGAGCGCGCCGACGTATCAGTACATGGGCTGGGCTGAGAAGGGCCCGATCTACAGGTATGAGGTGGAAGCGCGGGGTGACGAAACGGTGTTGGATCGTAAAACACCACCTCCGCACCCCCCTTTCGTGGCCCGGAGCGCGGGTGAGGCGCTCCGGCAACTGAGCGAGTTTGCGTTAGCCGGATGGTTTGACTACAGCGGAGTCGAGGAGGGCGATCCGATCCCATACTATCGCGTGAATCCGGCGCAGGGTTGGAGCGCGTCAGCGGCGGAGATCGCACTGGCGGCGCGGTGTGCGTACCGCGATGATGGCGGCAAACTGTACTTTGCTCCCTTAGGGGAAAAGACGTACGAACTGGCGGAGACGGCTGCCGATTTCTCTCCGGGTGACCTTACGCTGCGCAGCGTCGACCGGATCGTCAATGACCTGACGATTCTGGGACCGCTGGAACCGAGTGCCCACGTGAGGGACTACTTTGTGGGGGACGGGTTCACGACCAGGTTCTACCTGTCGCAGATTCCGTTTACACGCACGATGGCAAGCAGTGCACTGAGTTCGGGTACCGTCCTGTACGAGGAATATGCGACGCTGGATCCGACACACTGGACGGCGGTCGATCCACAGCACGCGATTGCCGTCAGCGGAGGTCAGCTTCGAGTTACGGGCGGCACGGGAACGGACGGGCAAACGTGCCTGGACTTCGTTGAGCAGATCGAGTTGGGGGGAGCCACGGTACTCAATCACGGCGACGTAGTGTTCAGCGCGGCGTCGGACGGGGTAATCGGGGGGCTCTATGCTGGTGGGGTTTCGATCGCAGGATGTCTGGCGGGCTTCCGCATCTCTCCGTCGGGGACGAACTGCAGTATTCGGGCTCTGATCAGCGGCAATAGCACGGGAACAGCCCTCACGACACAAGCCGGGCATCACTACGTGTTCACGACGCAGTTGTATCCCACCGAGGTTTATCGCACGCAGCAGGTGTTTCACTCGGCACTGCATCCGGTTGGGGCGTCGCGAGGCGGTAATGCAATCGTGAGTGGCGTTCGGGTTGTACTGGAAGTGCATGACATCGACCCAGCAAATCCGGCGACCCAGGTCGCGCCGGCGACGGTGCTGTATGACAACGTCCTTGCGAACGCTCCGGGGTTCTGCACCTACGCACTGGTCAATGCTGCTCGCATGCAATGTTCGGTAACGTTCACCTATCTCTTTCTGGCGGTGGATGCGCTGGTCCGCAGCACTTTGCCGCAGCAGAGCACGCGGACGCGGCGTACCGGTTCGCTTCGGGAAGGAGCGGAGTGCCATGTTTCTGAGGAACCGTCGCTGCAGTTTTATCCGCAATACATCCCGGCCGCGAACGAAATGATTGAAGTGAGTTATCGCGGCCGCAATCACGCTAGAGCACGGGTAATGAACTCGGCGGGTATTGCAGCTCTGCAGCGCGGCGGCGACGACGGAGTGCGCGGAGCTGTGCGGCAGATCGCAATGCCCCTTCCACGCACTTCGACGGATTGCGAGACAGCAGCTCTGGCGCTGCTGGATGATGCCGGGCTGGGATGGGCGGGGCAGTATCGGACGTGGAGCCCATTCCTGCCCGGCGGTGCGGTAGACATTTTTCCGGGGGACGGGTTAGCGGTTGAGGTTCCGTCCCGGGCGTCGTCCTTTGCCGCGATCGTGCGGGATGTGGACGTGGAGATCATGGACGTCGCGGGGGAGAATTGCCGCTACACGCTGCAGTTTGTGGACGCCGCAGATCCGTCGTTGGATTTTGCATTCCAGACCGCGACTGCGACGCAGGCAACCGCGATGGCTGCGACGGAGATCAGCGCGGTCGGCATGTTTCTGGCGGATCTGACCTTGGCCGCCGTCACGAATGTGAGTTCGACCACGGTGACGGTGGATACGGGGTTCACTCCGGGAGCGGGCGAAGGCATCGAAGTGCGGAGCTCGGATGCCGGCTGGGGACCGGACAACGATCGCAACCTGGCGGGCCGGTTTACGAGCAGCAGTTTCACGCTGCCACGTTTTGGCAGGGTGCAAGACTATTTCTTACGGAGATATGACAACAGTTCCCCGCCGAAGTATTCGCGGTATTCGGCAGGACTGCATGTTGACTATCCATTATGAAGCGCAGTGATGAAGAAACTGGATTTGGGGAAGGGACTCATTCACCGGTGGTATTCCAGATGAGCGGCGACTTTCAACTTGAAGTGCTGGAAAAACTGGGGATGGTGGAAGCTAAGGTCGACATGATTGTCGGCAATGGCCAGCCAGGACGGTTGAGGATACTGGAAGAAAAAGTTGGAGCTCTTGAAAAAAGCGACACTAAAAGGAACGTTTATGACCGAATCGTGACGGCGGCCATTGCGTTCGCGGTCAGCGCGATGATCGCGCTGCATGACCACCTGGGGTTTAAGTAAGGCACACGGTATTTCTTTTCACGCAGTAACTCACTTACACAACTAAGAAGGAGAGCAGTGATGGATTTTCTGCAGAAATTACTGCAGGGGATTTCGTTTGTCCCTGCAATCGTGAACAGCATCGAGGGCCTGTTCGGAAGTCAGTCCGGCCAGCAGAAAAAAGACTCCGCAGTTTCCTTTGTCGCAGCGGCGCTCCAATTGACGGAGGCGGTGGCGAACCGGGAAATCGTTGATGAGGCGAAGTTCAAGGAAGGCTTGTCCAAAGTGATCGACGGCACAGTGGAGTGCTTAAATGCCTCCAGCTGGGCGCGGAAGCAAGCATAACGGGCCGGGCGCGGTGGCGGAAGTTGTAGCAAACAAGAAAGGCCCGGTTCTCGAGGGTGTCACAGATTAGAGGAGGAGGAGGCTAAATGAAGAGTTTTTACCATGTCGTTTCCGTTCTCATGGTTTCCCTATTGCTGACGGGATTCTCGTGCGACAAGTACGCCAAGGCTGGCCAACTGGCCAAGGACTTTGCCGCCACGGTCCTGGTGGCTCAGCAGCTTGAAATCCAGGCCTACAACAGCGGCTATATCCAGCCCGTCAGCCACGTTGTCATCCAGGCCAAGTTCTCTCAAGTGGCCGACGCTGGGGTGGGGCTGGACCGGGCCATCAACCAAGCCCACAACGCTCAGGGAGCCAAGGCCCAGATTGACGTTGCGGCCTCTCTCCTGAGTGACCTGTCTAACAATCAAATTACCGGAATCAAGGATGAGAAGACTCGGCTGGCGGTTCAGGCAGCGATTGTGTCGTGCCAGTCGATCCTTGACAACATTGCAGCCTTTGCTCAGTAGGAGGGTCTATGAACGCAAGCGAAATCCTGAAACTTCTGTCCCTGATTGCGGCAGCCGAACCCGCAATCCTGGGCTACATCAAGTCCTTGCTCGAGAGCAGTCAAGGGATGACCGGAGATCAGTTTCTGTCGGAAGCCGATGGGATATGGGCGCAAGTCAAGGCTAATGCCGCGCAACAGCTTCAACCGACTTCTGCTTCGTCTGCCCCGTAATCGTAGTCGAGGAGTTCGTCAAATGGAGTTCCATCCTTCGTTCCAGATGACACTGGTTCGCGCCGATGGAGATCAGAAGCTGAGAGCATCGGGCTGGACAGGCGTCCGCTTAAGCGGCATGTCTCTACGATCGAAGAAAGATCAAAGGCGGCGGGCAAGAGTGCCCGCCCTACACTTCTTCGCTCCAGTTTTCCAGCGTCTTCTTTACTACGACCATAAACTGGTCGGCTAGGGCGCCGTCTATGATGCGGTGGTCATAGCCGAGCGTGAGATGAACGATGGAGCGGATGGCGATCGAGTCGGTGCCGTCTTTGTCGGTGATGACCATGGGCTGCTTGGTGATGCCGCCCACTCCCATGATGGCGACGTTAGGCTGGTTGATGATTGGCAGACCGAACACGGCGCCGAACTGGCCGGGGTTCGTGATGGTGAAGGTTGCGCCTTCCACGTCGGTGGGCATGAGCTTCTTCGACCGGGCGCGCTCGCCGAGGTCGGTGATGCTGCGCTGCAGTCCGAGGAAGTTGAGTTCGTCGGCGTTCTTGAGAACCGGGACGATGAGACCCCAGTCGAGCGCTACGGCGATGCCGGCATTCACGTGCCTGTGATAGCGGACGTTGTCGCCTTCGAGCGAGGCGTTGACGACTGGATACTGCTGCAGCGCGATGATGGCCGCGCGCACGAAGAACGGCATGAAAGTAAGGCGCACGCCGTGGCGCTGCTCAAAGCTGTTCTTGTGCTTGTTGCGCAAATGGACGATGCGGGTCATGTCCACTTCGAACATGCAGTGGACGTGCGCGCTGGTGCGGCGTGACTCGATCATGCGCTGGGCGATGATCTTTCGCATCTGCGACATGGGAACCAGGTCGCCGGGGATTGCGCCCGGGGCGGGCGCTGGCGCCAGACGGGCCGCGGGCGTCGCAGCCGGAGCCGACGCGAGGTGCTCGACGTAGTCGAGAACATCCTGCTTCGTGACGCGTCCGCCGGTGCCAGTGCCGTTGACTTTTGCGAGATCCACATTGTGCTCGCGCGCCAGCTTGCGGACGAGAGGTGAGGAGCGGACGTCGAAGTCTTCTCCCTCTTCGTGCGCGAGAGGCGCGGGGGGTGGAGCGAGAGCCTCCTTCTTCGCGGCTGCGGGGGGCGCGGCCGCGGCAGTCGCTGGAGCCGCCGCCTTGGCAGGGGACGGAGCAGAAGCGCCCGCGCCGTCGCCAATCACTCCCACGACGGTGTTGACCTGGACGGTGTTGCCCTCGGAGACCTTGATTTCCTGGAGGACACCGCTGGCGGGCGCGGGGATCTCAGCGTCCACCTTGTCAGTAGAGATTTCGAAGAGAGGCTCGTCGCGCTGGACCTTATCACCCGGCTTTTTCAGCCACTTGGTGATGGTTCCTTCGAAAATCGATTCCCCCATTTGGGGCATGACTACGTCGGTCGGCATAGTTCCCTTTCGATGAAGCCCGGCACGAACGGCTGGGCGAGACCAAACACAACATTATAGCGAAGGCGGGAGGAGCAGTGGTCCCGCAGTCGCGAGTGGCAGGGGTTGTTGGAACGGCTTCCGGCCGGCGCAAGGTCGCCCTAAACGGCCGACCCAGCCGAGATCAGTGCCGGAAAACCTCGGGTTCGTGGAGAAGGATCGAATGAAGAAGTTGTTGGCGGTTGTACTTCTGTGTCTCCCAGCCTTCGGGCAAGCGGTGTACTCGGGAGCCGGTTATTCCTCGGGCCCGGCGATTTTTTCAGTCGCCTCCTCCGGCGCTCCCCTGACCTACAACGCTCGCACGGACACCTGTGTGACTGGGTCGGAGTCGGGATGTATGGGTGGCAGGACCACAGGCCAGGCTGGCAGTGCCCTCGTCTTTCAGGAGGGAACATCTGACCCGGTGCCATTCAAGCGGTTGGACGACGCGACCACGCCTGCGGTGATGAACACCTCGTTTACCGACCCCGACTTTGAAACCTATGAAGTCTTTGTGACCGATCAGGCGTTTCAGACGAACACGACCGTATGGAGTATGGGATCGGACGGTGGGTACGATGCCTTCAATCAGAACGGAACTCTACTTACATTTCAGAACTCGGGCAGCGTTTCATATCTAGTGGATGTGGTTCCGTCGCGCTTCCACTCGCATACTTGCTCGCCCTCCACCCCGTGCTTTATCAAGAGCCAGATTCATGGTGGGAGCGGCGGCGGGTGCACTACCAATTGCACGCTTCTCGACAACAACGCTGCGATTGCGTTTAGCCGCGTCCCCACGGATTCGCCGAACACGCTGTACGAAGGAACACCAACCTCTATCTATAAACTGGTGATCACGGTCCCGACCGACGGCAATGGCATTCCGACGGGCGCGGATACGTTCTCACGCACTCTGGTCGTCGATTTCACGTCCGACACGCCCGTGCCTTGCAGTGTTCTGCCGGGCGATTACGTCTCCACATGGAACGGGGGATTCAGCCCCTCCACCGGTGGATCGTTCGCGATCGCGTCCAGTGGTGCCGGAGGATGGCACGCGAATACGGCCTACGGTTCTGACAACTTCATCGACCCGATCCACAACGATTCCGGCATGGCTCATTTCATGTTTCAGGCAACCACGGCAGGAACCAGCGATCTCTCTACCGAGCCAAACTGGGCGGTAAGTTGTCCCGCGAAGGGAAATACCTGCACAGACGGATCGGCAACCTGGACCAACATCGGAACAGGTTCTGGGCAAGGTCCAGGGTTCGATGTTGTGTCCTATGACCCATCTACGGGATGTTCGCGGATCAATACGCGACTCGGAAAGATTTATCGGGGAACCGGGAACTCGGACCCGGCCGGGACAATGTTGACCGATGACAAACTCACTTGCGACCGGCTCGGCACCGCAGCGCCATGCGCCATGCTGGATACATTCACGTTGCATGCTACGTCGCAGCAGGAGGATTCCAATTTCGCTACGTTGGGAGCTACCGGAGCTGGTGGAGCTAACGGAGCCTTCCCCGGGGTGGGCTCATGCGTTGATTCAGGGATGAAGTTCAAAGGCGCGTGGGCGACAGGCACCAATTACGCTTTCCATGACTTCGTGTACGATCCGAACGATTCCGGGCACAACTGGTGGAACGTCAAGGCTTCGGGTGGGGTTACCTCGACCATCGCACCACACCTGGACTCGACCAACTGGGCTAACGATAACAATCTCTGTTACGGCTACATCTGGCAGAAGCACACGCTCATGGTTCGCCCGCTGATCGGCGTGTCGACTCCGAGTGGAGTTTCAGGCGGCGGCTTCTCAACCGATGGTCACAACGTTGGGGCCTACCAATACACCTACCGGGGCGGGAAGTATTTCGCTCATCTCTACAGCAAGCCAACGTGTGACGATGCGACCGCACCCTGTCTTTATCCAGGCGCGGCGAATCCCGGCACGGCTCTGCTACCGAACGCGATCTGCAACGACGGACATCCCACGTATCGCAACAATGGCCCGCTCGACTTGCAGCCGATCTTTGACCCAACCGCCGATGTCCCGGCGTGGGGAGGAGTTGGTCTTAGTGCCTGCACGGGCAGCAATGTCACTAATTGCAGCCGCTACACATGTGCCGGGTACAACGAGGAACTGGCATTCTCTACGGACGGGAACCAAACCGTATGGCGCTTTGGGCATAACTACAACTCTGGTTCCAACTCTGGCTTTGGTATCCAGAACGCAATTGGAGTCATTTCGCAGCAAGGCGACATGCTGGCGTACACCACCGATGCCATGAACACGCGGGGTGACAAGGCAACTGGATCAGTTACGTGCGAGCACCCGCTGCGCGGCCAGTACCTGCCAGCACCGTCGCAGACCGTGACCTACCAGGATTCCATGATGCCGGTCACTCATAACGGCAGCCTCGACATTTACCAGGCTGTTGGATGCCCCAACAATGGCGGAACGACGACTTGTACGGAAGCTTCCACGGTCCCCAATTGGGACACTGTATGTCCATCTCCAGGCGACTATTGCACCAGCGACAAAACCGTCACTGGAACAATCGCTGATAACAATGTGCTCTGGCTCAATCTTGGGCCGAACACTTGTCGCGGAGATATTGTAGTGATGGACGTTTTATCGGCGCACGCAGCGCCCTGATGACGGCGACCGTCCGCCTGATCCAGCGCACAAAAGGAAAAGCCGCAGCAAGCCTGCGGCTGTCCTCACGTTGACCCTTTACACCGGTTCGCATCCGACTACTGCTTGGGATGCTTATCCTTGTAGATGCTGCGGCTAATGCGGTTCTGCTGACGATTGATCCCTTTCTGCTCGGCCTTGGTCAGATGGCCGTTGTGCTTCGCCATGTCTTTCTGTTCACGGTTCTGCACACTCGTCTCTCGCTTCTCCAGGTTTGCCGCCTGCTGCGAGTTCAACTTTCCGTTCTGGATGCCTTTGGCAATACGCTTTTGCTGGCGTCCCTCGCGGCGGTTGACCTGATTCACGCGCGGATGGAAGGGATCTTTCACGCCCGGTCCGGCGCCGGAAGTGGTGGTTGCGGTTTGAGCAGCGGCGGAACCGGCGACCATCAACCCGCCGACTGCCAGGATTAACAGCGACTTGCTGAATGTGTTCTTCATGACCGTACAAACCCCCACGCGAGAGAGTAGTTGTCGCCGGTGCGAAGAGGCGAGGTTACGGAAGTGAGGGGGCGTTGGTTACCCGTGAAGAGCAAGTAAAAGTCGATTGTGGCAAGGGTGCTCTTCCCGCTGCCCTTCCGGCTAGAGTCCATCCGCCCGTTGCGGCATCCAATCCCAAGATTGGAGGTTTGTATGTACGCAGTGCTTGGAGCAAGTGGCAACACTGGACACGTAGTGGCGAAGAACCTTCTTGCCCGCGGGGAGAAAGTTCGCGTCGTCGGCAGAAACGCGGCTCGGTTGCAGGCGCTGGCGACCGAAGGCGCAGAAATCTTTATCGGCGATGTGACCGATGCGCGGGCCCTGGCCAAGGCATTCAAGGGCGTCGAGTCGGCCTACGTCATGATTCCACCCAACGCTACCAGCAACGATTTCCGAGCCGATCAGGAGCGTGTGAGCGACGCGATCGCCACCGCAGTTCGAAATGCCGGAGTCAAGAATGTGGTTTCGCTCAGCAGTATCGGAGCTGACAAAGCGAGCGGTACCGGGCCGGTTGTCGGTCTCTATAACCTGGAACAAAAACTCAATCAGATCGACGCCACAAACGTTCTCCACCTGCGCGCCGGATACTTCATGGAAAACACGCTGCCACAAGTGGGCGCCATTCGCATGACCGGCAGCGTAGCGGGGCCGCTTCGTCCGGACCTGAAAGTTGCCATGATCGCCACCCGCGACATTGGCACGGTGGCGGCCGAGGCGCTTCTGGGGCTGACATTCCGCGGCACGCAGACGCAGGAACTGCTGGGACAGCGCGAGCTCGACTACACCGAAGTCGCGGCCATCATCGGCAACGGCATCGGCAAACCAGGGCTCGGTTACATTCAGATGCCGGACGATCCGATGAAGGCGGCCATGGTGCAGATGGGGATGTCGGAGAATGTTGTGGGGCTCATCCTCGAGATGGCCGGTGCACTGAACACAGGACACATGCGGGCGCTCGAGCCAAGATCGGTCCGCAACACCACTCCAACGCCGTACGAAACTTTTGTGGCCGAAGCATTCGTACCGGCGTACCAGCAGCAGGCAGCAGCGTAGAGTAGGGCGGACACTCTTGTCCGCCCAAAGTGTCGAACGCAACCAAGCTTAGTTTCAGTAGAAGCGTTAACCTTGGGGCGGTCAAAAGTCAAAGTCAAAGTCAACGGAAGCGGACAAGAGTGTCCGCTCCACACATTCAAACGAAAAAGGCCACGCTGATTGGCAACGTGGCCGTTGTTTCAGGCCTGGTGCTCGACTCTATGCTGCCGCTACTTTTTCCTCCGCGGCCACGCTATAGACCACAACCGCTTTCCTTCCGCCTTTCGCGGCGGTGGCGCAGATCGAATTCAAGTTGACGCCTTTCGCGGCGAGCTTGTCTAAACAATCGGCCAGCGCACCGGGCTTGTTGGGCAACTCGTACCCCTCGGCTGCGGTCTCTCTATACGTGACCTTGGCTTCGTCGAGCGCTTTCTTCGCTCGCCGGGCATCTTCGACGACGAGTTCCACCGTGCCAGTCGTCCCTTGCGCCGTTCCCAGGAGAGCGAGGATGTTCACCTTGGCGTTCCCCAGCGTGTGAGCGATCTCGGCAACTGTACCCGGTCGATTCTCAATCGTGATTGTGAACTGCTTGATCTTGGCCATGTTGGAGCCTCCTACGGGTTATGGGAAGGGATTATACGCCTCGCGACACACGACCGTCGCGAACGGAAAAAGCCACGTTGATTTCTCAACGCGGCCTTTATTTACGCCGGCAACGGCCTACTCTCCCACAGGAGTGTGGCGCGGGCGCCCCCCGCCCGCGAAAGGCCCGTCGAGGATTCCTCCAGGACCTTCCGGGCGTTTGAAATCGTCACATTTTGGCTGTGCTTCAGTCACAGACCGATCCCTTCCGTCTGGTCGAAACTAGGAAAGTCAAGAGCAGGCGGGCGAGGGCGCCCGCCCCACACCCACGTTCGACGCACACATACATCAGATGACGCAGGCCTTGCTGAAGGAGAAGTACCAGTATCGGAGGCGACTGCCGCACTATCAGAAAGGCGACAGCACTCTGTTCGTCACGTTTTGCGCGGGCTGTCTCGATCCTTTGCCGGAATCTGTACGGGATCTCGTGCTGCGGCACTGCCTGCATGAGCACGGGACCAAGTTGCGTGTTCACGCGGCGGGAGTCATGCCGGACCATGTGCATCTTCTGCTGACGCCGCTTCGCGATGCGGCCGGCAATCTATACAGCCTGGTTGAGATTCTGCAGGGCATCAAGGGAGCGTCCGCGCACAGCGTGAACCGGGCACTGGTACGCTCTGGACCGGTGTGGCAGGAGGAGTCGTTTGACCATGTGTTGCGATCGGTGGAGAACTTCGAAGAGAAGGTGGAATATGGGTTGAGACTGGCTAAAGGCAAGTTCAAAGGCAGCGGGCGAGGGCGCCCGCTCCACACAAACACGAGCGCCAACGGAAAAGGCCACGCTGATTTCGCAACGTGGCCTTTATTTATGCCGGCAACGACCTACTCTCCCACACACTTTCGCGTGCAGTACCATCGGCCCAGCGGGGCTTAACTTCCGTGTTCGGGATGGGAACGGGTGGAACCCCCGCGGTAAGATCACCGACAACTTGTAGCCGTCAGCTCTCAGCCATCAGCCATCAGCAAACCTGCGCTGTGGCGACCTCAATGCTGAAGCGCGGCAAACTTTCAAAGATCGTGAGGACGAAGCCTCACAACTGAATAGATTGGGTGAGACGGGGCAAGCCCCGTCTCTACTTACAAGACGTTTCTCGTCGGCGCACAGTCGTCAGTACTTGTGGTCAGTCCCGTCCAGTTTCTGACTAGGGACTGAGGACGCCGCAGCTTTCGAACAAGTTCGAACTGAAAGCTGACGGCTGAGTGCTGACGGCTGTTTTTCTGCACCGAGTAAATTTTATGGTCAAGCCGAACGGGCGATTAGTACAGGT
>JAIQFZ010000179.1 GCA_020073015.1 Terriglobia bacterium | reverse complement strand
GCCGGCTGCGCACAGGCGCGGCAATGGACGCAGGCCAGATCGCAAGCCTGAGTTGTCTCCCAGATCACCAGAAACGGGCGCTCATCGAAATCAATGGTTTGCGGCACGGCCATCCTCCTGCTCTGGTCATGCTTTCAGGGCTGGGATTCCGTGGCTATGACCGAAGTCACGGCGGCGGGCAACGCAATGTGAGGTTTGTCACGATAGCTGGTGTTTGTGATCACGGAAAGAAGTTTGTAGGCATTCCAGAATGACAGCATCGCATGGGTCCGGAAAGCGCGTGAGGTGGTTGTGCCGAAATCCAGGCTTGAAATCCTGAATTTGCTGAAGCAGGAACTGGCGTTCCTGGAGCGGGGAGGCTATGGGGGAGCCCTGCCTTGGAGGCCGGTTTCCATCTTCCTGGATTCGCCCTCCTGCCCGAACCGCCTGGACGCGGAACGATCGACGCCCTGCCCGGAATGCTGGCTGGACGAGTTTGTCCCGGAAGGTTTCCATCAGGAACTGGATCCCTGCCACTTCATCCCGCTGAACAAGGACGGGGAGACGGTTGACAGCATGATCCGGCAGTACACCCAGGTCGAAGTGGAAGAAGCGGTGCGGGGATGGCTCAAAGCCGAGATCCGGCGCATTGAAGAGTCGCAAGACCAGCCTGGAAGGATCGCGTCGGGCGCAAATTGATCGCCGAGTCCCAGCCCTGTGAAGAGACCATGAAGAACAGACCCTGATGAATCTCAGCCTTGGAGGCTGTCATGCTTTCCAGTTGTCTGAACCCGTCCTGCAACGCGTCATTCCGCTACCTCTACGACGGACGTATCTTCACGGTCGAACGGTTTGTCACGAGCCCGGACGGCCTGAACACCGAGCGGATTATTGAACACTACTGGCTGTGCGGGCCGTGCAGCAGGTCGATGAAAGTCGTCGTAGAAAATGGCGCCCCCACCGCCGCACCGATTCACACCGAGCGGACAACAGCCAGCGGTGTGGATGCACCCAGGCAATGCCTGGTCGGTTGAACCGGCAGCCTACTTTCGCTCTGCACGCGTGGGGTTCACATCCTGGGGAAAGCTTTTGAGAGCCACATCGCGGGTGTGAGACGAGGTCTTCTTCGCGTCATCGGTGGAATATTCAGTGAGCGTCCCTTTGAGCAGATAGTACGCTTCGTCGCCTGCCTTCTTGCCTTCGCCGCGCTCCACCGTGCCACGAAATTCAAACCAGATGCCGTGCACGGTCTCCGTGGTAAAGGTGAGTTTGTTGCCATCGAGCTTGCCCTGTTTGAAGAAGTGGTCGAGGAAGGCGCCGCGATCGCTTTCGAGGTCGCCATAGCGTGAAACGAACCCGCTCACACGGCCCTGGTCTTCGACCGTGACCTGCACAAACTCCCCATCGCGCAGAAAGCTGTACATGCCGGAGTATTCGGAGCCGGGTACCGGAGCGGGTGCTTTCTCCTGCTGCGCAGTCGTGGGGAGGAGTGCAAGCAAAACAAAACAGGCGATCTGTAGGGCACAAGAGCGAAAAGAAAGAGACATGTCTACCTCTGCCTTCCGATCATTGTAGATGCGCCGAAAGGGCATGGGCGGGATTTTTGGCGGGTGAGGTCAGATATAATCGGACGATCAGAGCCGTCCGGAGCAAGCAGTCGCAGCACTCGGATCCCATCTGCCGGGGGCGCCACCGATGGAATTGGCAGGTACACATTTTGGAGCCATGGATGGAGACCCCGAGGGGTACTTCCCCAAAGTTTCTGATTGAGCTTGAGCCCCGCGGGCGAGCCTTTTGGAGCAGTGTGGGCGCGGCCTTGTGGCCAGTCCGGCGACCCCGGGAAACCGAGATCGGGCTGTGGCGCGATGTGTTTGTCCGGCAGCGGATACCGTGGGGAAAGTTTCTCCAGTCGGCGGTGCTGCACGTCGCGGCGGTGGCCCTGATTTGGGCGCTGTCGCTGGCGTGGCTGAGGCAGCAGAACATCCTGGCGCGCGCCGCGTTTGACCGCTCTTCCCTGATCACGTATTCGCCGGAGGAGTACCTGCCGCCGCTGGACACCGGTGCATCGGATGCGCCCAAGGAGCAGCCGGGAGACCCTGCCTACGCGAAACAGCCGATCCTTTCTGTGCCTCCCGAGGCGGATAACCGGACGCAGACCATCGTCGCGCCCCCGAATCTCAAGCTTTCTCACGATGTGCCGTTGCCGAACATTGTGGCGACCGGCCCGGTCGCTCCGATGGTTCCGCTGGATGCCACTCGGGCCCCGCTGACTCGCATAGTCGCTCCGGAGACGGCAGTCATCGCGCCTGCCCCGGCCATCGACGCGATCCGCGACCACGTCGTCCGCAGTTCGCTGACCTCGGAGATCGTTGCGTCGCCGCCCGAAGTATCGCGCAATGCCACGCGCAGTTTCGCCGGACCCGATGCGGCGGTCATTGCCCCGCCTCCGGAGTTGACTCGAACGGCCAGCGGGCACGTCGGGCAGATCAATATTGGCCCCAGCGAAGTGGTGGCGCCAGCTCCACAGCTGGCCGTTGTTCCGCAGCATTCGTTGGGGGCGCGTGGCATGGGCGGGTTGCCCAGCAGCGGAGAACCGGTGGCGCCGCCGCCGACCGTCGTGGCCCTGGCCGGGGCGAGCGGTGCTGGACGGCTGATCGCACTGGGTATTCATCCCGTCACGCCCAGTGGTCCGGTTCCAGTTCCGGGAGGTAATCGGCGGGGAACGTTTGCCGCCGGGCCCGAGGGAAAGCCAGGAGCCTCGGGAACTCCGCGTTTGACGGGATCGAATGCGGGGTCGAAGGGATCGGGCAGCAAGGGGAATGGCGGAGGAGACGGCAGCGGCGGGAAATACAGCAGCTCTCTCCCCAGCGGACTGCACGTGGGCGCGGCGAATTCCCATGCGGTTGGTCCGGTTCAGAAGGATGGAGCGGGCTCAGCGGGCGGCGATGGCGGTGAAGACTCGACGCTGATGGCGAGCGCAACCCCGCCGCGGGTGGGTGCGAATGCGCGGCCGGCAACTCCGGTGGCCGACGACAAGGTGACCGAAGCCGACCGGCAGGTGTTTGGCACGAAGCGTTTCTATTCAATGACGCTGAACATGCCGAACCTGAATTCGGTGACCGGAAGCTGGGTGATCCGCTTTGCCGAACTGAAGGCCAACCGGCCCGAGGGTGCACTGCTCGCGCCGGTGCCGACGGAGAAATCGGACCCGGGGTATCCGCTCGAGTTGATCCGTGAGAATGTACATGGCTCGGTCACGCTCTATGCAGTCATTCATTCCGATGGGCGCGTGGGCGACATCCGGGTGCTGAACAGTCCCGATGAACGGCTGGATCCGTTCGCGGCCAGCGCTCTGGCACGATGGAAATTTCTGCCCGCGCTGCGGTCTGGGAAACCGGTGGCGATCGAAGCGGTGGTAGTAATCCCGTTTCGATCCAAGCGGGATTTCTGAGTGGCTCCGTCCCACCTCTGTCATCCCGAGCGAAGGGCGCAGAACCGGGCCCCCCGACGGGCCCGGTTTTGGCCCGTTGGGGTGGAGGGGCGAAGCGACTAAGCACAAGTCGAGAGCCTGCCCTGAGCTTGCCGAAGGGGACCTTGTGTTTCCTCCAGTCGGGCGCACGACGGGCGAGGACGTACGTCTCTCCCTCGAGGTTTGGCAGAGTCATGCGGGGTTAGCGGCGGCGGAGGATTTTTCCCTCGGCAGGGCTCCTTCGACGGCGGGGTTGGCACAAACTTCGTAGTAATAGCGGTCGGTCCAGCGCAGGATGGAAAGATCGCGGACGTCGACCTGGGCGATACGGCTCTTGCGGATGGCGATCCGGCGAAATGCCCCGTTGGCGAGCGGGACGGTGCCCACGAAGAACTCCCGCTGGTCGTCAATCCACCGGCCGGCGAAGTCCGGATGCCACGGAGCCAGCGCGATTTCCTGTTGCATCTTCCGGAAGGCTGGTTCGCTCAGACAGATTCCGCCCACGTTGTAGTTGAGCCGCAGTTCTTCCGTGCCGGAGGCGGCGTTCTCAGTGCTTCCGACTAGAACCGAGTACACCTGAAAGACGCCCGCGTCGGGCGCCAGTTTCTTGCGCACACGCTTGTTGCAGGACGAAAGGCGGTCGCTGTCGTTGATGGCGTCCGAGATCATGATGCGGTGTTCGCCATCCATCAGATAGAGCGGAGCGGAATCCTGATAGGCGATCCCGAGCCCGACCTCCATCTGCGGCAAACCAGCACGCACCAGCAGTTCGTTGTAACCGCGCAACAAGCTCAGGATTTCTGCTGCCAGCACGCACGCCCGGCTGACGCTGAGCATGGCTTCACCGTCCCGTTCGAGCAGCGCCAGGATGATGGCGTCGCCTTCCAGAAACACTTTGGTGGCACCATATTTCGCGAGCAGTTTGTTCACCGGCTCATAGAAATTGAGGCTGAAGTATGAAGCGGCGTTCATGCCCTTTTCCATCAGCGACCGAGTCAGGCGGGACGAGTCGCGCACGTCGGCCTTGATGATCACGTGATGGAGAACGCGATCCTCGGCAGGACGCTGGTCCTCCGGGGGCAGAAACTCGTAGAGCATGCCGTTCAGGGTGGAGAGTTCGCGGACTTTGTCGTCGGTGACCAAGTTGACACTGTCGAAGCCGGCGCTGAGGGCTTCCAAGCCGCGCAGATCGCGGTGATAGCACATCAGGTCGCGCAGAAGGCGGGCCGTAAGTCGACTGCGGTCGGCGCCGCGGCAGGAAGCCACGCGGCCCACGGCGGCGAAAAACCGGTCGGGGAACAGGCGGTGCTCGGCAATGATTTTCTCGACGCGCTCCGACTCTTCGCGGAAGAGCAAGGCATTCTTCAACTGGTGCGGGTTGACGCGCGGCGAGTATTCGGCCAGCAGCGGGACCGTTTCGTAAGACGCGATGACCGCGGGTAGAACGCCTTCCTGTCGGAGCATCCGCGTCCACAGGTCGAGACGATCCTTCTGGCCACGGCCTTCCACAGTGGCGTCTTCGTCCGTGCCGGTGCCAACCAGAGCCGCTGCGTTCTCCGGTACGTTGAGAGCGAGTTCGAGGTGCTCCTCGGCCGTGCTCTCACCATAGCCAAGGCGTTTCAGAAACTCCAAAGCCAGCCGCCGGAGGTTCGCAAAACGGTCGGGATCCTTATCGAAGTTGCCGAACATGTAGTAGTGCTCGGCGCAGAGGTAATCGTCGCGACCGTCTTCCGTGAGGATCAGCGGATTAAGGAACAGGCGATAGGTGTCGGACGGCAACTCGCCGAGCAGCGACCGCCGGGTGCGCGCCAGCGTTTCTTTCTCGATTTCGCGCAGGAGTCGAAACAGTTCTTGTCCGGTTTTGCGGAGGATGATCTTCTTGCGAACCTGGAACGAGGACACCAGTTCCTGCGTCTCCATCATCTTCACCTGCCGCACACCCTCTAACGACTTGGTCTTCATGCGGCATTGCTCGAGGATCCGCGCGAACTGAACCTGCAGTTCGGTGCGGATGAACTTGAGCACGGCAAGGCGACCGAGCACATCGACCGATGGATTATCCTCGGCCTTCGCGCGATTCAGGATGGCGAGGTGCAGCGAGACCAGCAGCGTCTTGAGATCCGCGGGGCCGGTCTTGCGCAGTCGGGCGGCGCCATCGGCGGCGGGACGCAGAAACGGGCTTCTCGCGACCGCGGGCACGTCCATATCGAGCAGCGGTTCCACCTCTCCAAACCGGCGAATGTAGCGCGCAAGATGGAGACGGAGGTCCTCGGTGACGCGGGGACTGAGGAACACGTCGTAGCGAAGATTGTCGACCCCAAGTTGCAGTCCGCTGAAGGAAAGGACGAGTCCGTAGAAGTGGAGTTCGGGCCGGCTCAGAGGCTCAGAATTGCGCAACCGAAAAATCGGGAGCTTGGGCATCGGCACCGTTTCCAGATGGAAGCTTCATGGGCAAGCACCAAGAGGGGGACGAGGAACCGTGCACCCCGATCGCTGCTTGCAACTTACTGAAACTGCAATACTAAGCAGCAGATTAGCACGGCCGAAGCACGAGCCAAAGTTACCCTAGTTTCGCCCGAGTCAGGGAGTACAAAAGAAAGTGGAAGCTGTGGACCCAGAGGGCTTTGCGGCTACCCTATGCGGCGGGAACCGCGGTTCCTCTATGCTCCCCTGTGCCCTCTGTGGTTAAGAATTACGTTTTATTGAAATTTGCCAATCCCCATCCAATGGGAAACTCCGTCTTCAATTCCTCGCATCCGAAGCTGGGGCAGGTACGCCGCCAGCTTCCCAGTCCGCAACCCGGCCCGCAGCGGACGAGCCGCGATCTGCGCAAGCTCCGCAGTCGAAGCTCCGGATAGATTCGCCGCATCCAGCCCCATGACCGCTGCCGCCCGGCGGGCAAACTCCAGGCGCGAAACCACGTCCGGTCCGGCAACGTGGAAAACGCCCTGCGCGCCACTCTCGGTCAGCGCAACCACAGCCGCCGCCAGATCAACGCTATAAGTCGGAGTAGCAACCTGATCCGCCGGCACGCGGAACGGCTTCGTGCCCGCCAGTCCTTTGCGCAGGCTGTACAGGAAATTCCGCCCGTTTGGATCCGGTCCGTAGACCGTGGTGGTGCGGACCACCAGCGCTGCCGGATGCGCATCCCGCACCGCGAGTTCACCCTGCCACTTGCTCCTGCCGTAAGCGCAAATCGGGTCTGCGGGCGCGTCCTCTGCGTAAGGCCCGTTTCGCCCGTTAAACACGTAGTCCGTGGAGAAATAAACGAACCGGGCACCGCGTTTCGCGGCCACCCCTGCCAGAATGGCCGGTCCCTCGCAATTGA
>JAIQFZ010000178.1 GCA_020073015.1 Terriglobia bacterium | reverse complement strand
GGGGGCGATCCCCTGAAGCGGCCCGACGTCTTCGATCTAGTCGAGTATGCGACCTCGAAGAGGGTGCGAATCTCGCTGACCCCGAGTGCGACTCCGCTCCTGACCCGCGACGCAATCGCTGAACTCAAGCGCCGCGGCCTGGCTCGCCTGGCCATCAGCCTCGACGGCCCCGACGCCGCCATTCACGACACCTTCCGCCGCGTCCCCGGTTCGTTCGACTGGACGCTCAGTGCTGTCCGCTGGGCCCATGAAGTTGAGCTGCCCGTGCAGATCAACACCACCATCACCCGCCACAACCTGGCCTATCTCGACCGGATGATCGCACTCATGCACGAACTGGGGATTGTGCTGTGGAGCGTTTTCTTCCTCGTGCCCACCGGACGCGGCTCAAGTGCGGATCTGATCAGCGCCGCAGAGTTCGAGCAGGTCTTCGCCAAAATGTATGAAACCTCGCAGTACGCCGCCTTCGACATCAAGAGCACCGAGGCGCAACACTACCGCCGCTACGTCCTGCAACGCCGCGCCGAACTCAAGCGCGCCGGCAACGGCTGCGGCCTCAAACCGCTGTTTGGCGGCCTCACGCCCGACGGCGTCGGTCGCGCTCCCAAGGGGCTCAACGATGGCAAAGGCTTTGTCTTCATCTCCCATCAGGGAGACGTCTTCCCCAGCGGGTTCCTGCCGCTCAAAGCCGGCAACATCCGCCAGCAGTCGCTGACGGAAATCTACCGGCACTCGCCCCTGTTCGTCTCGTTACGCCGGACGGAAAACCTGAAAGGGAAGTGCGGAGTCTGCGAATTCCGCGAAGTCTGTGGCGGGTCGCGCGCCCGCTCCTACGCCTTGAGCGGCGACCCGTTCGCCGAAGAACCCTGCTGCGTATGGGAACCGAGCGCAGTCGGACCCACCAGTGACGATTCGCATCAGGGTATGCCCACCGGGATGGCATCCGTCTAACGTTGCGGTAAAGCGTACCCTTGGGCAAGCCGTCCAGGGCTGCACTTTTCAGGCGCAGAAGCCGATCCGGAACAATTTTCTCTTTACCCGCCATCTTTGCACTGTGCCATATCACGCATCCGCAAGAAAGCAAATGGCGTTTCAATGACTTAGGAAGCCGTCTTTGCATTGGAAGAGCAGTTGCACCTCCGCAATCCAACAACAAAATCCTCCCCAAGGAGACTGCTATGAAGAAGATCGAAGCCGTACTACGCATTGCGTTGCCAGCGGCCCTGGTGATTGCCGTGTTCTGCTATGTGGGGCAGACGGTAACCGCACAAAACTCAGCCTCTTCCAATGCGGTGTCGGCTCAGCAACAGCAAGCACAGCAAGCGGACGAGCAGAAGACTGCGTCTGAAACGAAGATTTTTACCGGAAAGATCGTGAAATCCGGGAACGCACTCGTTCTTTCGGATGCGGAGAGCAAGACGACCTACAAACTGGACGACCAACAGAAGGCCAAGGAATTCGTCAACAAGGACGTGAAGGTGATCGGCGTCCTGGATGACTCCACTGGCATGATTCGCGTCAGTTCGATCGAGCCAGCCTAACTGCTTTCTGAGCGAGGGACGGCCCGCGCGCCTCCGCCCCTCGCTTAACCTTCCGAAACCGGTACCCCGCGCGCGCCAGTTTGCTAGTCGATCCCAGGGGCATCACAGGCCTCGCGGCAGGGAGTCAATGCATGCGGCTGTTGAGTGTTCGACTCATTGTTTCTCTGATTCTCGGCATAACGCTGGTTTCGCTTTCTTTCTCTTACTACCAGGTGGTGGCGGAAAAGCGCGCCCTCCGTGGCGACATGCAGCGCCGGGCGGAGGTACTCGGCGAGAGTCTGGCCGGCAATGTCGAAAAGACGTGGGGAGCGGGTTCGAACCAGGCACTGCAGCGCCTGGTGCAGCGCTTTGGAAACCGTGAGCATTTAATTGGAGTCGCAGTCTATAACCGGCAGGCTGAGGTCGTTGCGATGACCCCAGAACTCGGGAAGATGCTCACCGCCGCGCCGCCAGCCCTGACCCATGCCATCCAGCAGGATCACGACGAGAGTGCGTTCGTTAAGTTGGGAGACACCCCGGTTCTAATTTTCGCGTTGCCTCTTCACCGCCAGGATGAGTTGGTGGGCGGCCTGGCAATTGTGCACGATGCGAGCTACATCCACGCGCAGATGCTGCGAGTGTGGCGGGAAGCATTTGTACACGTGTTGGCCCAGGTCTTTCTCATCGTGCTGATTACGCTGCTGATCGTACGTTGGAGCATCGGGGGACCGATTGCGCGGGCGGCGCTCTGGATGAAGGGGCTGCGGACGGGAGGAATTTCCTCAAGCCAGGAAATGCCAAACCTCGACATGTTCCGGCCCCTCGCCCGCGAGGTTGCCACCATGGCGGAGAGCCTGAGCCAGGCGCGCAACGCCGCCGAAAACGAAGCTCGCCTGCGGGAAGCGGGGGAGTCCATGTGGACGGCGGAGCGGCTTTCGGTGCAGATCCGGACTCGCCTCGAAGGAGGCAGGCTTTTCGTCGTCTCGAACCGCGAGCCTTACATTCACCAGCGGAACGGGAAGGCGCTGAATGTGGTGGTGCCGCCCAGTGGCCTGGTGACCGCCCTTGAACCTGTCCTCACCGCCTGCGACGGAACATGGATCGCGCACGGCAGCGGAGATGCTGACCGGGAAGCGGTGGATGCGCGGGATCGCCTTCGGGTTCCGCCCGATGATCCGCACTACACCTTGCGTCGCGTATGGCTGGGCAAGGAAGAGGAGCAAGGCTACTACTATGGGCTGGCCAACGAGGGACTCTGGCCGCTGTGCCATATCGCCCACACGCGCCCGATTTTCCGGGCGGGCGACTGGCAGCATTATGAAGAGGTCAACCGCAAATTTACCCGCGCCCTGTTGGAGGAGATCGAAGACACGCCCCGACCGGTGGTGCTGGTTCAGGATTACCACTTCGCGCTGTTACCGCGGTTGATCAAGGAGCAACGACCCGATGCGAGAGTCGCCATTTTCTGGCATATCCCGTGGCCGAACCCGGAGGCATTCGGCATCTGCCCGTGGCAGCGCCAAGTAGTGGATGGACTGCTGGGCGCGGATCTGATTGGCTTTCACATTCAGTCGCACTGCAACAATTTCTTGCAAACGGCTGACCGCGTGGTGGAGTCACGCGTGGATTGGGAGCATTTTTCGGTGCTGCGCCGGGAGCATCGCACCATGGTCCGGCCGTTTCCGATCAGCGTGGCCTTCACAGGTGACGAAGGCGGAGAAAACAACAATCACGGATTCTACTACCTGGAGCGGCCTGCATTGCTGCGCAGCCTGGGGGTGGAAGCCACTTTCATGGGAATCGGCGTCGACCGGGTGGATTACACCAAGGGAATTCTGGAACGCTTTTTGGCGGTCGAGCGGTTTCTGGAGCAGCACCCCAACTATCAGGGGAAATTCACCCTGGTGCAGATCGGAGCCCCCAGCCGCACGCACATCAAGCGCTATCACGACCTGCTGGCGGAAGTGGAAGCAGAAGCCGAGCGCATCAACTGGCGTTTTCAGACCGGGAAGTGGAAGCCCATCGTCTTCCTGAAGCGGCAGCATAGCCACGATGAGATTGTGCCCTACTATCGCGCCGCCGATCTTTGCCTGGTGACCTCGCTGCATGACGGCATGAACCTGGTGGCCAAGGAATTCCTGGCTGCCCGCGCGGATGAACGCGGCGTGCTCGTCTTGAGCCAGTTCACGGGAGCTGCGCGCGAACTGCGCGATGCCTTGCTGGTGAATCCTTATGACATCGAGCAAACTGCCAACGCCATCCGCGCCGCCCTCGAGATGGAGCCGGAGGAAAAGCAATTGCGCATGCAGCGCATGCGCAAGGTCATCCGCGAACACAACATCTATCGCTGGGCAGGAAATCTGATCACGGAACTTTGCGAGGTACGGCTGGACGCAAAAGAGGAGGCCGCCGCGTCAAGTCTTGGAGTGGCTGTGTCCGCGGTGTGATTCAGACGCACGGGAAAGGGAGGTGGACCAAGCGTTGAGACTAGACGCGCAAACTGAAGTGGAACGATTTCTAAGAGCCGTCGCACAGGCGCAGCGCTCGCTCCTGCTGCTCGACTACGACGGCACACTGGCGCCGTTCCGCAAAGAGCGCGACCAGGCATTCCCGTACCCAGGGATTGCACAGCTCCTGCAGCAGATCGTTCGCGACGGCCACACTCGCGTGATAATCATTTCAGGGCGGGACACGAGTGAGACGGTTCCCCTTCTCGGCGTTGCCCCAATTCCGGAAGTGTGGGGCCTTCATGGCCTGCAGCGACGCACACCCGACGGGAGCATCGAAATGGTCCAGCTCGAACAGCGATATCTCGACGCTCTGTCCGATGCCGACCGATGGCTCGTTTATCAGCACCTGCGGCACACGGCGGAGTTCAAGATGGGGAGCATCGCAGTTCATTGGCGAGGTTTGAGTGAACCGGGAGTAGGGGAGTTGCGAGGCCGCGTGCTGCTTGGCTGGAAACCGATTGCCGAACAATCCGGCCTGGAACTCCTTGATTTCGATTGCGGAGTCGAGATTCGGCCCCCCGAAGCGGATAAAGGCGATGTCGTGCGGATCGTGCTGAAGGAGGTGACTCCCGACACACCGGCAGCATACTTAGGAGACGACGCCACCGACGAGCGCGCCTTTCAAGCCATCCGTGACCGGGGTCTGAGCGTGTTAGTGCGGCCGCGCTGGCGGAAGACGGCCGCGCAGTTGTGGCTGCAGCCGCCCGAGGATCTGATCGATTTTCTAACTCAATGGTTGGAAGCCGTCCGTGGAGGGCACGCTCTGGGCGGGGAGGCCGCCATGGCGGGGAATGGATGATGAGCGCAGCAGCGTCAACTCTCCAACGGATGCCAGCGAAGCCGTTCTACTTCAATACTTCGGTCCATCTGCTGCGCATCACCCAGTACAAGGCGAATACCCTGGCGGAACTGCTGGATGCGCTGCGCGAGTGTCCGGAAGACTCGGTCTTCCAGCACACCTTCCGGACCTTGCAGGAACACCACTTTCTTCGTGCCGGCTTTTCCAATGACTTCGCACACTGGGCGCTGGCGGCTTGCAACGAGCCCAGCCTTGCGGAAGCCCTTGCGAGCGTGGACGTGCGCGAATTCACTTCGGTGGCGGAGTTGCGGGCGCGATTTATCCAGATCCTGGAAAGATATGTGCGCGAGAACCCGGAAGCCTGCACACGCGTCGCCGATGAAACTTTTTATTTTTGCGCGTCTGACATTGTCGTGATACCTACCAGCTTTCAGGCTCACACTTTGCAGGAATTTACGGAAGGGATCCGGCGCGTGAGCGTGCATTCCATCCATCATCATTTCATCGAGGCGCGTCTACGGATCAAACTGATGTCGAATGATTTTTCCCAATGGCTGCACGAGGACGCGGGCTTGACCGAGACAGCCCGCTCGCTGAACCGCATCGACATTTACACTGCGACGCTGGAAGATGTCCGCCAGCAGATTGTGCGAATTGTAGAAAGAGCGTTGACGTAACGGTTGTCATCTATGGAACCAGTGCAGTCTCAACCCGCAGCCAGCCCGACGCCATCTGAGACAACCGTCGCCCCCGCTCGCCCGGAGCGCCGAACCGCGCCTCGGACCTGGGAAACCCCGCCTGCACCGGTTTCGTCACCCCACTTGGACGACTACCAGAGCATCGTGGGTGCGGCGGTGATTGAAGAACTTCGCTTCCTCGCCCGCGACCTCAAGGGCAGAACGGTCAAGATGGTCAATTCCACTGCGGTTGGCGGCGGAGTTGCCGAGATGTTGAACCGCCTGGTGCCGCTGCTCGGAGAACTGGAGGTGGCCACCCACTGGGACGTCATCACCGGCGGCAACGACTTTTTCGAAGTGACCAAGGCGTTTCACAATGCGCTACACGGCAGCGCGTACGAACTCACGCGGCATGCGCAGGAAATCTTTCTGTCGTACAACGAACAAAACCGGCAGCGCATGCAATTCAACGAGGACGTCGTGGTGATTCACGACCCGCAGCCAGCACCGCTGATTCGCGCCCGACAGGATGGGCCAACGCGTTGGGTGTGGCGCTGCCACATCGACCTGTCGAATCCTCATCCGCAGGTGTGGGGATTTCTGCGTCCATTCATTGAGCAATACGATGCGGCGATCGTTTCTTCACAGTCCTTTGCGCGCCAGTTATCGATCCCTCAATATCTGTTCTATCCGTGCATCGACCCGTTATCAGAGAAGAACAAACAGCTGGACGACAGCTTTGTGCAGAAGGTCTGCGACGAGTTCGGGATCGATCGCGCGCGGCCCATCGTGACCCAGGTCTCGCGCTTCGACCGCCTTAAAGATCCGGTAGGGGTAGTGCAGGCTTTCAAACTCGCCAGAAAGTACGTGGACTGCCAACTGGTGCTGGCGGGCGGAGGAGCGAGCGATGATCCCGAGGGTGCGCTCGTCCTAAGCGAGGTCCGAGAAGCCGCGGGGAGCGATCCAGACGTCATGATTCTCGAACTGCCGCCGTGGTGTGCGCTGGAGATTAACGCGCTGCAACAGGCTTCGACCGTGGTGGTGCAGAAGTCGATCAAAGAAGGCTTCGGACTCACGGTGACCGAGGCGCTTTGGAAGGGCAAGCCGACCATCGCCGGCGCCGTCGGCGGGATTCCAAACCAGGTCATTCATAACCTGACTGGTGTGCTGGTGCACTCCGTGGAAGGCTGCGCCTATCAGATGCGCTACCTGCTGACGCATCTGGAATTCGCCGCTCAGTTGGGCCGCAACGGGCGCGAGCACGTGAAGGAAA
>JAIQFZ010000035.1 GCA_020073015.1 Terriglobia bacterium | reverse complement strand
TCAAACCGTTTGATGAATCGGAGCTGAAAGCCCGTCTCATGGTTGGGAAACGCATTCTCGACCTGCAGGATGAACTCGTGCAAGCCCGGGAGGCCATGCGCCACGCGGCCACGCACGATTCCCTCACGGAGTTGCTGAACCGGGGTGAGATTCTCGAGATGCTCCAGCGGGAACTGGAGAGAGCCCGGCGGGAGCGGAAACCAGTCAGCATCATTCTTGCCGATATCGACCATTTCAAGCAGGTCAACGATACCCTCGGGCATCTGTTCGGCGATCAAGCGTTGCAGGAGATCGCGCGCCGGCTCCGTTCCAGCCTGCGCGTGTATGACTGGATTGGCCGCTATGGGGGAGAAGAGTTTCTGCTCGTGCTGCCCGGCTGCGATCTGGAGAACGCGATGGCCCGCGGCAATGAACTGCGAGAAGTGGTGGCAGGGACGCCCGTGGTTGCTCTCGATGCCGAGAAGAGCATTACCGTGAGCATGGGCGTCGCGGTTTCGGAATGCGTTGGGAAGGACGAAGTAGAATCGCTATTAAGCCGCGCGGATGCCGGTCTCTATGCGGCCAAAGAACATGGCCGGAACCGAGTCGAGCATTCCGTGAAAGCCTTCAAGAAGCGAGGCGCCGCCCAGGCTCACAAGAAGTAGAAGGCTGTCCAGAGCAGCCCCCAGTTCTACCACTGTCCTGACTTGAGGTACTCGTCGATCCCTTTTGCCGCTCGCCGCCCGGCACCCATCGCCAGAATCACGGTCGCGCTGCCCGTTACGATGTCGCCGCCTGCGAACACTCCCTTGCGCGAGGTTCTCTGCGTCGTCTCATCGGCTTGAATGTAGCCTCGCTTATTCGTGTTCAGCCCGGGAGTCGTGCTCTGCACAATCGGGTTCGCGCTCGTCCCGATCGCGATCACGGCCACCGAAAGGGGCACCTCATATTCCGATCCCGCGATCGGTACCGGCCGCCGCCGCCCGGAAGCGTCGGGCTCCCCCAGTTCCATTTTCTGGCAACGCGCGCCGCTGAGCCATCCTTTGCCATCCGACAGGAACTCGATGGGAGCGGCCAGCACCTGGAACTCGATTCCTTCCTGCTTCGCGTGCTTCACTTCTTCGATACGCGCCGGCATCTCGGCCTCACTGCGCCGGTACAGCACATATGCTTTGCCCGCTCCCAGCCGCAATGCCGACCGGATCGCGTCCAGAGCCGTATTCCCGCCGCCGATCACCGCAACGTTCTTGCCGCGGAAGTCCACCATCGGCTCGTCGTACTTGGGAAACTCGTAAGCGTGCATCAGATTGATGCGCGTCAAAAATTCGTTCGCCGAGTACACGCCGTTCAGATGCTCGCCCGGAATGCCCATGAACTGCGGCAGGCCCGCGCCCGTCCCGATGAAGACCGCGTCGTAGCCTTCCTCCTCCAGCAGTTCGTCGATCGTTACGGTGCGGCCAACGACCACATCGGTTTCGAACTCCACGCCCATGGCGCGCATGTAGTCGACCTGCTCGCGGATGATCTTTTTCGGAAGCCGGAATTCCGGAATGCCGTACGTGAGCACGCCGCCGACTTCATGCAGCGCCTCGAAAACGTGCACCTGGTGCCCCTTCTGCACCAGGTCACCCGCCGCCGTCAGACCCGAAGGCCCGCTGCCGACGATGGCAACCTTCTTCCCTGTGGGCGGAGCTTTCACGATGTTCTTCGTATCGAAGTGCTGCTGCTCGTAGTCGGCGACGAACCGCTCCAGGTACCCGATGCCCAGTGACTCACCTTTTTTCTTGAGCAGGCAACCGCCTTCGCAGTGGTCCTCCTGCGGGCAGACGCGTCCCGTGATCGCAGGCAGCACATTATCTTCGCGGATCTTCGCCGCTGCTCCCAAGAAATTCCCTTCCACGATCAACTGCACGAACTCTTTCACCTTCACGCCCACCGGGCAGGTCTCGGTGCAGGTGGGCTTGGCGCACTCGATGCAGCGCAGCGCCTCCTGCTGCGCCAGCTCCGCTGAGTATCCAAGGTTGACTTCGGTGAACTGCTGAGCGCGTACCAGCGGAGGCTGCTCCGGCATGTGCTGCCGCGGCATCTTGATGCGCTCCCGGTTGGGGATGGGATTTTTCGACTTCGTCGGAGTCGTAGCCATTTACTTTCCCTCCAGCACGCAAGCCGTTTCAGCCTCAGTCTTGACCGCAGCCTTTTTTGCTTCGAGTTCCCGTTTGTAGTCGTCCATCGACCGTTTCTCCGCGTCGCGATACATCGAATTGCGCTGCACCAGGACGGCGAAGTCGACGCGATGCGCGTCAAACTCTGGCCCGTCCACGCAGGCGAATTCGCTCTTGCCCTCGATTAACACGCGGCAGCCGCCGCACATTCCCGTGCCGTCGATCATGATCGGGTTCAGGCTGACAATCGTGCGGATCCGCTCCTTGCGCGTCATCTCCGCAACCGCCCGCATCATCGGGATCGGCCCCACTGCCAGCACCAGGTCGATGCGCGTTCCGTTCTCGATCAACTGGCGAAGCTTGTCGGTGACCAGCCCCTTGTCGGCATAGCTGCCGTCGTCGGTGGTGACAAACACCGTGTCGCTCACTTCGCGCATCTCGCGTTCCAGCAGGACGAGATCTTTATTCCGTCCGCCCAGAATCGTGATGACGCGATTCCCGGCCCGCTTCAGCGCGGCCGCCGTGGGATACGCCATCGCCGTGCCCACGCCTCCGCCCATGACCACGACCGTCCCGAACTTCGCGATCTCGGAAGGTTTCCCCAGCGGCCCAACGACATCGAGAATGCTGTCGCCGGTTTCCAGCGAATTCAGCAGGTGGGTGGTTTTGCCCATCGACTGCACGACCAGGTTGACCGTGCCTTTTTCCGGATCCGAGCGCTCAATGGTGAGCGGGATGCGCTCGCCGGTCTGGTTGACCCGCAGGATTACGAACTGCCCCGGGCGCTGCTTGCGCGCAATCCGGGGCGCTTCCAGAATGAATCGCTTGATTCCAGGAGCGATGAACTGAGCATGGATGATTTTGAACACGGGTGCTCCGTCGAACTCCAGATGTATTGTCCCGTGGCCTTGTAACAGCGGGCTGTGACGCACATCACCAGCACATGGTCATCAGGTCACCCCGCGGCCGGCACCCCCGTTCGCCGACCTGACAGTGGTAGCCTTCTCTGGATAGCCTCAAAACCTTGGCCACCGACCACTTGCTCTCTGCTCTTCCATCCCGCATCAAGCAGTTCGCCCGCGACGTCGGGTTCGACCTCTGCGGCATCGCGCCGGTTCGCGAGTTCGGTGAACTGGAATCGTTTCCTGCCTGGATCGCCGCCGGCCAGCACGGCGAAATGAAGTACATGGAGTCGCGCGACGAAGCTGGACAGCTCAAGCGAGCGTCGCTGGCGCGGGTTGCTCCCTGGGCGCACAGCGTGGTTGTCTGCGCCCTCAATTACAACACCGCGCATCCCTATTCGACGCAAACCGGAGACGCTGCCCAGGGATGGATCTCGCGCTATGCCTGGAGCCAGGAGGACTACCACGACGCCGTCCTGCGAAGACTGCGCAAGCTCGAAGATTCGATCCGAGTGGAACTGACCAACCACAATCCACTAGCCACGATCCACTGCCGTTCCTACGTTGACACCGGCCCGCTGGTCGAGCGCATCTATGCCAAATACGCCGGTGTTGGCTGGATCGGCAAGAACACCTGCATCCTCAACCAGAAGCTGGGATCGTGGCTGTTTCTCGGCGTGATCCTGACTTCCCTTGAACTCGAGGCCGACCTGCCTGCGCCCGACCGCTGCGGTCGCTGCACGCGCTGTCTGGACGCCTGTCCCACCCACGCCTTCGCGGCTCCTGGCCAACTCGACGCACGCCTCTGCATCTCGTACCTGACCATCGAGAAGCGCGGCGACATTCCCGACGATCTTCGCTCCGGCATGGGCCGTCATGCTTTCGGATGTGACATCTGTCAGGACGTTTGCCCGTGGAACCGGAAAGCGCCGGCGACTGCCGCCGCCGAATTCCAGCCGCGCGAAGGCCTGGTCAATCCGGCGCTCGACTGGCTGGCCGAAATGCCGCCGGAGGAATTTCGTACCGTCTTCCGCGGATCGCCCATCCGGCGCACCAAGCTCTCCGGCCTGCGCCGCAACGCCGTCATCGCGATGGGCAACAGCGGCAACGTGAAGTTTCTGCCGACCCTGAAGAGACTGGCTGAGGATCCAGATTCGGTCGTTGCCAGCCACGCGCGGTGGGCCTTGGGCAGAGTTCAGCAGTAAATAGATTGTGTGGGGCGGACATTCCTGTCCGCCCAAGGTGCAGCGAGCGGTGGCACAGCGGAGACGCGGCAAGCCGGGTCTCTACGGGGTTCGGTTTTGTCTACGGGATCGTGTAAAATTCGAGTGGCGAGTACAGTGCACCGCGTCTCGGTGTGTTCATCCTGCCGGACTGAGAGTTTGGACCGGCTAACCCTGAATACTCCCAATTACCAGGTAGAACCGCAGCCCTTTGGGCTGGCGGCACATTCCTGTCAGGAGAACCTGAATGGCGAAGATTGCGAAGACAGCCGACCGTAAGAAGGTCATGGACACAACGAAATCCACCTCATGCCCCAAGTGCGGCAAAGACACGCGCATCGTCAAGCGCGTGAAGGACCGCGAGCGCGGCGTGCCGGGCGGGATCTATATTTCGTGCTCGGCGTGTGAGTTTTTTGAAAAGCTGTGAGAGGCAGTAGTCAGCAAAAACACGGAAGGCGCGGCTCAATGCCGCGCCTTTTTTCGTTGAAACCCTGAAACTCTGAAACCTTCTGCTCTCAGGCGGCGAGCTGTCCCAGGATAGCTCGGGCCTCCGCAGCCGGGTCAGGCGCTTCGGTGATGGGGCGGCCCACCACGATGTAGGAGGCTCCGGCGGCGATGGCTTCGGCGGGCGTGACCACACGGGCCTGGTCGTCGGCGCCGCTGCCGGCAGGACGCACCCCGGGCGTCACGATGGTGAAGTCGCGCCCGAACTCCTCGCGCAGCGCAGAGGCTTCCTGCGCGGAGGCCACGATCCCTTGGCAGCCGTTCGAGAGCGCGAGGGCGGCAAGGCGTAGAACCTGATCGAGAATCCCGCCCCGGATACCGAGCATGTTGAGATCGGCGTCATCGAGACTGGTGAGGACGGTGACGGCCAGCACGAGCAAGTCGGGATTGACGGCGTGCCCGGCTTCGGCGGCGGCGCGCAGCATCTTCGCGCCACCGGTGGCATGCACGGTCAGCATGCTGACGCCGAGCTGCGCCGCTTCGCGAACCGCTGCGCTCACGGTGTTCGGGATGTCATGGTACTTGAGGTCGAGGAACACGCGGCGTCCGGAGCCAGTCAATTCACGCACGATGGCAGGGCCTTCGGCCGTGTAGAGCTGCATTCCGACCTTGTAAGCATGGGCGGAGTCGCCCACGGCCGCCACGATCTTGCGGGCGGCCGCGGACGAAGACACATCCAAGGCAACGATGAGACGCTGGCGCGGGTCCATCTGTGCCGAGTGTATCGGGTTTAGTTGAGCTTGGCTACCGGTTGCAGCTGCGCCAGGGTGGGGGGTTGGTAAATGTCCAGGCGGACTTTCTGCAATCCACGCTCTTTGAATCCCAGCGCGCGCGCGGCGTTGTAAGAAACGTCAATGATGCGGCCGTCAACCACCGGACCGCGATCGTTGATTCGAACCACCACCACCTTGCCGTTCCTCAGATTCGTGACCTTGACGAACGTCCCCAGCGGCAGGCTGGGATGGGCGGCGGTGAAATCGCGCATATCGTAGGGCTCACCGCTGGCCGTTTGCTTGCCTTGGAAATATTCTCCGTACCAGGACGCGGTCCCTACTTGATAGGGCTGAGACTTCTTGTTTTTGTGGGATTTCTGACCGCTGGTCGAAATGACCGGCGGGCTTGTGACCTTGGCGGCTTCCGAGTTGCCACGCCCGGATGCGGCTCCTGCCCCCAGGCTGGCAACCGATAAAGCAATCGCCAGACCTTCGGCTAATCGTCGTCGCATTCAATGACCTCGCTATTTGAAAGTCGTCGTTCTCTAGGGTCGCATGCTCCTTTGGTCAAACGATCTAAGAATGCTAGCGGGGCGGAGGGGGTATGTCAACCTCTAAAATCGGGTGCCGAATTAACTAACTAGTAATTAATCAATGACTTAGCACAATGAAAACTATGGGATTTGTGAGCTATGTTGTTGAAACAATGAAGAGGCTGTCGATTACAAAATAGTAAACACAAGCACTGCTGGTTCAAGCAAGATGGTGTAACCTGTTTTCGAATGTTAGCCTTACGAGAATAATAAGATAAGAACAATGTAATCATACAGTTAGAGCTACGAATGTTTGTATGATGGTACACAGCTTGGCAGTTCCATCCTTAACCAACGGAATAACGGGTGGGGATTCCTGATCTCTGGGAGCGGGATGAGCCGGAAGTGGAGTTCCCAGCTCAGGTGTTTGGGTTTAGAGTGGGCAGCATGGTTGTAAGACCTCCTGTGGTATTGACGGTAGCGGGGTTTGACCCGTCCTCGGGGGCGGGAATTACCGCCGACATCAAAACGATCGCCGCTCACGATTGCTACGGGGTCTGCTGCATCACCGCCTTGACGGTTCAGTCCACCCAAGGGGTTCGGCGGGTCCAGGGAGTGGATCCGAAGATCATCCGCGACACCCTGCAGGAACTGGCGTCCGACCTTGAAATTGAAGCGGTCCATCTCGGCATGCTCGGCAATGAGCAGGTGGTTAAGGCGGTTGCCGGTTTCCTGGAGGAGTCAAAGCTGCCCCACGTCGTGCTGGACCCCATCCTGAAATCCAGTTCAGGGATCGACCTGCTGGATGCCGCCGGAACCAGGCTGATGATCGAAAAGTTGGTTCCGCTGGCCGAGGTGGTGACGCCCAATCTGGACGAGGCAAGCGTGTTAACCGGTGTGGCGGTGACGAACCTGGACGAGATGCGCGAGGCGGCGGCTCGCCTGCACGCGTTAGGAGCCACCAACGTCGTCGTGACGGGTGGCCACCTCGACAAGGCAATCGACCTCTTGAGTTTCAGTACCAGCCGGGGCACAGAGCAGGAAGTTTTCAAGGCGGACCGCCAGCGATCGAATTCCACCCACGGTACCGGATGTGCCTTTGCGACGGCGCTGGCTTGTCATCTGGCGCAGGGGCGGGGGTTACCGGAAGGGGTTCTTCTCGCCAAGGCCTATGTAGCCGCCGCGATTACGAATGCCCAGCCGTTGGGACACGGCATTGGGCCCCTGCATCATCTTTATCGCATGAATCTGCAAAGGCGACGCAGTGCGGCCGTGGCCGATGCCGATGCCGAGCACGCACACTCGCGCGGCTAGATTAGCGGGAAACTGGCTTAGGAAGACTTCTTGAACAGACGGCCCGCAACGAACGCCGAGATCGCTCCCAGCAGCCACTCGATACGCCAGATCTGAATTGCCTGCCAGTCGAGCATTGTCCTGGCGCTGAAAACCAAGCCCACGGTCAAGGCTCCCACGATGCAAACGATACCAACAAGGAAAGCGATTAGCGATGCGGTGGTTAGGCCGAGCCGCTCACCGAGGGCGCTTAGTTCGGCCAGTCCCGGGAGTTCCATCACGCGCGAGGACGCGTTCAGTTCGGGTCGGGTCGCGCCGCAGGCATGACAAAAGCGTGAGCTGACGATGAACTCAGTGCCGCAACGCCGGCAGGTTTCGACGAATTCCTGACTGGCCGCAGCATCGGACGCCGCCGGCATCGGCGGGCGCCAAAACTCGTGCTGGACCTGATTCGCGACTTCCCCCATGGTTCCCATCCTGTTGCTGAATTTGGAATGGCAAGCCGATCACCAAATTAAATTGTTGCAAATAAGATAGTTATGAGAGCATCGCACTGTCGGCAAACCGTTCGGCAAGGCAAGAATTACCCAACCCACCCCTGAAATTCCCATTTTGCACAAACGTGTAGGACAGCAACATAGCCGATTTGGTTCCTCTTATCGGCCGGGAGCCCAATCGGGTAAACTTGATCGAACGTGGCTTTTGCTTCTTGGATCCGCCCCTGGCTGGGGCGGAATGCTGTCTGGCCGCCGCGGCTGCCCCGATTTCGTACCGGCCCGCCGATCCGCTGAATCAAACAGCGTTCCAGCGCCTCTATGACCTCGATTACGAGGGGTCCATTCAGGACTTCGAGAAGGTGGAGGCGCGCCATCCGAACGATCCGTTTGCCATCAATCACCTGCTTTCGGCGGTCCTGGTGCGCGAACTGTATCGCATGGGCGCGATGAATACCGGCGAGTACGCCAACGATAGCTTCGTCGGGCAAGCACACCGCCCGGCGGACCCGGCCCAGAAGGAACGCATCAAGCACCTGGTGGCGGAGGCGCAACGGCTCGAGAATGCCGAACTCTCGCACAACCCGAACAATGTGGACATGCTCTACGCGCGGGGCGTGACACGCGGGCAGTTCGCCCTCTACACCGCGCTGATCGAGCGGGCCTGGTTTTCTTCTCTGCGGAACGCCGTGGGCGCGCGCCGGGACCACGAACGGGTTCTCGAGTTGGATCCGAAATATACGGATGCCAAACTCGTGCTCGGGACCCACAACTACGTGATGGGCAGCCTGCCGCTGGCCGTGAAGGTGGCGGTCGCCCTGGTCGGGCTGAGCGGGGACAAGGAAAAAGGCATTCAGTACCTGTCCGATGCCTACCACGCCAACGGCGAAACCAGCGTGGACGCCGGGGTTGTATCCCTGGTGTTTCTGCGGAGAGAACACCGCTATGGCCAGGCCCTCGAAATCGCGCGTGCGCTGAGCCCCAGGTTCCCCCGCAATTATCTCTTCCCACTCGAGGAAGCGAACCTGTTGCGGGCCTCGGGTAAGAACTCCGAGTCCGAGGAGCAGTATCGCCGGGTGTGGCAGAACGGGCGAGCGGGAAAATACGGCAACCTGCACTACGAAATCGCAGCGATTGGATTGGGTGACTTGCTGCGCAGCGAAAAGAACTACTCGGCTGCAGCGGCCGCCTATGAACTGGTGAGCGACGTGGCGGGCGCCGATCCGGAATTGCTGCAGAAGGCGAACCTCGGTGCCGGCGAGATGTATGACCAACTCCAGAAGCGCGATTTGGCCATCAAGAAATACGAAGCGGTGGTGGCCACCAACGGCGGCAACGCCGAGGCCGACAAGGCGCGGAAGCGGATGAAAGAGGCGTACCGGGAGTAGGGCGAGAGGCAGCTCTTAGCCTTTAGCCCTTAGCCTCTAGCTAAAAGCCAAGAGCTGATCCTGGAACATTTGGGACCACGCGCGCGTACCATTAATCGAGGGAGCGATTATGTACTGCAACGCTTGCGGGAAGGGAATCGCTGAGGACGCACGCTTCTGCACCTACTGCGGGACGGTAGTTGGGACTGTGCCTCGGCCGAAGCAACTGATCCGGTCGCGGTCGGACCGTAAGATCGCGGGCGTCTGCGCCGGCTTTGGAGCATACCTGGATCTGGACATCTCGCTGGTGCGTATCCTGTGGGTCTTCGTGACGCTCATGGCGGGAGTCTTTCCCGGTGTGGTCGCCTACGTCCTGGCCTGGATTATCGTGCCCGAAGAGCCCGAAGTTCACCCGGTAGTGGCGGCGGGCCAGCCGGTATCAACCTAGTTCGGCTTGCATCCATGTAGCGCCGGCCGGACAGCCGCCGGGACGGCGGCGCTACGTCTTGCCAGCCTTGCATCCCGCTCTTGTAGCCCGTTGTGTTCTAATCTGCTCCCATGGACCGCCTGCGCAGCGACGACGCCGAGATCGTCTATGAAATCCAGGGGAGCGGCCCTCCGGTTATTCTGCTTCATCCCTTTCCTTGTCATCACGAGTTCTGGAACCCAATCGCGCCAGCACTGAATTCGCGTTATCGGCTGATCACCCCCGACCTGCGCGGCCACGGCGACTCGGAAATCGGCGAAGGGCCCGCGCTCATGGAGAAGCATGCCGAGGACGTTGCGCGGGTGCTGGACGCGGCAGGAGTCGGGAAGTCTGCGTTCATCGTCTGTTCGATCGGCGGATACATCTCGTTTGAGTTCTGGCGCCGTTTTCGCGAGCGCGTCAGTGCGCTGGTGCTCTGCGATACGCGGCCTCAGCCCGACACGCCCGAAGCCAGATCGAACCGGTTAAAGGCAGCCGCGGACGTTCTGGAGCAAGGAACCGCGCAGTTCCTCGAGACAATGATTCCGAAACTGATGGGCCGGACCACGGTCGGCATGCGTCCCGATGTGGTCGAGGGCGCCCGCCGCATGATGCGGAAAATGTCGCCGAAAGATATCAGCCTGGTCCAGCGCGGCATGGCAGAGCGCCCCGATTCAGTGGCCGACCTGAAGACGATCAACGTCCGCACGCTGATCCTAATTGGCGAAGAAGACATACTGTCCACGGTTGCCGACGGCGAGCTGATGCGCCAGAGCATCGCGGGCAGCCAACTGAAAGTCATCCCGAAGGCAGGCCACTACGCGCCCTGGGAGCAGCCGGAACTGGTCGGAAAAACCCTGCGCCAGTTTTTGGATGACGTGCCGTTGACGTAGCCGGTTGCGAGCCGGGGCCGGTTCGTGGCTGGTTACGCCGGCCGAGTCGGGGTCAGTATTCCCCTTGTGTGAGACCCCGGTAAGTCAAAAGACGGGTTTGTCGCCGTCCCACTTCACCTGCTCCAGGTCGGAGGGCGGGACCGGGTCCTGCTGAGGAATTCGCAGCACCATCTTGCCGGATCTGGATACGACCTCTCCCCCGTTCGCGAGCAGGATTTTGAGGCCAATCTGCGCGGTATCGCCCGCGAGCGCATCCACCTCGTAGGAATCGGGAAGGCCGGCGAGCGTCTTGTTCCAATAGGTGTTGTGAACCGGTTCGCTATACTGCGCGGGAATCGCGTGCGCACCGATCAGCGTACCTAGAATGCCGGCAGCGTTCGCGGGATTGCAGTCGGCGTCCTGGCCGGCACGAGTCGCGTAATTCATGGTCTTATACCAATCGCCATCGCCGTAGAGCAAACCCATCACAACATAGGCGCCATTCAGCTTTGCGTCGATATTGAATGGCTGTTTGTAGCCATCGGGACAGTGATCCACTTCGCCCCACTCGGCCTGTACCAGATGCCACGTCTTGAGCCAGTCGTTGGGATACTGGTCATGCCACTGGATGACGTCGCGGATCGTCTGGGCGTAGAGGCTTTCCGCCGGAATCGCCTTCAGGCCGTTGTCGACAACTTCTCGAATGTCCCGGGCGAAGAACGCCTGCGTGTACATGGCGGAAATAAACATGCCACCGTAGACGCCGTCTCCATAGTTCATGATGTGCCCCATGCGTTCGCCGTAGCGGTTGGAGACTTGCGGCATGCCGGGAGCGATCATGCCAAAAATGTCGGACTCAATCTGGAAGTCGATGTCATCGGCGTGCAGGTTATTGCGCGGGTTGCCGGAATCGGGAGGCAGGATGCCTTTGCGGATGTTGGCGAGTCCGGCGTCATTCGCGTGCCACACCTGGCGAATCTTCTTGTCCCACTCGCGGGCGACCGTGACCGGATCAACGTCAATCCCGTAGCGGCGCATGCAATAGAGAAACAGCAGATTGATGTAGATGTCGTCATTGTCGGGAATGCCGAAGCTGGGGTGCTCTTTCTCTGAATCGAGAATGAAGTCGTGGACGATGTGAACGTTCTGATTGTCAGCCTCGCTCGTGATCGGGGTCCAGTCGCCGGGCTTGTTGGTCGCGCGCGCCCGGTACTCCTTCATGCGCGTTGGAGAAAGCGGCCAATCGGTGATGTCGAATCCGATCGGCGTGTTCTGGTATTGGAATTCCCAGGGAGCGCCGAAAGTGACGCCGATCATCTTTCCCATCCATGCGCCCTGTACTTTGTCGAGATAGGTATCCCAGTCGAGTTCCCGCATGGGCGGCGCAACCCCCGCGGTCTTCTTGCTTTGGGTGTCGGAGTGTTGTGGTCGAGCGATTGCTGGCGTCCAGAAAAGAGCAGTCGTCAAACACAAAGAAAGCACTATTTTCATGGAGACAATTTCCTACGCCGGAATTCTACCTTGCCAATGCGAGGTTCGGCAGAGTACCGGCGTCCTTTGGACCGTCACTTGCCGACTGCCTCTGCTAGAATCGCCCCATGATCGAAGCCTTCCTCGTTCCTGAGAAAACCGTGGCTACTGCCAAAGGAGACGGCCCGGCCCTCGATCTGAGCCGCACCGAAGGCCGGATCTTTCTGCTGACGCTGGACATCACCGCCGTGGTCGAGCAGGAATCGCTCGACGTCAGCGTGCAAGGTTCAGGAGACGGCACGACGTGGGATCCCAAGCCCATCGTCGCGTTCCCGCAGAAGTTCTATCGCGAGGAAGTTCCCTTGTTGCTCGATCTTGCGGGGAAGCCCGAAGTAAAGTTCATCCGTGCCCACTGGGAAGTGAATCGCTGGGGACGCGGATCGGAGACCCCGAAGTTCGAGTTCGCGGTAACCGTGCGGGAAGTACCACAGGAAATCCTCGCCGAGGCTGCCGGCCGAGTGCGAACGCAGTAAGGCGCGATCCACCCGGATCAGAAATCTCCTTTATATTTAAAGTTTATGGTTACGGATACGACCGCATCGGTTCGCCCCGCGCGCGCCGTCAATGGGGTGGTGCGCATCCCTGGCGACAAATCCATCTCCCACCGCTACGCGATGCTGGCGGCCATTGCGGAAGGCACCAGCCGCTTCCAGAACTTCTCCGCCGCGCGCGATTGCGAAAGCACGCTCGGCTGCGTCGGTGCCATGGGCGTAGAGTGGCGGCGGACGGAGCATGGGGCCATCGAGGTGGTCGGTGTGGGCCGCCAACTGAAAGCTCCGGCGCAAGCGCTTGACTGCGGGAACTCCGGTTCGACCATGCGCATGCTGAGCGGCATTCTTGCGGGTCAGCCCTTCGCGAGCGAGTTGTTCGGCGATGAGTCGCTTTCCCGCCGGCCGATGGCGCGCATCATGAAGCCGCTCACCGAAATGGGCGCAAAGATTTCGTCGAGCGAGGGCGGACGGCCTCCACTCAAAATTCAAGGCGGCCCGCTCAAGGCAATCCACTACAAGCCGGAAGTAGCCAGCGCACAGGTAAAGTCGTGCGTGCTGTTTGCGGGCTTGTTCGGCGATGGTGAGACGACCGTCGAAGAGCCGATCCGCACGCGCGATCACGGCGAAATCGCATTGCGGGCATTTGGCGCAGAAGTTGAGCGGAGCGGAAATGCCGCGCGCATTCGCGGCGGACAGAGGCTGCATGCCATCGAGGCTCTCGTGCCCGGTGATCTCTCCAGTGCCGCTTTCTTCCTGTGTGCGGCGGCGTTGTTCCCGGGGTCTGCGGTCACACTCCCCGGCATTTTGATGAACCCCACGCGCGCCCGCCTGCTCGATATCCTGATCCAGATGGGATTGAAGATCTCGGTCGCGCAACTGGAGGAACACCATGGCGAACTGGTGGGCACGGTCGAAGCGTGCGGAGCAGCCTGGAAAGGTGGAACGATTTCAGGTGCTGATACCGCTGCGCTGATCGACGAAATCCCCGTGCTGGCCGCGGTCGCCCCCTACACCGAGAATGGCATCGAAGTGCGCGACGCCACAGAGTTGCGCGTGAAGGAGTCGGACCGCATTGCGGCGTGCGCGACCAATCTGCGCAAGATGGGCGCGGAAGTAGAGGAGCGTCCCGACGGCATGCGGATTCCCGGCGGCCAGCGGCTGCATGGCGCAGAACTCGATTCCTTCGGCGACCATCGCATCGCCATGGCGTTTGCCGTAGCCGCGCTGCGGGCCGAAAGCGAAACGACGATTCTCGGCGCGGATGCAGCCGGAGTGTCGTACCCGACGTTCTTCGAGGATCTGCGGAAGATTGCGAAGTAAGCTACGAGCTGTCAGAGAAAAACCATGATCCCCGGCAAACCCCCATCCCCCGACGATCGCCTCCAGCAGGAATTCAACCGCTGGGCCGAGCAAGGTGAAGGTCCGAAAATGGAGAACCATCACCTCGACATTACGGAAAAGACCATGCGCCGCATGGATCTTCGTCCGGGCGAGCGCATTCTCGATCTGGGCTGCGGTTCGGGCTGGGCGACGCGCTTGCTGGCGCGCATGGTCGGCGAAGGGCCGCAGGGTTTCGGGCAAGTCGTAGGCGTCGATATTTCCGACGAGATGATCCGGCAGGCGCGCGCCGCGTCGAAAGAATTCGAGAACGTGATGTTCGTAGTCGGATCGGCCGCCCAGATCCCCTGGGAGGAAAACTTCTTCGACAAGGTACTGTCCGTCGAATCGTTCTACTACTATCCCGACCAGGATCGGGCGCTGGCAGAGTTGTTCCGCGTGCTGGCGCCGCACGGGCGCCTGTTCATCCTGATCAATCTTTACAAGGACAATCCGTATTCGCTGCAGTGGGTGCCCAAGCTGAAAGTGCCGGTGCACGTGCGCTCGGCCGCGGAGTATGTCGACTTGCTGAAGGCGCATGCCTTCGAGAAAGTGGAGTACGCGCAGATTCCCGACGACACGCCCACGCCGGAAAATTACCAGACCACGTCCTTCCATTCGCTCGACGATCTGAAGGCCTTCAAGCGAATCGGCGCGTTGCTGCTGATGGCGTCCAAGCCGGACGTGCGCAATCCGGCGCCCGGGTACACGATCTACTAAGAAAGGGACGAGCGGCGCGGCATTCCGACCGCGGCGGCTAAAGCCGTGGAGGAGAACAGAACCCTGATCGCAGCGCTGAAAGCGCTGCGCCACCCAAGATCAAGACCGCGATCCGCCTAGATCTCATCGTCTTCATCGTCCTTATCATTATCTCCGTCGTTATGATCGCGTTCCAGGTTCTTAACCGGGCTTAGCGGACGATTATCTCCCGCATGGCGAATCTCGATCGTCCCATTCACATTGGAGAGCCTCACTTCCGCTCCCCCGCCCCCCAGTTCGCCGTGCAAACTCTGGCCGACATACTGGTGGCGCTTGACGGGTAGTCCAAAGTCGTCGGAGATATGGCCCGAGATGGTACTGGCCTGGATATCCGCCTTCGCATCGGACGGCAAGGTCACACGCAGCGCGCCGTTCACCGACGACAACTTCAGCCGTGACGAAGTCAGCTGGCTCACGCTGGCCTCGAGCTCGCCATTCACGGTGTCCAGTTCGACAGGCCCTTGCAGATTGCGCGCCTGAATGCGGCCGTTCACGCAGGAGGCCCGCACCTCGCCCGCCACGTCCTGGACATCGAGGCGGCCATTGACCAGCTTGATCTCATCGAGCCGCGCCTGACGGGGCACGGTCAAGGTGTATTCCACGCTGGCCGGGTTGTTGTTATGCCGGTCGTCGCGGTTGAAGGTCTGATCGTGGTCAGGATACTCGGTGCGGATGGAAAGACTGTTCTCCTCCGAGCGAATCTCGATGCGCGCTTCCTCCAACCGTTCCTTCGTCCAGGCGCTCTTCACCGCGTCTACCTTGACCTCATTGCGGTCCCAGCTGCTGATATGCACCGGACCATTGAGGTTCTCGACTTCAATGCGCCCCTGGGCTGACAGCGGGTAGACCTTGTGAAATTCTTCCGTCAGCTTGCCACTCTGGTCCGAGCCCTGTGCGCTGGAGATGAGGAAAATCGCTGCGATTGCGCCAACTGCGACCGCCTTCCACAGACTGGTCCTGCGTTGTTGCGTCATAACGCCTCCCGTCGGGGGTTAGACGGGACCGAAGGGAATTGGTGAGTGGAATAGGGTTCGCAGCTCCCCTGTGATCTCCATCACTCCCGGGCGTATCATGATCGGGTATCCTGTACCGCACGAGGACCCATGAGCTGGCTCCAGAACAAGTTCGAAAAGAATTTCATGATCACCACGGTGGACTACGTCTTCAACTGGGCGCGCAAGTCGGCGCTCTGGCCGATGACGTTTGGTCTGGCTTGCTGCGCCATCGAGATGATCGCGTCGTCGACCGCGCGCTTTGACATCGCGCGCTTCGGCTCGGAAGTCTTCCGCCCCAGCCCCAGGCAATCCGACCTGATGATCGTTTCCGGCACCGTTACGCTCAAGATGGCGCCGGTGGTGAAGCGCATCTACGACCAGATGCCCGAGCCCAAATGGGTGATCTCGATGGGCGCCTGCTCGTCTGTCGGCGGACCGTTCAATACCTACTCCGTGCTGCAGGGCGTGGACCGCATCGTCCCGGTAGATGTCTATGTGATCGGATGCCCGCCGCGTCCGGAGAACCTGTTCTACGCGATGCTCCGGCTGCAGGACAAGATCGACACCATGACGCTCGCCAAGAAGCCCACCGAAGTCCGGCTCGATCAAAGCATGATGGAGAATTTCAAGCGCCAGGTGATGGTCGCCCAGACGATGCAGCCGAAATAGCCGTCAGCTCTCAGCTGTCAGCCATCAGCCATCAGTTAAACCTAATATACTTCTTGTCATCCTGAGCGCCGCCCGAGCCGCGCTTGCGCGGTGAGGGCAAGTCGAAGGACCCCTACGTTCAGAATGACATCCCGCGTGCAGACATGCCCTTTGTTAAGCTAGCCACCCAACCCGAACTCCCCGCCCCGAACCAAGCCAAGGAATTCCCCTGCGGCGATAAGCTAGTCTGCGTCGCCAACGTGAACGGCGAAATCAGCGCCATGGAAAACACCTGCCTGCACCGCGGAGGCCCGCTCGGCCAGGGCGTAATCGAAGGCGGCAAAGTGATCTGCCCATGGCACGGCTGGGCATGGGATCCGAAGACCGGCGAGGCCGGCCCGCCGGGAGCGAAGGTGGCGGTGTATCCGGTGAAGATTGAGGGCGGGGAGGTACTGATCGAGATCTAGCTGGACACAAAGATTCAACCTCCGCACGCGGTAGAATCTTCGCGTATGCGATTGAACTCCCGAATGAGACGCCTGGTTCCGGAAGCTCCGTCTCATGTGCGGATGGTGCGGCCCGAGCTTTCGGAGGTTGCCGATCACGAATTCACTCGCAGCGGGGATTGCATTGTATTCTCAGGGCAGCCTCACTTAAGTAGGAATGATTTTCCTGACAGATCCGGATATGAGTGCTTTGCAAATCACATCCACATTGAAGACTTCGTCTCCGAAAGCAGCCCAGAAAACTTAGTTGACCAGTCCTTTGCGCTCGCAACTTCACTAAACCAGCGGCTGCGCGAGTTTGCGCCAGATGCTTCCTTCCGCTTCATTATTGCTGCCAGTGGGGGTGGTTGTACGCTACGGTTCCACGTCGTCAGGGCTGGAGAGCAGTGGGAGAAGGAGGATTTGGAGTCGTACGGGGAAGAAGCGATCGCTGTAATTGAGTCAGACGAGCTACGCTCGGCCTCAACCGGCGCCTGGAATCCTCCGGAGTCATGAATACGTTTTCTATCCCAACAGTTTCAGAAACTGCACCGGCTGCCCTACGAACCCCGGAAACACTGTGTTCAAATCCTTGTTTCCCAGGTACTGCGACACAACTTCGCTGAGCACCAGCCGAAAGTCCGTCGTCACCCCCAGATCGCGTCCTTCGTAGAGTTGTGACTGATCCAGCCCCGGCCAGCGGCCATAGACTTTGCCACCTTTTACCGGGCCGCCTAGGACGAACATCACGTTGGCGTGGCCGTGGTCGGTGCCGCGGTTGCCGTTTTCGCGGGCGGTGCGGCCGAACTCCGACATGGTGACCACCACCGTGTCCTCACCAAGATCGCCCAGGTCAGTGCAGAAGGCGGCAATTGACTGCGAGAAGTCTCCGAGGATATTCGCGATCTGGCCCTGCGTGCTGCCTTCGTTGACGTGGTGGTCCCATCCGCCGATGTCGGCGAACGCGACCTGCACGCCCAGGTTGGCTTTGATTAACTGCGCCAGTTGCTTGAGGCTGTCGCCGAAGCGTCCCTTCGGATAGTTCGCCCCAGCGGCGGGTGCATACTTGGCCGGGTCGGCCGCCTTCAGCATCTTCACCGCGTCGAAAGTTTCTTGGCCCGTGCCGTGCAGGACCGTGTCCACGGAATTTTCGTCCATCGCTTCGATGGTGTTCGCAATGGGCGCAGCCCTCGGATTTTTTCCGCCCACAGAGAAAGCATTCAGATCGTTGATCGCAACTGCCGGTTCCTTGCCCGACAGAATGCGCGGCAGCGAAGGCCCCAGCGAGATCGCACGAAACGCGGATTTGTCCGCCGCAGATTTATCTGCAGGAAGTTCGTGCAGCGCGCGGTTCAGCCAACCGTCATCGGTGACCTTCACGCCCGGTGTGCCCGATTCCATGAAGTCCTGCGCGTCGAAATGCGAACGCGTCGGGTCAGGCGACCCCGCCGCATGCACAATCGCCAGATGCTTTTCTTTCCACAGCGGCTGAAACGCCGACATCGAAGGATGCAGCCCAAAAAAGCCATCCAGATCGAGCACAGATTTCCTGGGAATATTGATGGTTGGCCGCATCGCGTAGTACGACGGCTCACCGTGGGGCACAACAATGTTGAGACCGTCGGCCGCGCCGCGCTGAAAGATCACCACCAGCCGCTTCGCGCGCGTGCCCGGATCGGCCGCGCCCAAAGCCGCCCGTGTCAGAAAGCTCGGTAAAGCCGCCGCGCCCGCCACGGCCAGCGCGCCGTTGCGAAGGAAGATTCGACGAGTACTGGACATGATAGGAACCTCTGCTTCGAGCTACGAGCTGCGGGCTGCGAGCCAAACACGGTTGCTCGTAGCTCATAGCCCGAAGCAGCTATCTTCTCTGAAACTCCGGCGGCCACCGCTAGATTTCGCGCACGCAAAGACATTCCACCCTCAATGACTTTCCTGGAATGAACCCGGCGGGTGGGAAAAGTTGCTGCCGGATGTGCAGGGAAAGCGGGTCTTCAGACTCTCAGTTTCGCGACATAAGCGTGTCCGCTCTGGGCCTTGCGGGTGGTGTTCTCAACGAACTTCAGGAATTCGCGCAGATGCTCTTTCTCAGCCAGTTCCGCCTCGGAAAACTTTACCCGCACCCCGAACGAAGGCGCGGTGCGCGTGACCACACCGCTCAGGATCACGCCCTTCACCCAGATCTTCCCGCTGGCTACCCACAGCCCGATTTCCAGGGCTTTACCAGGAGGAACCGCCGACGCCGTCTCTACCAGGCAGCCCCCGCGACTGACGTTGGAAAGGTTTCCCCACACCGGCTCTTCCAATCCCTCGACGTGAATCTCGACCGCGACAAAGCACTTGATTCGCTGGAAGCGACGCCGGTCCAGCCCCGCTTGAGGCGCAAACAGGTCGGGCTCGAACGGAGGCGCTTCATCGATGGGTTCGGGATGGGGCAACTCGGTCTCCATCTCCGCCTCTGCTTCGACTTGGGCAGGTCCTGGCACAGGCTTCGCGAGTTCGCGTGCCTTGACGGCGGCGTCCTTGATCTCGTGCATCGCCCTGAGCAGCGCAGCTTCCCGCAGTTCAGGCGCGACTTCGCGGTAGGTTTGGAGCAGCCGGCCGAGATGGCTCACCAGATCCGGATCGGTGAGCAGACGAGTCCAGTCCGATCCCTTCGAGGTTGACGGTTTCGTAGCTTCGCTCATACGCACGACTTCCCAAGCGCAGGTCGTACAGCGGGGAAGCATTGTTGCCTTTCCTAGATTGGCCTTCTGCCCGAGGTTACACAAGATGACCAAGGTCACGGCGGCGCCTTCCGCTTCGTAACTAGAACCAACCGAATTCCCAGCCCGCTCAACAATTTGCGACGCTCAGGGTGAAAAAAGAGTCCAATGCGTTTACGATTTACGGTTCATTAAGGATGGGCTCAGGTTCCATGGCTGCTCGAAGTTGTGCTGGTTGGCAGGTGCGGTTGGCTCGTGCCTTCTGCTGTCTGGTCGCTCTCTCCACGTATGGCTCTGTCTTGACCGCTCAAACGGCAACTTCCATGGGAAGTTCCCAGGCCAGCGCTCCGCAGACCCCAACCTCCGCGCAGAATCCGGTATTCGGCAGTGTGGCGGAGGCTAAGCCCACGCCGGGCGTGCTGCCGCTCACCTTCCGCGATGCCATCGAGCGTGCTCTGCGCCAGAATCTGGCCGGCCTTCTGTCGGAATACAACACCATCGCCGCGCGCGGACAGAAGTGGCAACAGCTCAGCGATTTGCTGCCGCACGTCAACGCCGATGTGCAGGAGGCTGCGCAAAAACAGAGCCTCGAAGCGCTCGGATTGCGCGGCGCAATCGGTCCTTTTCAGTTTCCAAGGGTGATCGGGCCGTTCTCCTATTTTGATGTGCGGGCGTCGGGCACGCAAAAGCTGTTCGACTGGAAGTCGATCCAGAAATACCGTTCCGCAGTGAGCAACGAAACGGTGGCCCAACTCAATCTGAAGGACGCGCGCGACCTGGTGGTGCTGGCAGCCGGCAATGCTTATCTGCAGGCCATTGCGGGGGCAGCACGCGTCGAAACGGCGCAGGCGCAGGTTGAAACCGCCAAGGCGCTCTACCAGAAGGCAGTGGCCCAGCAGCAGGCGGGAGTGAGTCCGGTCATCGACACGCTGCGGGCGCAAGTACAATATCAAACGCGCCAGCAGCAACTGATCGCCGCCGCCAACGATTTTGCCAAGCAGAAGCTGGTTCTGGCCCGAGTCATCGGACTGGCCCCCGCCCAGGAATTCACCCTGGCGGATAAGGCTCCCTACGAAGCGTTTCCGATCCCGGATCTCGAGAGCAGCTTGCAGCGCGCCTACTCCCTGCGCTCCGACTACAAGGCTGCTCAAAGCCGCTTGCTGGCTGCGCAGTTCGAACATAGCGCTGCGGTCGCGGGTTACTATCCCAGCCTCGATTTCGCAGCCGACTATGGCCAAATCGGGGCTGTACCCGGCGATGTGCTGCCCACCTTCCATGTTCTCGGCACGCTGAACATTCCGATTTTCCAGGGCGGCCGCGTTCACGCCGATGTTCTGAAAGCCGACGCGAGCCTCCGCCAGGCCCAGGCGCAACTGGCGGACGTCCGGGGCGAGATCGATCAGGATGTCCGCAACGCCCTGCTCGACCTCAAGTCGTCGAGCGATCAGGTGGAAGTGGCCCAGAGTTCCGTCAATCTCGCCGAGCAAGCGCTCACCCAATCGCAGGACCGCTTCACCGCCGGCGTGACCGACAACCTGGAGGTCATCCAGGCGCAGGAAGCGGTCGCCTCCGCACACGAGAGCCTGATCTCGAGTCTCTATCTTCACAACCTCGCCAAAGTTTCGTTCGCGCGGGCCATTGGCCGCGCCGAAGAAGGCGTGCTGGATTATCTGAAAGGGAAGTAGCGTATGGACCAGTCAACGACGGTCGTCGAGTCGAAACCGGAGCAGCGTTCCGGACAGCCCCAGCCCCCCTCGGACAGCGAGGCGCGCTACCAGCGCCGCGCCGCGCTTCTAGGGAATCCACGCGCGAAGTTAAGCCTGTTTTTGGTGATTGCCCTGCTGCTGGCGGCAGGCGTCCTGCTCTGGCGCTATTTCGGAAGCTACGAATCCACCGACGATGCGCAGATTGATGGTCACATCAATGCCGTGAGCGCGCGCGTCAGCGGCCATGTCTTGAAGCTCAATGTCGAAGACAACCAGTACGTGGAGAAGGGCACCGTTCTGGTGGAGGTCGATCCGACCGACTATGAAGTGGCCGTGGCCCGCGCCCGTGCCGACTACGCCGACGCCCAGGCGCAGGCTGCCGCCGCCGGCATCAATGTGCCCCTGACCAACGTGAGCACGTCGAGCCAGGTCGCCGGCACGCAGGCCGGAGTCGCCAATGCGAAAGCCGGCATCGCGGGGGCGCGCCAGCAGTTAGCTGCGGCCCAGGCGCAGGTGGTCGAAGCCGAGGCCAACAACGTCAAGGTGCAGAACGATCTGGCGCGCTACCAGCAACTGATCGACAAACAGGAAATCTCGCAGCAGCAGTACGACCAGGCCGTAGCCGCCGCCAAGGCCAGTGCCGCGGGTCTGGAAGCGGTGCGCGCGGCGGCCGACGCGGCCGCGGCCCAGGTCGAACAGGCCCAGAGCAGATTGTTGCAAGCCAGCGCCGATCTGCGCACCGCCGAAACCGCGCCGCAGATGATGCAAGCCACGCGTTCCCGCGCCCGTTCCGCCCAAGCCAACGCGGATCGCAAGAAAGCCGACCTGCAACAGGCCGAATTGAATCTGCAGTACACGAAGATCGTCGCGCCCGTCAGTGGGGTCGTCAGCAATCGCACCGTCGAAGTCGGGCAGAATGTGCAAACCGGCCAGGAGATGATGAAAATCATCCCGCTCGAAGACATCTGGGTCACCGCCAACTTCAAGGAGACTCAGCTCCGAAACATCAAGGCGGGCCAGGCGGCAGAAATCTTCGTCGATGCCAACGGGAAAAAATACAAAGGGCACGTGGATTCGATTGCGGGCGCCAGCGGTGCGCGTTTCAGCCTGCTGCCTCCTGAGAACGCGACCGGCAACTACGTGAAAGTTGTGCAGCGCATTCCAGTGAAGATCGTGTTTGAGCCGGGCGAGACCAAGGGACACGAACTGCGTCCCGGCATGTCGGTCGTACCCAAGGTGTGGGATAAATAGCTCGTGTGGCGCGGACACTCTTGTCCGCGCGCTGACAGCGGATTTGCTGCAGGCACGCGGACAAGAGTGTCCGCGCTACACAAGACGAAGCAAGGGTTGACACAATAAATAATGGGTGCGGCAACCATCACCATGAACGAGGCCGAAGCCTGGCGGCCGGCCGTCAATCCATGGATCATCGCGCTGGCGGTCACGCTCGCGACCTTCATGGAGGTGCTCGATACGAGCATCGCCAATGTTGCCCTGCCGCATATCGCAGGCAGCCTCTCCGCGGGGCAGGACGAAAGCACATGGGTACTGACCTCGTACCTGGTGTCGAACGCCATTGTTCTCCCGCTTAGCGGTTGGCTCTCGTCCATTGTCGGCCGCAAACGTTTCTACATGGGCTGTGTCGCCCTGTTTACCGTCAGCTCATTCCTGTGCGGCTTCGCCCCCAACCTTGCCATGCTGATCATCTTCCGCATTCTTCAAGGCGCGGGCGGTGGCGGCCTTCAGCCCAGCGAGCAGGCGATCCTTGCCGACACCTTTCCTCCCGCCAAGCGCGGCATGGCGTTCGCTGTCTATGGAATCGCGGTGGTTATGGCCCCAGCCATCGGGCCGACGCTCGGCGGATGGATCACCGACAACTTCAGCTGGCGCTGGATCTTTTTCGTCAATATCCCAGTCGGCATTCTTTCCCTGACGCTCACGTCGCGGCTCATCCAGGATCCTCCCTACCTCAAGCGCCGCAAGCTGAGCGAAACCAGGATCGACTACATCGGGCTCGGCCTGGTCGCGCTCGGCCTGGGAACGCTGCAGGTGATCCTCGACAAAGGACAGCGCGAAGACTGGTTCGAATCGAATTTCATCGTGATCCTCACCGTGGTCTCGGCAGCGGCGCTGATCTTCGTCGTGTTCTGGGAGTGGCGGCACAAAGACCCCATCATCGATCTGCATTTGTTTCGCAACCGCACCTTCGCCACCTCCAACTTCCTGATGTTCATGCTGGGGTTTGCCCTGCTCGGCAGCACGCTGCTGCTGCCGCTTTTCATGCAGACGATGCTGGGTTACACGGCCGAGCGGTCCGGGTTGGCACTCATGCCGGGTGGTTTCACGATCATGGTGGCCATGCCGGTGGTCGGGTTTCTGCTTTCGCGTTACAGCCCGCGCTGGCTCATGCTGTTTGGTTTGTCGATGCTCTCGATTTCACTGTTCCATATGACGACGTTCGACCTGAGTGTCGACTTCCACACCGTCACGATGGCCCGCGTCTACCAGGCCCTGGGACTGGCTTTCCTGTTCGTGCCCATCAACACCGCTGCGTATTCGTCTCTGCCGCGCGACAAGAACAATGCCGCATCCGGCTTAATGAACCTCGCCAGAAATATAGGCGGTAGCGTCGGGATTTCTTTTGTCACCACCGGCCTCGCTCGCCGCGCGCAGGTTCACCAGGTGCGGCTTGCGGAGAGCCTGAGCGCCGCCAACCCGGTGTTTCAATCCAGGCTGCACGGGATGGCGGGTACTTTTCTGGGCGGTGGTTCTGGACCCGGCTCCGGGCCTGGAACCGCGTTGCAGCATGCCTATGCCTTGACCCAGGCGAATGTCATCCGGCAGTCGACCATGCTGGCCTACATTGATAATTTTTGGGTGCTCGGGGTCGTGATCGGCTGCTTAATTCCCTGTGTGATGCTGATCAAGAAGTCCAAGCCGGGCGGCGGGATCGCGGTACACTGAGTCGAGGGGGAGGGGCATGTTTCGCATCGTCACGCTGGAACGGGAGTTTGGCAGTGGCGGGGGTGGCATCGCGTGTGAACTGGCGCGCCGGTTGGGGTGGAAGCTCTGGGATCAGAGCCTGACCACTGAGATTGCCCGGCGGGCCCAGGTAGCGGAGTCGGCGGTTGCCCTCTGTGACGAGCGCGTGGATAGCCGTGTCTATCGCCTCGCGAAAGCCTTTTGGCGCGGCAGTTACGAGCGCAGCATTCCGCTCGCGGATGCGCGCACCTTCGATACCGATCGCATGATTGCCATGATGGAAGAAATCACGCGCAACATCGCCGCCGAAGGGAACGCCGTGATCGTGGGCCGTGGGTCTCCCTATTTCCTGCGCGAGCGTGAGGATACCTTCCGCGTCTTCACCTACGCTCCCCACGACGAGAAAATCCGACGCTTACTGGCCATGGGTAAGAGCCGGGAAGAAGCCGAAGAGTTGGTCGAGAACGTCGACAAAGAACGCATCGCCTACATCAAGCATTACTTCAACGCGGACTGGCCGATGCGCAGCTTCTATCACCTGATGATCAACACCGCCATCGGCGATGAAAACGTCATGACCACCATTCTCAACGGCATGCGCATGCTCGAAGGCCGTCCGGTTGAATCCGAACTGCGCGGCGTTCGCTGACGCTGTGAGGGGAACCTGCGGGACTCCGTAATCGTCGTGATGATGAGGATCGCAAGCGCCGGTCGATTCTAGGCTACGGTCTCGGGCAGCCCCGCCAGAAACGCATGCTTGCGCTGCTCCAGCCAGTTCAACCAATCCTGCATTCCATGGCCCGTCAGGCAGGACACTCTGACCACTTCCATCTCCGCATGCACCCGCCGGGCATTTTCAATCGCAAGCGCCGCGTCGAACGGCACATACGGCAGCAGGTCGGTCTTGGTCAGCACCATGAGTTCCGACTTGAAGAAAATCGACGGATACTTCAGCGGCTTATCTTCGCCTTCCGTCACGCTGAGCAGCACAATTTTCGCGGCTTCGCCCAGATCATAGCTCGACGGGCAAACCAGGTTCCCGACGTTCTCCACAATCAGCAGGTCGAGCTTATCCAGGTCCCAGTCCGCAATATGTTTCTCGATCATGCGGGCATCCAGATGACAGGTGCCGCCCGTGGTGATTTGCTTTACCGGAAATCCGTAACGCTTCAGACGGTTGGCATCGTTTTCGGTCTGCAGGTCGCCGGTGAGAACTGAGACCCGTTCGGCGGCGGAAAAACTCTCCAGCGTCTTTTCGAGCAGCGTGGTCTTGCCTGATCCCGGAGAGCTGATGAGGTTCACCACCAGCACACGGTGCTCGCGGAAACGCTCGCGCAACTCGGCCGCTACGCGCGCATTCTCATTCAGAACTTTTCCTTCCAGCGGCACACGGTTCATCTTCTTCCACCTCCAGGTAGGCAAATTCCATTTCGTCCCCGCTGATGCATTCCGCGTTCACGCCCCCGCAACCGGGACACAGCAGTTCGAAGTTCCGCACCTCAAACTCGCGGCTGCAGTCGCGGCAGCGGCTGCGCGGCGCGCGGTACTCCACGTCGAGCACCAGCCCGGCGAGCGGTGTATCCAGAGTCAAAGCCTCAAACGCAAAACTCAGCGCGTCCGGATCCACTCCCGCCAGTTCGCCGATGCGCACGCCGACCTTCACGGCGCGGCTTCCGGGCCGCTGGCGCAGCTCTTTCGCCACGCCATCGAGGATCGAATTGGCGATTCCCATCTCGTGCATGGAGCCTTCAGCAGATGCGCGGCAACTGATCGCCCGTCAGCATATCCACGATGCGGCTGGTACCGAGAGACGTTCGAATGGTCACGATCGGCGAGCGCGCCTCCACCACCGTGCCGATGATTTGCGCATTCCTTCCCAGCGGATTACTCCGCATGGCATCGAGCAATACACCGGCCGCCTCCGGCGCAACGATTGCGATCAGCTTGCCCTCGTTGGCCACATACAGCGGATCCAACCCCAACATCTCGCAGGCGCCGCGCACTTCCTCGCGAATCGGGATCGCGCTCTCCTCCAGCCGGATCCCTACGCGCGACTGCTCCGCAATCTCGTTCAACGTGCTCGAGACGCCGCCCCGCGTCGGATCGCGCATGCAGCGAATCTCGCGGCTGGCGTGCAGCATGTCAGCCACCAGGTTGTGCAGCGCCGCGCTATCGCTTTCCACCGGACACTCGAACTCCAACCCCTCGCGCTGCGCCAGAATCGCGATGCCGTGCTCGCCGATCGAGCCGCTCAGCAACACCTTATCCCCCGGCCGCGCGCGATCCGCCGACAGGTCCAGATCGTCCGGCACGAGGCCAATCCCGGTCGTATTGATGAACAACTCGTCGCCGCATCCCTGCTCGACGACCTTCGTGTCTCCGGTAACGATCTCGACGCCCGCGTCGCGTGCCGCCGCGTGCAGCGAGTCCACCACGCGCCGCAGCACATCGATCGAGAGTCCTTCCTCAATGATGAAAGCCGCGCTCAGAAAGAGCGGCTTCGCGCCCCCCATGGCCAGATCGTTGACGGTTCCATGCACGGCCAGCGAACCGATATCGCCGCCCGGAAAAAACAGCGGCTTGACAACAAAAGAGTCCGTCGTCATGGCCAGCCGTGTGCCGTTCACGTTGATAATGGCCTGGTCGTCCAGCCGCTCCAGAACGGGATTCCGAAACGCCGGAAGAAAAATCGAGCGCATCAGGTCCGCGCTCAGGCGTCCGCCGCTGCCATGGCCGAGCACAACCGTGTCCTTCACCGGCAGCGGCGCCGGACAACTGAGTTGCGCCAGCGAGTTGGTCTTGTCCCCCATCGTATTTCTCAACGCACCGCCAGGTCGCGACGGTAGTTGTAGTAGGCCGCGCACGCCCCTTCGGACGACACCATGGGCGCGCCCAGCGGGTTGTGCGGCGTGCAACGCATACCAAACGCGGGACAATCGGTTGGCTTTTTCAAACCCTGTAGCACCTTGGCGCTGATGCACTCGGCAGGCTCTTCGGCGGTGATGGAAGCCAGGCCGTAGATGCGCGATGCATCATAATCGCCGTAAGCGTCGCGTACGCGCAGGCCGCTTGCTGGAATGGTTCCAATGCCGCGCCACTTCTGGTCCACGATCTCGAATACTTCCTTGACCACGCGCTGCGCCGGCAAATTTCCCTCGTAGTTCACGGACCGCACATACTGGTTCTCCGCCCTGGCCTCTCCCTTTTCAAGCTGCCGGACCAGCATCAGCACGGCCTCCAGCAGATCGACCGGCTCAAACCCGCCCACCACAATCGGGACACGGAAATCGCGCACCAGCGCCTCGTACTCCTCATAGCCCATGACGGTACAAACGTGGCCGGGAGCGATGAATCCATTCACCCGGCACTCCGATGAAGTCATCAGGGCGCGAATGGCGGGCGGCACCAGCACGTGGGAAACCAGCACCGAGAAGTTGTGGATCTTTTCTTCTTTGGCCTGCCAGACCGCCATGGCGTTGGCCGGGGCAGTGGTCTCAAAGCCCACCGCCAGAAACACCACTCCGCGGCCGGGATTCTGGCGTGCGATCTTCAGAGCCTCGGTCGGCGAGTACACAACCCGCACGTCGCCGCCTTTGGCCTTGATCGTAAACAGATCGTTCGTCGAGCCCGGCACGCGCAGCATGTCGCCATAGGAAACGAGAATGATGTCAGGACGCGAGGCGAGTTCGAGGGCTTTGTCGATGGTCTCCAGCGGCGTCACGCACACCGGGCAGCCGGGGCCATGCACGAGTTCGATGTTCTTGGGCAGCAGCTCGTCCAGGCCATAGCGCATGATGGTGTGGGTTTGCCCGCCGCAGATTTCCATCAGCACCCAGTGGCCGCGCACTTCCTGCGCGATCTCGGCCAGCAAGGCCCGCGCAATGCGTGCGTCCCGGTACTCGTCCAGGTATTTCATGCAGCCCTCACACGGCAGCAAAGTCGGGAACCATCCCCCCAAGTTGCTCTGGGAAGGGCACGGCTTCAGCCGTGCCGCCCGGACCGCCACCAGCGCGGGCTTCAGCCCCTGAGGGCCCAGGCGGTTCCCATCCCTTGCAGCCGCTTGCGAAACTCACTCTATGCCGGCATGAACACTCACTCGGTGATGGAGGTCACAATGCTGGGTGAGCATTGAACATCGAGGTTTCTGTCCCGTTGGGCAGGCAGCGCTGGGCGGAAAATGTGCGGCCAATCGACGCTATTGGTTCTCTTCCGGTGGAAGCTCTCCTTCGAGCGCCCCCATCTCCGCCAGCAACTGGTAGGTCCGCTGGGCTTCGGCCTCATCGACTTTGCTGATCGCAAACCCGACGTGCACCATCACGTAGTCGCCCGGATTCGCCTCGGGAACGAAATCCAGCCGCACCTGGCGGACGATGCCTCCGAACTGCACCCGCCCGGAGCGCGCCAGACCCAAATCTTCGCTGCTCAGAATCTTTCCCGGAATCGCCAGGCACACGGTGTTGGCTCCCAAGTGAGGCTGCACCCGAAAGGGTGGACGATTCCGTTATCGTCTTTCCCCGAACGTTGGGCAGTGACTGAAATCACAGTCTGCTGTGATGCTGCTAGTGGGCAATCACCATCTTGCCGGGCGCCGACCCGATCGAAAACGGCGAGCCCGTCACGGCCGTGGGAGCGGCATTCCCCGAACTGTATTGATAGGCCACGATATTGGACCCGGACTGGTTCCCGATGTAAAAGAAGCCTCCGTTCGGCTCCATGAGCAAGAACAAGCCTCCCCCGCTCAGCAGGTTGAAGGGCGAGTTCGAGGCGGCCGTCAGCGTTCCGGTGGTGGTATTCCAGGTGAAAGCCCAGATGCTGTCGGCGGACCCCTGAGTCGCCACATAGAGGAACTTGTTCGCCGTGTCCATGGACATCGCGCTCGGCCCGGTACCGGCAGCGGACGAGAACGGCGAACCCGGAACCGCAGTCAGCGCACCGGTAGTCGAATCGATAGCAAATCCGGAAATCGTGTTCGCAATGGTATTCGCGGCATAGAGGAAATGCTCGCCCGATTCCACCGCCACCGCACTCACGCCCCTGCCCGAAGCAAATGGCGAGCCTGGCACCGGACTGAGAACGCCGCCCGCAAACGTGAAGGCGGTAATGAACCCGATGCTGGGATTCGTAACGTAAACGAACTTGCCGGACGGAGTGATGAGAATCTCGGTCGGTCCATTGTTCCCAGGAAACGGCGATCCCACAACCTCGGTGAGCGCGCCCGTCCCCGAAGCCACGGAAAATACGGAAATGTTGTTGGAAACGGTGTTGGTCACCAGCAGGTACTGCCCCAATGGATCCAGGGCCATCCCGCGCGGGCCGACCCCGGCAGGCGTCGGAGTGCCGCTGGGCGTCAGCGTCCCATCGCCGGCGACGTCGAAAACGGAAATCGTATTGGCGGCGGAATTCGCCGCAAAAAGAAACTTCTTCGATGGATGCAAAGCCAGCCCGGTGGGAGTGGTGCCCGCCACCGCCGGCGTCTGCAATCCCGCCGTGAGGGCGCCGGTGGAATTGTTGACATGCAACAGGCGCACGGAACCTTCTTCGGGCAGAGTGACGTAAGCATTATGGCTGGCCGACGGGGAAGACGAGGAACTCCCGCAAGAAATGGAAAGTCCAGCCAGAACCACTGTCAACGCGGCGGCCGTCCAACGAAGGCACACTCGATTCCTCAGCGCGACCCGCGCTGACCCTGGAAAGCTCATTTCAGAACCTGCTCCTCGAGACCCACTCTCAGTTCGAAAATTTGTTCCTACCATCGTGCACGAGAAGGCCGGAACTGCGCAACTGCCGATCTCCCATTTGGATGCATGCGGCCGGATTGCGAGCATCAAAAACCGTACCGCGCCGGACTAGCCAGGACAGCGTCGGCAATTTCGATCGCGCCCGCCCCCGCGATCTCGACCTGTTCCAGCAAGGCAATCCTCTGCCCTCGATGGCGTGCCCGCACTGCTTCGTCCCACTGCTCCAACAGTCCGGCGGCAACCAGCCTTTCATTCGTGGTCATGCCGAGGAATCTCGGCCCTTCGGAGGACGTCATCACCGCTCCCGCCAGATGTATTCTAAAATCGAACTACACCCGTGATCGACATTCACTGCCATCTTCTTCCGGAAGTTGACGACGGACCCAAATCCTGGGAGGTGGCCGTCGAAATGTGCCGCATGGCGGCCCACGATGGTATTACGCACTCGGTCGCCACCCCCCACGCCAATGATCGGTATGCCTATGATCGCGTCTATCTGACCGGCCTTCTGGCGCAATTGCAGGAAAAGGTCGGGCCTTCCCTGCGCCTGAGTCTGGGCTGCGATTGTCACCTCTCCTACGAGAACCTGGAGCGGGTGCTCGAGCGGCCGCACAGCTACACCATCGGCGAAACCAACTACTTGCTGGTCGAACTCAGCAATTACAGCGTGCCCATCCAGCTCACCGACTGTTTTGTCCGTCTCGGGGACTGCGGGCTGACTCCGATTCTGACTCACCCCGAGCGCAATCCGATCCTGCAACAGAGTCCCCAGCGCATCCTCGAGTGGGCCGAACAGGGTTGCTTGATGCAGGTCACAGCTTCCGCCCTCACCGGGTTTTGGGGCGAGCGGCCGGAGATCATCGCACGCTGGCTGCTCGACCACGCCGCCGTGCACATCCTCGCCTCCGACGCCCACGACGCAAAGCGTCGCGTTCCGATTCTTTCCCAAGCGCGCCAGTTAGCCGAACAGATCGTAGGCGCCGAGTACGCGCAAGCGTTAGTCGAGGGCAACCCGGGTGCGATCGTGAACGGACAGCCCATCCCCTACAACCCCAAACCGGTCATGGAATAAGGCGGGTGGAGAGACGGGCGCGACTCGCCCGTCGGGCTCAGCCTCTGGCCGGAGGGCATCGATCGCAACCTTAAATCGTGAGGAATTTACGGCTGAGGCTTGCTCTCGTCAGGAGCGCTGCTCGACCCATTCGCCGGATCGCCTGTCTTCGGCTTCGTCCCCGCCTTAACGTCGCTGGCCAGCGGCCCGGCGGTCATCGCGCTTTCCGGGTTCAGCAGTCCGTCCTTGCTGGGCCCCAGGCCCAGCTTGATCAAGGCCCGGGAATCGGGAACCGTCTTCGCTTGCCATCCCTGGGCAGCCTGATACCGCTTCAGCGCGTCCTGCGTTGCGGCATCCCATTTCCCCGAGGGTTCGCCGGTCATGTAGTGCTCACGAATCAGCGCTTCCTGGATCTGGCGGGCGCGCGGCGAATCAATCGCCTGCTGGCCGCGTTTTCTCCTGCCTTTGGTCTTGCCGTGCGCTTGCTTGCTGCTGGAGGAACGCTTCACCGTCGAAGGCTTGTGTTTGGAGTGCTTCACGCTCACCGGATGAGCGGGCAACGAACTCGCCGGATTCGGCGTGGGAGTGTCCGGCGCAGCGGCGCTGGCGGGCACAGCCAGGCAGAGCAACCCGCACAGGGTCGCGCAGGTCCAGCTTCGAGTTGATAACCAGGATTGCATGATTTCGATCGCGCAAAAAAAACCGGCGAGATCAGCCTGCAATTATCTTCCCCGAAGCGGGGGCGCAGTGCCAGTCTCGCCGGTGTTTATACCAGTTACGGAAGTGTCCCGGCCAGGAAAATCGCGCCATCCTGGGGCCGTGAGCCCCGCGGACGCACCAGGAACACCACATCCTGCCCGCTCTTCAGCGATGACTCGATCCTCGTGAAGTCCTCCGGACTGTTCACTGCCTGTTTATTGACCTCCAGGATCACGTCGCCGCGATTCAGTCCCACATCCTCGGCGAACGATCCCTGCTTCACGTCCTGTACCACCACGCCCTTCCCGGCAGGAATGTTCAAACGATCCGCCAGTTCCGGCGTAATGGCGCGAACCGTCAACCCGGATTTGCTGGGCTTGGGCTCTTCCTCGTTCTGGCTTTCTTCATCGTCTCCCAGACGGGAAGCAAACAGTTTCGACCGATCGGCAATCGTGACCGTGGTCTCTTCTTTCTTTCCATTCCGGACGTAGGCCAGTTTCGCCTTCGACCCCGGCTTACGAGACGCAATGTCCGCCACCAGGTCGTCGCCGCCCTTCACGTCCCTGCCGTCCACGGAGGTAATCGTGTCGCCCACTTTCAAGCCAGCCGTTTCGGCGGGACTTCCGGCAACCACATTCGAAACCGTTACGCCCGATCCATAGACACGCGCAATGGCCGGATTGGGCTGGGCCGCGAACTCAATGCCGATCGAGCCACGCGCCACCCGATGGTCCGGCCCGATCAACTGGTTGTAGACCTGCGCCACCGTATTCGACGGCATGGCAAATCCCACGCCGGCGTAGGAACTGGTTTCCGTCAGGATGGCGGTGTTGATGCCGATCACTTCGCCGGCCATGTTCACCAGCGGTCCGCCCGAGTTGCCCGGATTGATGGCCGCATCGGTTTGAATGAAGGACTGGAACTGGCGGTTGGGCACGATGTTCCGCCCTTTGGCCGAAACGATCCCCGCCGTCACGGTTTCCTGCAAACCGAACGGACTGCCGATCGCCAGCACCCAATCACCCACCTGCATGCCTTCGGAGTTACCCAGTTTCGCGGCTGGCAGCGGATGATCGACGTCAATCTTGATCACCGCCAGATCGGTCTCCTGATCCATGCCGATCACTTTGGCATCGTGTCCCGGAGCCCCGGGAGACTCATCCTGCAGCTTCACCCGAATGCGGTCCGCTTTCTCGACCACATGCCGGTTGGTGACGATGTACCCCTTGGAGTCCACAATCACGCCCGAGCCCAGCGAGCGCTGGCGGATGTTGCCCGCATCGGGACCGCCCTGGCCCCCGAAGAACTTGTCGAAGAAATCCTGGAAGGGGCTGTCATCGCCGCCGCCCTGATCGCCCTGATCCGGATCGACGTGCGGATTGCGCCGTTTGTGCGGGTTCTTGATGGTGGACTCGGTATTGATGTTCACCACGCTCGGCTCAAGCTGCTTGGAAATTTGAGAGAACGCGTTCGAGAGCTGTTGCGGAGCGGGGACGGTGAGCGGAGTCGCGTCCGACTTCTGCCCCTCCTTGCCCTTCACTCCATACGAAACAATGGTGCCGATCAGAATCCCAACAGACAGGGTCGCCAGGATCGTGAATGTGTACGCCCAACGGTTGGCTTTAAGGCGCACCCAAAGGGCGCTTGCGCGCGAATCCATTTCTTTCCTCCTGAAAATACGTAACTTACCATTATACCTTCGCCATGGCTTGCACTGAGGCGGCAGGCTTCTACTCGATTAGACGCAAAAAAACGGCACCGCGTTGACGCCCAGGAGATTCGTATCAGGACGTCGTTTCCGCGATGCCGAAAATCGCCCCTCGTTCAAGCACTCCTTTAGGGGCTGGGCTAATTAGGGTGGGGAAGTTGCCGCGTCTGAGCTCCACTCAACGTTGCGCCACCACCGTGGCCGTCCCGGATCGGCGCTGGCTGGCCAGCAGCATCTGTTCGGTCCGAGACTGAAAGCAATCGTGTTTCTGGCCGTCGCCTTCGGTCCAGACCTGTGCCAGGAAGTGCCGATCTCCGTAGTTGTTGAAGATCAGCTTGGAGGCTGCCTGAACCGCCGGAGCGTTCGACACGATCACGGGTACCATGGCGGTCGCCTTCCCGTCGCTGCTTTGGAACAAGATCCATTGACTGCCGACATGAAACACGGTGTAGTGTCCAGCCGCAAGATGCGTACTTCCGACCCTGAAGTCAAAGGGCACCTCCACCTTGAAGAGGGTTGTGATCTGGGTCTGGGCTTGCAGTGCCACAGACATTCCCAGGATGAACACAACCACAATTGTGAGCACGATACTGATCCGCGATTTCATAAGACCTCCATTCCACCTCGTTGACCTTCATGATCTTTTCCGTCGTGCCGCACGAGGCGCCGGCACGGGTTCAACATGCGTTGCTGAGGCGAATTCTGCAATGCCGGGCAGGTGACGAGCAGGAGAAACGTGGGTCACCGGCTACCCGACAGACAGAGAAGCAACTCTAAGGACCGGTGACGCGGTACATCATCGGGTCCCTATCGAGGAGTAGAATCTCTTCGAAGTAGATCCGACAGCTTTGTTCGGGTTGGACTTATGTCTCTCGCCACCAACCCTTTACGTTTCGGCGCCTTCGAGGTGGATTTGCGCGCCGGAGAACTGCGCAAGAACGGAGTTAAGATCAAGCTCCAGGAACAGCCCCTGCAAGTGCTGGGGATGTTGCTTGAGTGCCCGGGTGAAGTTGTGACCCGGGAAGAACTGCAGCGCAAGCTGTGGTCAACCGATACATTCGTTGACTTCGAGCACAGCCTGAACGCGGCCGTTAAGCGACTGCGAGAGGCCCTGGGCGATTCCGCCGACAACCCGCGCTTCATCGAAACCCTTCCCCGTCACGGCTACCGTTTCATTGCTCCGGCGCAAACGGCAACTCCGGCGAACCTCCAAACCCGGGCACCGGCGGCCATTCGACCGCGATGGCGGCTGGTGACCGCCGGCTGCATAGCCCTTCTGGTGATTGCGATTTCGTCCTATCTGTGGTGGCGCCAGACCCACAAATCGGTGTCGCCCGACAGAAAAGTCATGCTCGCTGTCCTGCCATTCGAGAACCTCAGTGGAGATCCCGGTCAGGAATTCTTCAGCGACGGCATGACCCACGAGACGATCAACTGGCTGGGACGCCTGGATGCGCATCGTCTCGGGGTGATCGCCGCAACTTCGGTCATGAAGTACAAAAATTCGCCCAAGAACATCAGCGAGATCGGGCGTGAACTGGGCGTGGATTACGTTCTGGAAGGCAGCGTGCAACAGGAGGGAGGCCGGGTGCGCATTACTGCGCAGCTGATCGCGGTCAAAAACCAGGCACACCTTTGGGCAGAAAGTTATGATCGCGACCGGAGTGACATCTTGCTGACGCAAGCCGATATCGCCCGCGCGGTTACCCAGCAAATCCGGCTCAACTTGACGCCGCAAGCACAGCAACAGTTCAGCCGGGCACGCCGAGTCAATCCGGATGCCTACTTGGACTACCTCCGAGGACAGGTTGAGAATCTGAGCTTCACCTTCGAGGCAATGGCCAAAGAGCAGGCTTACTACGAACAGGCGCTGCAGAAAGATCCCAATTTCGCTCTTGCATACGCCGGCCTGGCGAACTGCTACCTGAACTACATGATCACTCGCAGACTGCCGCCAGGCGAGGCAGCAAAACGAACAAAAGAGTTCGTCGCCAAAGCTCTCCGACTGGATGAGAACCTTGGGGAGGCCTATGGTGTTCTTGCGTATACAAACTGGCGGTACGACTGGGACGTGCAGGCGGCCGACCGAAACTTTCAACGAGCCTTTGAGTTAAGCCCGAACTCCCTTCGGGTTCATTTACATCACATTAACTACCTTGCCTGGAGAGGCCAGCGGGCCGAGGCACTTGCGGAGTGGGCAATAGTCCGCCAACTCGATCCCGTGCGGTTGGAGTCGGAGGTCCACTCTGGACATGTTTACTACCAACTGCGCGACTACAAGCCGATGCTCGAAGCAATGCGGAACTATGTGCCTTCCAATCCCCGTCATTGGTTGGGCCGCAACCTGCTTGCTGTCGCGTATCAGGGTTCAGGACAAACACTCCTGGCAATTCCCGAGTATCAGAAAGCGGTCGAATACTCAGGCAACGACAGTGATCCTACGGCTGGCCTCGCATACGCTTATGCGCGTACCGGCAAGAGAGCAGAGGCGGAAAAGGTCCTGCGGGATTTTCTGGAACAATCGAAGACCACCTATGTTTCGCCCTACATGATTGCCACGATCTATGCCGGCCTGGGTAATAAACACAAAGCCTTCGAATTCCTCGAAAAAGCTTATGACGAGAGATCCGCCGACCTGTCGTTTTTCCTGAAGGCCGATCTGCGGATGGACACTCTCCGCTCGGACCCACGCTTCCAGGACTTGGTCAAGCGAATGGGATTTCCGCCGTAGGCGTGAGTTGGACAGATTCGATGACCGTGTCGGCTCCAGACGGCGCAGGTAGCCGCGGCTTGCCAAGGCCTGCGCGCCCCTTACAGCTTCGCCGCCACCAGCGCCAGAAACAGCCCCGTGTAGCTCGCGATAACCAGCAATACGAGCAGCGCTCCAAAACTCAACACGTTGAAGATTCCCCACGGTTTCTGCACGGCGCCGAGCGCCAGCTTCCATAGCCCAAAGCTGCCCATGATCGCGCAAACCGGCAACACGAGCAGCGCAATCATCTGCGCATGGGCCACGCGGGGAATGATAACCAGGAACACACCCGCAGGAAGGACGCACAGCGCAGGAATAATCGCCAGCGGGGCGCCAATCAGGAACGCTCGTTCCCGCTCCTTCGCAGTCATGGGCGTATTGATCTCGTGCCATCCGGGCTCATGCCGCATTTCCAGCAGAGCATTACTTCGCTTCGTACACCGTCTTGCCGCCGACGATTGTACGCAGAACCTTCGTTTCCAGGACCTTCGGCGGAAGCACCGATGTGATATCGCGGTCGAGGACAACGAAGTCGGCCAGCATGCCCGGCGCGAGTTTGCCTTTTTCTTTTTCGGAGAACTCGGCGAACGCCGACCCGGCCGTGTAGGCCGCGATCGCCTCCTCGATCGTCAGCTTTTGCCCAGGATAGTAACTTTTCTTCCCGGCCTCGTTCTGCCGTGTGAGGGCGGAATAGAGTCCCCGGAATGGTGTCACCGGCTCAACTGGGTAATCGGTTCCAAAGGCCAGGGCTGCCCCCCGCCGCAGGAACTCGGCCCAGGCATAAGAATGCGCGGCCCGCTGCGGGCCCAAGCGCGATTCGGCCCAGTTCATGTCCGTCAGCAGATGATTGGGCTGCATCGACGCGATGACCCTGAGTTCCCGGTAGCGAAGAATCTGCAGTGGCACGGTGACCTGGGAGTGCTCGATGCGGAGCCGATAGTCGGTGCCACCGTCGGCCGCCTTGGTGCCGGCCGCGCGGGCTGCCTTCTCCGCGTCGGCAAATGCGTCGAGCGCCATCTCGACACCCTTGTCGCCGATCGCATGAAAGCCGATCTGATATCCCGCCAGCAGCCGTTCTTTCGTCATCGCGTTCAGCTTGGCCTGCTCATATTGCGGGATTCCGGAGTTTTTCGGATCGTCACTGTAGGGCTGGAGCAGGGCCGCCGTTTTCGACCCGAGCGAGCCGTCCATGAAGCCCTTCAGCATTCCCGTGTGTAGCATATTGTCGGAGGCGGGATGGGAACTGCGCTTCCGGTTGAGTTCGTCCAGGGAGTCATCGAACGGCAGCCACTCGGAAATGCGCGCGGTCAGTTTGCCTGCGTGTTCCAATTCCTCGTAGACCTGGAAGTCTTCCCATGCGGAATTGTCCTGCGCGGAGGTGATCCCGTGACTGGCCAGGTCCGCCAGAGCCACTTCGATTGCCTTCCTCCGCTTGTCATGGTCAGGCTTGGGGATGACCGCCCGCACCGCGCCCTGCGCGGTTTCGCGCAAGATTCCATTGGGTGTTCCCGCTTCGTCGCGATCGATCTTGCCACCTTCCGGGTCGCGGCTGGCCACCGTGACGCTGGCCAACTGCAGCGCCCGTGTGTTGGCAACACCGATATGCCCATCCACGCGCCCGAGATAAACCGGGTGATTCCCGCTCACTTCATCCAGATCCCAGCGCGTGGGTAGAACCTTCACCGGCCAGAGCGTCTCATCCCAGCCGCTGCCCACCACCCACTCCCCCGGACCAGCAGCTTCGACTTTGGCGCGCAACCGCTCACGAAACTCATCGAGCGTCTTCGCCCCGACCAGGTCAACATTCAGCTTTTCGAAGCCCGCGCTGGCCAGATGCAGATGAGCATCGTTGAACCCGGGCATGACGAAGTGCCCGTCCAGGTCCACGACTTTAGTGTCCGGCCCTTTCGTTTTCATGACATCGTCGCGCGTTCCCACCGCGAGAATCCGGTCCCCCCGCACGGCGATCGCCTCGGCCCGCTTGCCTGCGACCAAAGAGGAAGAATCCAGCACTCCCGTGTACACGTTGCCGTGCGTGAAGATCACATCGGAGACCGGCTTCGGGGCCGCGCTCTGCGCCGACATGCCCGACGTGATGGCCATAAAAAGCATCAGAACAGTTCGCTTCATTATTCTCCCACTCCCGACAATGCCAGCATTGTAAGCAAGATACGCCGGAGGCCGAGGTCTCGTCCGTTGGCGTCGAACCATTCTTGCAACGTGTGCGCCCCCCCGCCCGATCCGCCGCCGCCGATGGCAATGGCTTCGCGGCCCAGCGAAAGCGGAATGTTGGCGTCGGTCGAGGCGCGCTGCACCTGTGCCGCATTGCCCAGTTGCGCATCCACCGCGCGGATCACCTTCAGGATGCGTGTGTCCGCCGCCAGTTCGCCCGCTGGACGGTTCCCGATCGCTACGATTTCCGACTGCACCGCTTGCGACTTTCGCCGTCCATGTCCGGCCGCGGCATGATTCTCCGCTTCGAGGGCTTGATCGACCGCAACGCGCAGCGCGTGTTCCAGTCGGTCAATCTCCGCCATCGACGTGGAGCGCAGATCGACCCGCATGCTGGCGGATTCGGGAATCGAATTGACCGATGTGCCCCCGCGGACGACTCCGACATTGAAAGTAGTTTTCGGCGACGACGGCACCGGCGTCTGGCTGAAGGCTTCGATGGCACGCGCGAGCACGATGATCGGATTGGGCGCGCCGAAATCACTCCAGGAATGTCCGCCCGGACCGCGCACGATCACCTCAAACCGCCGGCTGCCCAACGCTTCCGCCACTACGGTGTCCGACCCTGCGCCGTCCACGACCACGCTGTAGGCAATCGAATCCCGCCAGCGCGGCGTCGCGAATACATGCCGCATCCCACGCAGATCGCCTTCGCCCTCCTCACCCACATTCCCGATGAAGACGAAGGGCAGGGCATGAGAAATTCGCGCCGCCCGGATGGCGCCGGCCACCGCCAGCAGGGCGGCGATGCCGGTGCCGTTGTCGGCCACTCCCGGACCGTACAGACGGCTGCCCTGTTGCAGGATATTCAGCGGCGTGCTCGCCGGAAACACCGTGTCGAGGTGGGCGCTGAGCGCGACCGAACGGCCGCCATAACCGGGACGCACGCCGAATACGTTGCCAACTTCGTCGGCTTGCACGTCACTGAGACCGAGTTCGCGAAAGCGCTCCGCCAGCCATGCCCCGCGCGCAGCCTCCCCGAACGGAGGCGCTGCAATCCTCGCCGATTCCATCTGCCACTCGATGAAATGGGACTCCTGGGAGCGGAACCAGTCAAACGCCGCACGCACCTCGGGCAAACCGGCGAGCCGCGCGACTTCCTCCTGCACCGGAGGGTACGAGTCAGACATTTCGATTGGCGGGGTCAACTCCATCCTGGCGCTTATCTTATAACGCCCGCGGCCAGATCGGACCGACGCGCTGCACAACCGGGCAGCCTGTTGGAGGTTCCATTCGCGCTTGCCGAACCGCCGTTCTAAAGGGTGGCCAAAGGCACTTCTGAGATCTGCCCAACGCGCGCGCGCGGATTTAGACTCGTCTCCGCATGTTTGCACGGATGACATTTTTCTGGCTTGGCTGGGCGATATTTGCGGTGTTCGTCGCTGGGTTCGTCGCCGCTCAGAGCAATGCTCGCGCGGCGCACCCTCCCGGCCTGGCCCAAGCGTCGCCCGCCCCTGCACGCAAGTCGGTCGCGTTTGATGACTTTGTCGACTCGGCCATCCGGCAGGAACGCCGCTTGACCGATGTGATGCGCTACTTCAAGCCGGTCGTCGAGACCTACATCCAGGAAGAAAGGCCAGATCCCGATCTAGGGACCGCCCCCAAGGGCGACGACTATTTCCTGAGCCGTCTGGATCTGACTGGCAATGCCTCGGCGAATCTCGTCTTTGAAGACCAGGAACGCTTGAAGCAGGGTGCGGAGAAGAAATTGCCCAAGAATGCGCAACCGTTCGCGGCGACTGGCTTCGCGCAGGCGGTGTTCCCTGACCTGGATCACTTCGACCGCCAGAACTACACGTTCGAATTTGTCCGCATGGAGGTTCTGGGGGAAGTGCGCTGCGCCGCCATCGACGTAAAACCCCGGGAGGTTTCCGGGAATCGTGGGTTTGTCGGCCGGATCTGGGTGGAAGATCGGGACTTCAACATTGTGCGCTTCACCGGAACGTACACCTCGAAGGCGTTTTCGAAGCGCGCGTTTCACTTCGACAGTTGGCGGCTGAACACCCTGAGCATCATGTGGATGCCGGCCTACGTTTACACCGAAGAGTCGGACCCTCACGATCCCTCGAGCCACGGTCTCTGGTTTAAAGCTCAGACTCGCATCTGGGGCTACGACTTGGAACACGCCGGGGACCACCGGGAGTTTGCCAAACCTCTGACCGACGCACCGACGTGGGTCGACCCCAAGCGGCACGAGGCTTCCCAGGACCTGAGCCCGGCTTACACGCTGGGGAAGACAACCTATACGGCGGAAGACGATGTGGTGGAGCGGTTGCAGGTTGCCGGACTCATGGCTGCAGACGGCGAAGTCGACGAGATCTTGCAGACCGTCACAAATAATCTGTTGGTTACCAACGACCTCGACATCGCTGGGGTTCGTTGCCGCGTGCTGCTGACAACGCCACTCGAGTCGTTCGTCATCGGCCGAACCATCGTTCTTAGCCGCGGGCTTCTCGATGTGCTACCCGATGAGACCACCCTGGCCGCCGTGCTGGCGCACGAACTGGCCCACATCGTTTTGCACCACTCCCTCGGCGACGGATACTTGTCGGGCTTCAGCTTGCCGTTCTCGGATCTGGAGACCTTTGCTCACTTTGACTTCCGTTTCGATCCCGCGGAAGAAGCCGCCGCCGACAAAAAAGGTCTGGAGCTGTTTTCGAAGTCGCCGTATAAAGACCAGTTCGCGAATGCTGCACTCTTCCTGGAAGCTCTGGAAACTCGCTCTCCGCAATTGCCGAACCTGCTGCGTGGGACCTTCAGCAACGACTTCGGGGGCAGTCATCTGGTCGGGATGCAGACGCTGGCCAACTCTCCCAAGCATCTGCAGATGGATCGGCTGGACCAAATTTCCGCCTTGCCGCTCGGCTCGCGAATCAAGGTCGATCCCTGGTCGGACCGGATTGAGATGATCAAAAGCAAACCCGTGCCCCTGCTATCGGCATCGGAGAAGATGCCGTTCGAAGTGTCTCCATTCTTTCCCTACCTCAAGCGGCTGGATGGACACGAAAAAGCTCAGGCCGGAACACAGCCGTGGCAGTCTGGCGAACCACATCTCCACCAGTGACCTCAGAATATGAACTTCAGGCGATTACACCAACGACGGGGTTGTTGGTGTAAAGGCGATATTTGTGCGCCGGGATAAACCGGTATGAAGCAGAGAATGCAAAATTCTTACGAGAAAGGATTAGCGATCCGCTCGGCCCCGAGTCTTGCGCTGATACCGCGAGGAACTCAGTGAAGCGTAGACAGGGGTATAG
>JAIQFZ010000177.1 GCA_020073015.1 Terriglobia bacterium | reverse complement strand
GGGGCAGCATGCAGTAAACTCGCTTTGCCGGTCGAGCATTTCTCAGCGAACGGCAAACTATCTCTTAACTGTTTGTCTCACCCCAGGGGGCAAGGCCAACCGGCTTCTCTGACATTGAGGCATTAGTCCATCTCTCCAAACTGTTTGACGATGCGACGGCGAGATCTAGTCGTAGAGTCTCAAACCCTCTGAAGGGACTGCTTAATGGCAGTAGGCGGGTGTACCGGAGGTTTCTCACATTTTCTGGACGTCCGGGCTCCGATACTGCGGTCATACACACGTGGCTTACGAAACGCAATTTCGGTGAATTGGAGTCCGTCCGTCTGGAAATGCTTGAAAAAATGAGCAAGGAACTCGGGTACGATTTGGCCGATAGCGACGTGCTCTTCGACGTACCGAAAATTGGCAAGACGCACGACATGCTACCCGCGTTGTATGTTCGTGACCCGGATGGGCACTATAGAATTCTGACCGATCTGTCAGGTGTGGTGGCGTCGCTATGTCAGGAATTCGAGAACCTCACGAAAAAATCAAGAATATACGTTTCTCCGCTCGTTCGAGAGAAGCTCAACACGGACAAGAAGGAGGCTGACCGCATTGAAAATGCATTTAGAGACTTTTTAAGTCTTCGTGCAAAGAAAGAATCCTAGGGCGGAAGGAGAGAGGTACGGTGAGCACTGGGCATGATTCCGAGGGCCAACTAGACCTTTTTGAGGGCGGTGCGGAACACACGTGGTCGTACTCCCGCCTCAAGAGCCTAAGAAGATGCCCGCTCGAATACAAGGTACGCTGGCTAAGCGACCAGCATTCCCTCTTCGAACCCGGGCACATTGACGTCCAAGCGGGTCGTTTGCTCCACCACATCATCCGGGAGTATTACCGCTCACCGGCAAATGCTGAACCATATCAGCTCTTGCTAAAGGCGTACCACAAGTTGGCGCCTCACGCTTCGGAGTGGAAAGACGATCTTCAAGGGGAGAACAGGGCCTTAGCGGCATTGCAGCTGTTCGCTTACTCGAAGGCCGCGACTCTTAGGGCGGCAGCCCTAGAGGTCGCTTGCAAGGCGCGAATAAGTGAAACATCTTTTGTTGGACAAGCCGACCTGATCTATGAGATTCCGGGGTCTCCTACTGCGTATGGCATTCTCGAGTTCAAGTTGAACGATGTTGAGGTTAGAGTAGATGACCCCGCCGAGAGATTCCTTCAATGTCTGATCTACTACGCGGGACTCCCTGCTCAGTTTCGCTCGTCAACGAAGGCTATGGGTATTTATATTTTCGACACCGGCATGCTGCTTGAGGCGGAGATTGACCGAGCTTTGCTCAATAAGGCTTTCAGCATCGTCGAAACCGCCCTGCAGTCTGCTAATGGCCCCGAGTTTCCGGCACGTATAAATCCGTTTTGTAAGAGTTGCGGTTATCAGACACTGTGTCCCGCGTACTCAAGTTCGCTCAAGCGACGTTGACCCGCAGACTCTGGGGCGGGAGGTTGTGTAGACGTCCCCCCCCCCGGGGGCCTGTTTTGATGGTCCTTCGAGGGCCTGAATCCTAGCCGCTCCCCTCGCCCACTTTCAGCACGGCCAGGAACGCTTCCTGCGGAATGTCCACGCGCCCGATGCGCTTCATCCGCTTCTTGCCTTCCTTCTGCTTCTCGAGCAGTTTTCTTTTGCGCGTGATGTCGCCGCCGTAGCACTTGGCGAGCACGTTCTTGCGGATGGCCGGAACCGTTTCGCGCGCGATGATCTTGGCCCCGATCGCCGCCTGGATCGCCACCTCGAACATCTGCCGCGGAATCAGCTCCTTCATCTTCGCCGCCAGGGCCCGTCCGCGTTCGTAGGCGAAGTCGCGATGGATGATGGTCGAGAGCGCGTCCACCGGCTCGCCCGCCACCATGATGTCGAGCTTCGCCATCGGCGACTCCCAGGTGCCCGCCAGGTGATAGTCGAGCGACGCGTAGCCGCGCGACACCGATTTCAGCCGGTCATAAAAATCCAGCACGATCTCGTTCAGCGGCAGTTCGTACTGCAGCATCACGCGCGACGAGCTGACATACTCGAAGCTCTTCTGCTTGCCGCGCTTTTCTTCCACCAGCTTCAGAATGCCGCCCACATATTCTTCGTTGGTCAGAATGACGGCCAGAATTACCGGCTCTTCCACCTTGGCTATCTCGCTTGTGTCCGGCCAGCGCGACGGGTTATCCACCTCGATGACTTCCCCATCCGTCTTATGGATCAAGTAGCGCACGCCGGGCGCGGTCGTAATCAGGTCGAGGTTGTACTCGCGCTCCAGGCGCTCTTGGATGATCTCCATGTGCAGGAGGCCCAGAAAGCCGCATCGGAAGCCGAATCCCAGGGCCGCCGAACTTTCAGGCTCGAAGAAGAACGACGAATCGTTCAGGCGAAGTTTTTCGAGCGCCTCGCGCAGCTGCGTGTGCTCGTGCGCGTCCACGGTGTAGAGGCCCGCGAACACCATCGGCTTGATTTCTTCAAAGCCGGGCAGCGGCTCGATGGCCGGGCGGTCTTCATCGGTGATGGTGTCGCCAATCTTGGTGTCGGCTACGTTCTTGATGTTGGCCATCAGGAAGCCGACCTCGCCTGCTACCAACTCCTCGACCTCTACGGGCTTGGGCGTTAGCACGCCGAGTGTTTCCACCTGAAATACACGGTTGTTCCACCAGAACCGGATCTTCTGACCCTTGCGCAGCGTGCCTTCGAAGACGCGGGCCAGCACCACCACGCCGCGATAGGGATCGAACCACGAATCAAACAGCAGCGCCTGCAGTTGGTGATCCGGCGACCCCTTCGGCGGAGGGATGCGCTTCACAATTGCCTCGAGCACATCGGGCACACCCTGGCCAGTCTTCGCGCTGATCAACAGGGCATCCGAGGCGTCGAGCCCCACCGCACCCTCGATCATCTCTTTGGTGCGCGGGATGTCGGCGCTCTGCAGGTCAATCTTGTTGATGACGGGAATGATTTCGAGGCCATGATTGATGGCGAGATACGAGTTCGCCAGCGTCTGCGCTTCTACCCCCTGCGAAGCATCGACCACGAGCAGCGCGCCCTCACACGCGGCGAGCGAGCGCGACACCTCGTAGGAAAAATCCACGTGCCCGGGCGTGTCGATCAGGTTGAGCTGGTAAGTCTGGCCGTCGTGCGCGGGATAGATCATGCGGACGGCGTGCGCCTTGATGGTGATGCCGCGCTCGCGCTCCAGGTCCATGGAGTCGAGCACCTGCTCCTGCATTTCGCGCATGGCCAGCGACCCGGTCAGCTCCAGCAGACGGTCGGCCAGCGTGGATTTGCCGTGGTCAATGTGCGCGATGATCGCGAAATTGCGGATGCGAGCGGCTTCCATGTGGTTGATTCAATTCTACAGGAGTGCGGCGAGGGCACTTTTGTCTCGCGACCTCTTGACTGCTTGGTACCGGGGGAGTCGGGGAGCACAAAATAAGGGGCGCGATCGCTCGCGCCCTTCCGATCGTCCATCGTTGTGAGACAGCTGACTTTTACTGTTTCTCCTTCTCCTTGAGGGCAGCCGGTACGACAGCCTCCTTCTTCGGCTTGCCTTTCTTGGTGGCCACGGCCGGCGCCTCCTCTTTGATGGTCCAGAAATCCGGGTTGGCAGCAATCAGCGACTGCGGCACGCGGCTGAGTTGGGGCGCCACTCGGGAGTAGATGCTCTCAATGTGCGAGACGCACTCCTTGCCGATCTTCTGGAACATCTGCCGCATGGGCGGGCTCTCGAACTGTTCCCTGGAGGCCGCGGGCGGTTCCTGGTCCAGATCGGCGAGGGAGCGCATGGTGGTCACAAAAAGAACCGAGGGTCCGGGATAGCCGGCGCGGATGTCGTAGGCAATCCAGTGCTCGTTGTCGCCGGCCTTCTTGTGCACGTCGGTCACCTGCTTGACCAAGTCCGCGAACTCAAATTCGCATCCGGGTTTGAGGTTGAACAGGGTGCTCGCCCACCAGGTGGTATTGGCCATGGGGACCATGTCCGGCCGGTAGGAAAGCTCCTTGCTGTACTCGGCCAGCACCCAGTGCGAGCCGGCTTCGGCTTCGGCGGCTTGCGCGTAGAAGCTCGCGTTCTTGAGAGTGATGGCCTGCTCGATCTTTTCGAAGGCGGTCATGGTCTTCTCGACGGAGGCCATGTTGTCGTGGAAAGTAACGAAGGTGACGCGGTCGGAGTCGCCGGTAATGGGCGAGCCCGCGATCCAGTACACCTCGGGCGCCGTGCTTGTCGTGGCCTCGCGGTACTGCGCCATGACTTTGTTGAAGAGCTCGTACTTGCCGCTGTTGATCTTGGCGGTCTCGTACCAGATGTATTTGCTGGGTTGATCGGTGGTCTTCTGCGCCTGCCCGAACGCGAAGGGGCTGCAGAGACACACCACCGCCACTGCTATGGCGAATCGCTTTGCCATATCCTTTCCTCCTTTCTGTGAACCGAAAGAGGTTGTCTGTTAGGAGAGAAAAGTTGCTGAGAGAAGCGGTAAACGTCTTTCGAGCGGAATGTACACCCGCGGGGAGGGGGTGTCAAATCGGCCCGGGTGAGCCAGTCGTCTTCGAAACATGGGATCGCCGAAACCAGAAAGGGCGCGATCTATCTGATTTTCTCCGTGGCTCTGTGTCGCCGCGGTGAACGAGTTTTCACGTGTGATTTGGGCTGGCGCGGCTTCAATCTCTCTTCGCCAGCTTCCTGGCAATCTCTTCCACGATCCTCGGGCGAAGATCGGCCAGCACACTGTCCACGATGCTGGCAATCGCGTTTGGATCGGGCGCGCCCGGGGAGGCCCCCGCGCTCTCCGCCGCCGCGGCAGCCGCCATGGCTTTCGGAGCTTCTGCAGCAGGCTCGGCCTGCTTCGCCGCCTCGACAACATCGGGCGTCCCAGCCGCAGTTCCTGTCCTGATCTGGTGCCAATTCGATTTTCCGGTCTTTGCGCGTTCCTTCGCCATAGCGTCCTCGTCTCCCGCCGCTTCCGAAGTTGGAACTTCCCTCGTCTCGACGACCCGAGGCCCTGCTTCCTCCGCCGGAACCGCCGCTTCGCTTACGGGCGCTGTGCCCGGTTGCGCAGAAACAACCTCGACCTCATCGTGCTGCACCGCATCCGCAAAGGTCGCCGCCGCGGGCTCTTCCGCCGCCTCCGCTGCGACCTGGGTGGGCGGAGTATGGGTGGGCGAATCCTTCGGCTCGGCCTCGACCGCTTCGACGCTGAGCGCAGCTGCTTCGCTAGCCGGGGCCGGAACTGGCGCCATCGTTTCCGCTTTCACGTCAGGGGCAGCCGCACTCTCTACCGTCACCGGGCTCATGGCAGCAGTCGCGACCGAATCGCTCCGCTTTGCTGCCGTCCCCGCCAGCGTCCGGAACATATCCGTCTCCAGCGAAAGGGCCGCTTCCTCTGGACTCACGGCCACCGCGGTTGCCACCCACCGTGGACCCTCCGAGGCATTTCGTGCAACCTGTTCGGCCAGCACCGCGCCGGCAGCCACCAGGGCCTCTCGCGTGGGCATCGACGATGGATCGGTATGCCCGAGCGCCGGTGTCAGCAGCCGTAGTGCCTCCGCCAACTCCTCTTCGCTCGGCGCCGGACCAGTCCCTGCCTCGTCCACAGCCGCGGCGACGGGGACCGCCTCACTGGGCTCTTCCACCTTCGGTGTTTCCTCGATCTTCGATGCTGGTTCAGCCGACTGGGGCTCCTCCGCGCCGGCCGCTTCCACCACCTTGGACGCTTCTTCAACCTTCGGTTCATCCGGCTTTTGTTCTTCCGCCTTCGCCTGGATCGCGACCGCCTCTTGCGGATTCGCCGTAGCCGCCGCCTCACCGCTGGCAGCCGCGACTTCTTGGACTTCAATCTTTTCTTCCTGCGGAACCGGCTCTACCGCGCTCGCCGCGGTAGCAAAGACCGGTTCATCTTCGCGGTCCACGGGAGCAGGCTCGGCGGCAAGAGTTTCGACATGCACGCTCTCCGCCGGTTTTACCTCGCTCGCGGCCGCCGGCTCCGGCGCAATCACGGCAGCGCTCGCCTCCGCGACCGCATTCGTCGCCGATCTTTCCGGCTCGCCCGGCACCTCCACGGGAGCAGTTGCAACCTCGCCGGCGTTCTTTTCTTCTCCGGCCGGCGCGGCTACCTCAAATTCAGCCTTGGGCTCAACTGGGGCGGCCTTCTCCACCACCGGCGCAACCGTTTCTTCGGTTGCCGACGCGGGCCCATCCAGCTTCGCGGCCAGCGCACTCAGCGCATCCAATTCCTCCGGCGTAATGTCGCGCGGGATATCGGGAACCACGCTCGGTTCCATGGGAACTGGTGCGGTCTTTCCCGTCGCGGCACGTGGGGCCTTGCTCTTCGCGCGCCGGAAATCGCGGAAGTTCAACCCAGTCGCAAAATCCGCGTCCGGTTCCGGCTCGGGTTCTTCCTTCTTTTTCTTCGACGGAAAACGCAGCCGGTTCTTCCAGCCCGTGTCTGCGTCTCCCTCGCTTTCCGATCGCCTGCTGACCCCGCTTTGTCCCGGAACCATCCGGTCTTCCATGCGCGTCAGGGCGCTCAACAGTTCGCTCGCTTCGAAGGGTTTGATAATGTAGGCGTCCGCCCGCACCCGACGCGCTTCTTCGGGCTTGAATGGTTCCAGCTTGCCGACGGTCAGCAGAACGGGGATGTGCTCGGTGTCGGGCGATTCTTTCAGACGCTGGCAGACTTCCAGCCCGCTGTAGCCGGGCATATACACGTCGAGCACGATCAAGTCCGGCTTCTGTTCCGCCACTCGCTTCAGGGCGGCAGACCCGTTGTTGACCGTGAGGACGTCGTACCCGGCGTCGCCCAGGATCTTTCGCCCCATGTTCTGGGCGGTCACACTGTCATCGGCCAGCAGTATTTTCCGCGCCAAGCGTGCGTCCTTCGCCAAAAGGAGAGATAACGCGAAAGTACCTTGTCCTGTAACTCAAGTCAACGATTCGTAAGCCAATGCCCGGTTACGACCGTGTCGAGTACTAAGGT
>JAIQFZ010000176.1 GCA_020073015.1 Terriglobia bacterium | reverse complement strand
CTGAGAGACGGCTGGGCTCGGCCTTGGCCGGTTGGCCCGGAAATGCTGTGCTACATGCTTTCTCACGAAGCCCACCATCGCGGGCAGGTGTGTATGCTCGCGCATCAGCTCGGATTCCCGTTGCCGATTAAGGTGACGTCCGGGATCTGGAATTGGGAAAAGCTGTGGAAAGAGTAGGAATGGTGCGCCCCGCCTTCGTCGACCGACCCCTTCATCAAATTGTAATCGGCGCTTGATTTTCGACCTGTCAGGGCAGTAGGCGGAGACGCCGCAACAAATCCTGGAAACGCTGTTCCGAGCGAAAGCGATCGAATACGGGATCGACAGCGAGATACGACATCCACACGGCATGATCCTCGTAGGCAGTCTGCAACCACTTGAAGGTCTGCTCTTTGTCGTTTTGTCGAAGCAGCTTCTGATGTCGCCTTCCAGAATCCACTGCGTGCTTGCGGCCCTCAGTGCCTTAAAGACCTGTTCGATCGCATCCGCGCAGGACCTCTGCTGACGGAATCCATATGAGTTTCGATCAGCGGTGGTTTCGGCGATAGGATCCAGTGCGAGCAAGTAAAGTACTTGCATCGCTCTGTCCTTCATCGTTGGGATTCCGAGCGGGCGCAACGTTCTGCCGTCCGATTTCGGGATGTAGACACGCCGTAGGGGCTGAGGTTGGTAGCCCCTGCGCTTGAGTTCATAAACTGCCTGCTTTTTCTTCTCTGGCGTGTCCCAGATTTCCTGGTCCACACCGGGGGTTTTCTTGCCGTTGTTTTCTGTCACTCGGCGCACGGCAAGAACTTTGCCGCTGTACGAGTGAGTCAGCAGGCGTTGCAAGGCGCGCACCTTGCCCCATCTGCCTTCTTTCGTCGCCTGCGCGATACGTACTTGGAGTCGGCGAACGTTACGGTGGGTGGTGTGCCAGTCAATGGCATACCACTGTGCCGCTTCGCTTGAGACCGCACCAACAGCTTGCGCCATCGTCATCTGCTTTGCCTCATGAGCCGATTAGCCCAGTTCTCTCGCGTGAAGTACCACAGGGAAGTCTGCCCGCTTTCGCGTTCGGTGATGTGGTCGATTGGAACTGACGCAACCGATATCTCCTCGATTACAGAGAAGCCTTCGCTTCCTCCCTGATCTTCTTTCCGCACCGCCATCGATTCATCTTGCGATGAGCCTTCCCTCTATGAGGGAGCGATACGGAATTACTCTGTTCCGTCGAAAACGACACGATAGGTTAGGTCCGCTCTCTGCGCCGGCTGTGTTGATTGCCCATGACGGGGATTCCATGACTCCCAGTACCCACAGCAAGAAGAGCCACGCAGCATGTTAGGCTCTCTTCGTCTAACGACGCTTACGAGCGTTTGTGTATTCTGACCGTACTATCAAGCCTAGCCCGTCTCCGCCTCATGCTGGCAGATACACCGTCCCCTCACGGTTCCGGTGTCAGCCTTGCGGCTGTAGGTGCATTGTTCGAGGGGCTTCGGACGGATTGTTACCTCTCCGCCCTACCTCGTAGGCTACGTGCGATGGGACGCACGGTCTGATCAGTTCACCTCCTTTTGTCAGACAATCATTTTCAACAGCTTTACAGATCGCACCGTGGAGAGACGACCATCCGGACAATATTCAAGCAACACATTGGTGGTGCAATGGGGGAAAAGGATCCACCAGAATGGATGACTGACGGGCCGATCAGTCGCCCCTTGACCCAACAGCTACCTGACACTTTCCGGTCAGAACCAAGTTTTGGGGTCGGTGTACGTCTGACCACCCGGAAGCAACCATGGCGAGAGCGTAGAGGCAGGCCGAAAAGGGTGCGGCCCCCAGATCATTTGGTACGAACAAGTTCCCGGACGAATTGGGCGACGTCGAGAGCCTCCACCCCCCTGGCGATCGCTGCCGTGGGCACTTGTGATCGAGACCTTCGATGGACCACGATCAACCGCGCCGACCGCTTCTGCAGGACCCGCTGCAAAGCAGTTAACGACGATGCCATGGGTGGCCGAACGGTCTTTGCGGCCTTGGTTTCGACTAGCCACAGTTTGGTGTTAGGGCGCGGTAGGAGGAAGTCCACCTCCAGACCTTGCTGATCACGGAAATAATAGAGTTCCTTGCGCATTCCACTATCAGCCTGGCTCTTGAGTATTTCTGCTGCGACGAAGCCTTCGAATAAAGCCCCTAGGAAGGGAGATCGCTCCAGCTCCGCCGACGATGTCAGGCCCAGCAGGTAGCAGGCGAGGCCGGAATCGCCCAAGTACACTTTCGGCGACTTGATGAGCCTCTTTCCGAAGTTTTCGAAATACGGCGGCACGAGAATGATTTGGCCTGTCATTTCGAGGATGTGCAGCCACTCGCCAATCGTGGGAACCGAGACCCCGAGGGGCGCAGCAAGATCGGTCCTGTTCAGAACTTGGCCGTGACGACTGGCCAGAAGAGCGAGAAAGCGGCGAAACGTGACCAAGTCCCGTACGTTTGTAATCGCCCGGACATCTCTCTCCAAGTACGTTTGCATGTAGGAAGCGAACCAAAGGCTGCGAGCCTTGGGGCGAGCGAGCACCTCTGGGAATCCCCCGTGCAGCAGGTTTACTTTCTCGGTTTCCGCAAGGCTGAAGGGCAAGAGCTGAAGGATGGCCGCCCGACCGGCCATCGATTCGCTGATTCCACGCATGAGGGGAGCTTCCTGGGAACCCGTGAACAGCCATTGACCCATGCGACGGGGTCCCATGTCGATAACGGTGCGGACATAGTCGAGCAGCTCAGGGGCATTTTGGATCTCGTCGAAGACAACCGGCGGTCGCAGCTCGTCAAGAAATGCACGCGGATCGCTGCGTACCCGACCCTGAATGTCGGGGTCTTCCAGCAGTACGTAGCGAGCTTTCGGGAACAGCTTGCGGAGAAGGGTGGTTTTGCCAGCACGGCGGGGCCCTGTCACAACGACCGCCGGAAAATGTCGAGCTGCGTCCAGCAGCACGCTTGCCAGTCTTCTTTGGATAAATCGCATATGAGAAATATAAGCTATCACTTTAGATTACTCAACAATAGAATTCGGCGTCTGGTGGGGCGTGGTTGAGAGGCAAAGCGGGCTTGGGGATCTATGGGTCTCTCGTACGTGAGTTGCGGTCTAGGTTTGTGCGCCAGAAGTGTATCGCATCATGAACACTCACCTGGCAATCTCGAATTCCGCTAAGAGCCCCCAAAGCCACTTTTCTGTTTGGAATAGGCACTTTGGCAGATGATAATGGGGGCACACTCATTGCTCCAGTTGTTACGCAATTTGAACCGGGCCCATCGTTCTCTAGGTTATGCAATCGTCCAGTGAGAGAGTGGTCGTGATCGATCCACCCAAGGCCCAGCCGGACTTGGTTACTGAACGCCCTCCCAAGAACGGGCCGCGCTTTGGGCTTCGGTTTAAGGCCGGGCTTGTGGCGGTTGCCTCCCTCTTGCTTCTGCTGGGTCTCGCATTTCTCATCGCCCGCAAGTCTGGCGTGGTGCAGAATGGAGCACCGATTTCCACCCAGCAACCCGCGGCTGCTCGGACCTTGCGTCTTAAGGGAACGACCGAGGCTATCGAATCGCGAGCAATTTTGGCGCCGGTATTGTTTGGACAGCAGGTGGCCTCACTCACGATCACGAAGCTTGTGCCGGCTGGAAGCCACGTTAAGCGCGGTGATCTGCTGGTCGAATTCGACCGGCAAGCACAAGTGCGCGACTTCCTCGACAAGCAAGCGGAATACAACAAGCTGGTCGGCCAGGTCTCCGAACAGCAGGCCAAGGAGAGTGCGGCGCGAGCAAAAGACGAGACCGAACTCCACCAGGCCGGCAGCGATCTGAAGAATGCGGAACTCGAAATCAAGAAAGTCGAACTCATGTCGCGCATCGACGTCGAGAAGGCGCAGCTCAGTCTGGACCAGGCCAAGGCCACCCTCGCGCAACTGAAGGAAACCTTCGATCTGAAGCGGAGTGCCGCGCAAGCGGCCACGCGCATTCTCGAAATCCAGCGCGACCGCACCCGACGAACTATGCAAAATGCCCAGACCAACGCAGAGTTGATGCAGATCCGGGCGCCGCTGGATGGTGTCGTGGTGCTGAACACGATTTGGAAGAACGGAAGAATTGGCGAGGTTCAGGAGGGCGATCAGGTGCGGCCGGGCGTTCCCTTCATGCGAGTGGTGAACCCCTCGGGCATGCAGGTGCAGGTTCCGGTCAATCAGCAGGACCTGCTGGGCCTGCAGATCGGCCAGGCTGCGAAAGTGCGATTGGATGCGTATCCCGAGCTTGTACTGCCGGGCAGACTTGAGCAGATTGCGCCGGTTGGCCGCGGCGGGGATTTCTCGGCCAAGGTCCGAACTTTTTCCGCAACCTTTTCGATTCAGGGCAGCGACGCCAGGCTCATGCCTGATCTTTCTGCGGCAGTGGATGTTCTGAGCGATAAGACTGGCCAGGCAGCGAGCGCAAGGCCGAGCATAAAACAATGAAAGCCAGACTTCAGCAATTGTGGCACCGGCGTCCAGTGTTGCTCACCGTGCTGTTCCTGCTGCTGGGGGGCGGGGCGCTACTGGGCGCGGTCCGCTTGATCAATCGCCCTCCGGCAACCCCAACGGCGGAAGTGAAGCGCAGCGAATTCATCGATTCACTGCGTCTGCGCGGCGAAGTGAAAGCTCTTCGGTCCCTCGCGATTTCCGCTCCGGCCGAGGCGGGCGATCTCCTGGTGGTCAAGATGGCCGACGACGGCGCCCATGTCAAGAAGGGAGATCCCGTGGTTGAGTTCGACAAAACTCGCGCCGAACAGGATCTTGCCCAGTACAAGTCGGCGCTGAAGTCCGCGCAGGCGGAAATCGACCAGGCCCGCGCCCAGGCTCGACTAACGGAAGAGGAAGATGTCACTGCCGTTATGAAAGCCAAGTACGACGTAGAGTCGGCCAAGCTCGAAGCCGGCAAGCAGGAGATCGTCTCGGCCATCGATGGCGAAAAGGCTCGCTTGAAGGTCACCGATGCCGAGCAGAAATTGCGGGAAGCGGAACAGAAGCAGAAATCGGACCGCGCCGCAAGCAAGGCCGCGATCGAAAACAAAACACAGGCCAGCAAAAAAGCCGTTTTCGACCTGCAGCGTGTGGAACGCGCTCTCAGCGAAATGACGCTGAGGGCGCCGGCCGATGGCATGGTTTCGCTCTTGCAGGTTTGGCATGACGGAAATGTCGACGCCTTCAAGGCGGGTGCCCGGGCTTGGCCGGGCGCGCCGATGGCCGAGATACCCGATCTCTCGACGATTCGCGCTGCCGCCCGCGTGGACGAAACCGAGCGCGGGAGACTGCAGATTGGCCAGGCCGTGAATGTGCAGTTGGATGCGATTCCGGACCGGCAGTTTACCGGTCATATCGACCTGATCAGCGCGATTGCGACCACGGATTTTTCCGCTGGCTGGCCCTTTCCGAAGAATTTCAACGTCCAGGTTCTTCTTGATTCGGGCGACGCCCGCCTGAAGCCGGGCATGAGCGCACAACTCAGCGTGGTCGTCGACAAGGTCGCTAACGCACTTACCATTCCCGTGCAGTCTTCGTTTCAAAAGTCCGGACGCACGGTGGTCTACGTACTGCACGGCTCGAAATTTGAGGAGCGTGCAATCGAAGAAAGCCGCCGCAGTGGCGATCGGATTCTTGTCGCCAAGGGCTTGCAGGCTGGAGAACACGTGGCCCTGGAAGATCCATTCGCAAAGGAGTGAGGACTGTCGTCATGAGCGGCTCGCGCAAAGTCTGGTTGGTGCTCGGCCTCCTGCTGGGGGTGGGCCTTCTTGCCATGGCGGGCGCGGGGCGATGGACCTCCCACACTTCCGAAAGCGGCGACATTCCGGTCGCCCGCGTAAAGCGCGGAGACCTTGAGCCCAATATCTACGCCACGGGCGAACTACGTGCCACCCGGTCCACTATGCTCGGCGCGCCGCAGATTGGCGGCGGCTCGCTCCAGATCACGCATCTTCTCCGGACCGGAGCGCGGGTGAAGAAAGACGACGTCGTCATCGAATTCGATCCCAGCGAGCAGCAGTTCAAACTCGAGCAGAATCGGTCGGAACTCGAGCAGGCGGACCAGGAGATTATCAAAGCGAAAGCGGATGCCGCCGTGCAAGCGGCAACCGACAAGGTCGCGCTGCTGAAAGCCCGTTTCGATGTGCACCGGGCGGAGTTGGAAGTCGGCAAGAACGAACTGGCCAGCGCGATTGACGCCAAGAAAAACGAACTGGCGCTCGATCAGGCGCGCCGCGCGCTCGCTCAACTCGAACAGGACATCAAGTCGCACGCGGTTTCGGGGCGGGCCACCATCGGACTCGCGGAAGAAAAGCGCCACAAGGCAAAACTGGCCATGGACCAGGCGCAGCAGAACATCGAGAAGATGAAAGTGCGCGCGCCCATGGATGGCGTGGTCGCCATCGAAAGGAACATGGACTCGACGGGCGGATTCTTTTGGGGAGGAATGTCAGTCCCGGACTACCGCGAAGGCGACCAGACGAATCCCGGCGCCACCATCGCCCGCGTGCTCGATCCGGCCGATATGGAGGTGTCGACCAAACTCAATGGGCGGGATCGGAGCAACGTGAAAGTGGGGCAGGCTGCAGAAATCGAACTGGACGCCTTGCCCGGCAGTTCTTTTGCCGGCACGGTGAAAACCGTGGGCGGGATGGCCGCCCGAAATTTCTGGGAAGACGAGCAAGGCGGACACTTTGAAGTTACCGTTCAGCTGCCGCCAGGTTCAGACCCGCGCCTTCGTGCCGGATTCACGGTGCACCTCGTGATTGCGGGGGAGGCTCGAAAGGACGTCCTCTACGTGCCGCGTCAGGCGGTGTTCCTGAATGACAGTAAGCGTGTTGTCTACGTGAGAAACGGGAGCGTCTTCGAAGCACGCGAGGTCAAGGTTACGGCCGAGACCGAGAGTCGCGCAGCGGTCGATGGGCTTAGCGCCGGAACAGAAATAGCTCTGGTCAATCCCACCGTGCCGAGGAAATCCTTTGC
>JAIQFZ010000175.1 GCA_020073015.1 Terriglobia bacterium | reverse complement strand
TCGTCTCAACCGCAGCCGCCACGTCACAAGGGGAACTCATGAAGCGCAAGTTTAAGACCATGGACGCCAACGAGGCGGTCGCGCATGTCGCGTATCGCGTCAACGAAGTTATCGCCATTTATCCCATCACTCCTTCGTCCAACATGGGTGAGTGGGCAGATCAGTGGGCCTCCGAGGGTCTGGTCAACATCTGGGGCACAGTCCCACAAGTGACCGAAATGCAGAGCGAAGGGGGCGCCTCCGGTGCCGTTCACGGCGCGCTGCAGACCGGAGCGCTGGCGACGACGTTCACCGCCTCGCAGGGCCTGCTGCTGATGATTCCAAATATGAATAAGATCGCCGGCGAACTGACGCCCACGGCTTTCCATGTTTCGGCGCGCACCGTCGCTACGCATGCGCTCTCCATCTTCGGCGACCACAGCGATGTCATGTTCTGCCGCACCACCGGCTTCGCCATGCTTTGCTCGAACTCGGTGCAGGAGGCCATGGACCTGGCCCTGATCGCGCACGCGGCCTCGCTTGAAACCCGTATTCCCTTCCTCCACTTCTTCGACGGATTCCGTACCTCCCACGAAGTCAACAAGATCGAAATGCTCCACGACGACGACCTGCGCGCCCTGATCAACATGGATCGCGTGTTCGAACACCGCCAGCGCGCGCTTTCCCCCGAACGCCCCGTGCTGCGCGGCACCGCCCAGAACCCCGACGTTTTCTTCCAGATCCGCGAAACCATCAACCCGTTCTATGACGCGTGCCCGGAAAAAGTGCAGGCGGTGATGGACAAGTTCGCGCAAGTCGTAGGCCGCGGCTACCGCTTGTTTGATTACGTGGGTGCGCCCGATGCCGAGCGCGTCATTGTCATGATGGGCTCCGGAGCCGAAGCTGCCCATGAAACCGTCGAAGCGCTCACTGCGCGCGGCGAGAAGGTCGGATTGCTCAAGGTACGCCTCTATCGCCCCTTCTCGGTGAAGCATTTCCTCGCCGCACTTCCGGCCACAGTAAAGAAGATCGCCGTTCTCGACCGCTGCAAAGAAGCCGGAGCCGCCGGGGAACCTCTCTATCTCGATGTGGTCAATGCCTTGCACGAGGGCAAGCGATCTGGACAAGTGGTGGGCGGCCGCTACGGGCTGTCCTCCAAGGAATTCACCCCTGCGATGGTGAAGGCCACCTACGATAACCTCAGCCAGCCTTCGCCCAAAGCGCACTTCACGGTCGGCATCCACGACGACGTCGGCCACACCAGCCTCGATTACGATCCGTCGTTCTCCACCGAGCCCGACAGTGTCATTCGCGCCATGTTCTACGGCCTGGGCGCCGATGGCACGGTGGGCGCCAACAAGAACTCGATCAAGATCATCGGCGAAAACACCGATAACTACGCGCAAGGCTATTTCGTCTACGACTCCAAGAAGTCGGGCGCCGTCACGGTTTCGCACCTGCGCTTCGGGCCGAAGCCGATTCGCTCCACGTATCTGGTTTCCAAGGCCAACTTCATCGCCTGCCATCAGTGGATTTTCCTCGAACGCTACGACATGCTCAGCGCGCTGGTCGATGGCGGCACGTTCCTGCTCAACAGCCCCTTCGGCCCAGAAGAGATCTGGGACAAGCTGCCGCGCCTCGTGCAGCAGCAGCTAATCGCGAAAAAAGCCCGCTTCTTCGTCATCGACGGCTACCAGGTCGCGCGCGACACCGGCATGGGCAGCCGCATGAACACCATTCTGCAAGTCTGCTTCTTTGCCATCTCAAAAGTGCTGCCCGGGGATGAGGCCATCGAGGCCATTCGCAAGTCCATCCGCGACACCTACGGCAGGAAGGGCGAAGAGATCGTCCAGAAGAACATGAAGGCGGTAGACGAAACGCTGGCGCACTTGCACGAAGTAACGGTCCCGGCCCAAGTCACCAGCACGCTAGAAATTCCCGCTCCTTTCCCCGCCAGTGCGCCCGATTTCGATCGCAATGTGCTGGGCACGATTTACGAAAATCGCGGCGACGAACTCCCGGTCAGCGTCTTCCCCGTCGACGGCACTTTCCCCACCGGGACAGCCAAGTGGGAGAAGCGCAACCTGGCGCTGGAAATCCCGGTATGGGACACGAAAATCTGCATCCAGTGCGGGAAGTGCGCCATGGTCTGTCCGCACTCTGTAATCCGCATCAAGGTGTTCGATTCCCGGCAACTCGACGGTGCGCCCGCCACCTTCAAGTCCACCGAAGCGCGCGACAAAGAATGGGCTGGCTTGAAGTACAGCATCCAGGTCGCGCCGGAAGATTGCACCGGTTGCGCGATCTGCGTCGACGTTTGCCCCGTCAAGAACAAGCAGGAGACGCGTCTCAAAGCGCTCAACATGGCGCCGCAGCCCCCGTTGCGCTTGCCCGAACGCGACAACTGGGATTTCTTCCTCAAGATTCCCGAACTGGACCGCCGCAAGATTAAAGTTGGAACCATCCGCCAGCAGCAAGTGCAGGAGCCCTTGTTCGAGTTCTCAGGCGCATGCTCGGGTTGCGGTGAAACGCCCTACCTGAAGCTGCTCTCGCAGCTATTCGGCGATCGCGCCCTGGTTGCCAACGCTACTGGATGCTCTTCGATCTACGGCGGAAATTTGCCCACGACTCCCTGGGCGAAAAATGCCGAAGGTCGCGGCCCCGCCTGGTCGAACTCACTCTTTGAAGACAACGCAGAATTCGGACTCGGCTTCCGTCTCTCCATCGACAAGCAAACGGAATTTGCGCGCGAACTGCTGAAGCGGGTTTCAGGCAGCATCGGTCAGGAATTCGTAGACTCATTGCTCAATTCACCCCAAAAAGATGAAGCCGACATCTACGAGCAGCGCCAGCGCGTCGTCGAACTGAAAGAAAAACTCAAACAGGTCACCACGCCCGAAGCGAAGCAACTCCTTGTACTCGCCGACATGCTGGTCAAGAAGAGTGTCTGGATCGTCGGCGGCGACGGATGGGCCTATGACATCGGCTACGGCGGCCTCGATCACGTGCTCGCCAGCGGCAAGAACGTCAACCTCTTAGTGCTCGATACCGAGGTTTACTCCAACACCGGCGGACAGCAATCGAAGGCGACGCCGCGGGCCGCGGTCGCAAAGTTCGCCGCCGGCGGCAAACCCGGCGGCAAGAAAGACCTCGGCCTCATGGCTATGGCCTACGGCAACGTCTATGTGGCCAGCGTTGCCATGGGCGCCAAGGACGAGCACACCCTCAAGGCATTCCTGGAAGCCGAGGCCTACGACGGCCCCAGCATCATCATCGCCTACGCCCATTGCATCGCCCACGGCATCGACATGACCACCGGCCTGCAGGACCAGAAAGTCGCGGTCGATTCCGGCCAGTGGCTGCTTTACCGGTACAATCCCGAACGCGTGCTGGCCAATGAGAATCCGCTGGTGCTCGATTCCCGTACGCCCACCCGCAAAGTGCAGGACTACATGCTCATGGAAACGCGTTTCAAGATGCTCACCAAGAGCAAGCCCGAGGACGCCAAGCGCCTCTGGGCTGAGGCGCAACACGATGCCGAGGTGCGCTACAAGTTTTACGAGTATTTGGCCACGCGCAAACCGTCCACGCTGCCTGCGGAGACGCCGGTACCGCAAAAGTAGCGCCGCCGTCTCGGCGGCTGTCCGGCAGGATGCCGGCGCTACAAAACTAGGAGAACGCTATGCTCGACCTGACCACCCGCTATCTGGGAATGCAACTTCGCACTCCGCTCGTTGCCGCCGCCTCGCCGCTTTCGCAGGAAATCGCCGACCTTCGCCGCCTCGAAGATGCCGGAGCCTCTGCCATCGTTCTCTACTCGCTGTTCGAGGAACAACTGCGCCAGGAAAGTCTGGAGCTCGATTTCTACCTCAGCGAAGGCACCGAGAGCCATCCCGAAAGCCTCCGCTTCTTCCCGGAACCGTCCGAATTTCGCCTCGGGCCTGATGAATACCTGGACCACATCCGCAAGGCGAAGGCGGCCGTGAAGATTCCCGTGATTGCCAGCCTCAACGGCAGTTCGGTCGGCGGATGGATCCAGTACGCCACCCAGATGCAAGAGGCCGGAGCCGACGCCCTCGAGTGCAATATCTACTGGATTGTCACCGATCCTGACATGACCTCCGCCGACGTCGAACAGCACTACCTCGACATCCTGCAGGCCGTGAAGTCGGCCGTGACTATTCCGGTCGCCGTCAAGGTCAGCCCGTTCTTCAGCAACATGGCCAACATGGCCAAACGTCTCGATGCGGCCGGCGCCGATGGCTTGGTCCTCTTTAATCGCTTCTACCAGCCCGACATCGATCTCGAAACGCTCGAACTCAACCCGCGCGTTCTGTTGAGCACACCGCAAGCCATGCGCCTGCCGCTCACCTGGGTCGGCATCCTCTTCGGACGCGTCCAAGCCAGCCTGGCTGCCACCAGCGGCATTCACGGAGCCGAGGACGTCATCAAGCTGCTCATGGTTGGCGCCAACGCCACCATGCTCTGCTCCACCCTCCTGCGCAACGGCATCAACCACCTGCGCGCGATCGAGCAGGGTGTCCGCCAGTGGATGGAATCGCACGATTACGAATCCGTTCAGCAGATGCAGGGCAGCATGAGCCAAAAGAACTGCCCCGATCCTTCCGCCTTCGAACGCGCGCAATACATGAGGGCAGTGAAAGGTATCCAGCACGTAATGCTGGCGACCCGGTAGCAAGTGTGGCGCGGGACTCCTCCCGCGCAAGGCAGCCACGACCACAGGTTTTCATTCCCGGAAAGTTCGATTTTGTGTGGAAGACGTCGCTGACCACGACAACATTTCTTTTCACACTTCCGGCATCAGTTCGCTCACCGCCCCCCGCTGCAGCAGGTAAGCTCCTGGCCCCTGCTGACCTCGAATCGACCGGCAAAATTCCGCTACAAAAAATCCTGCCTTGACTGCTTCTCGAAACGCCCAGCGCGTCGTCTCGCGCCATTCTCGGGCCAGTCCCATGTCCGCACGTTCCACTTCCAGAATTTCGCCCGGAATTTCAATGCTGACACGTTGGCGGCTGAGTGAATCCGCCAGATCGGCCCGCACTGGACGTCCGTCTCCGTTGAAGCGCACCAGAGGAGCCAGCAGCCTGAGCGTATCCAGCGTCTCCGTGCGCGCACTCTTCCCTGCCAGCCGATCCCGCACCCGCTGCGAGTTCAACACCCATCGCACCCACAAGCGGTCCGTCCCGTTCCGATGCAGCATGCTGGAAGTCTCCGGCCCGTAGAAATCCACTTTATAGGTGTCGGAAACCACGCCCAGCTTGGCAAAGTTGAAATGCGCATTCCGGCTCTGCAGCGGATCGAAAGTCCACGTCATCTCGTGAACTCCCATCGCCAGCGCCCGCTCCCGTTGCGCCTGCTTCAGCCGCGAGCCCAGATCCAGGTGCCGGTAAGAATCGAGCACCGCCAGCATGTGCGAATGGATGGTCGTCTGCCCGTGTTCCCGTCCCAGAAAGCCGAACGCAAACCCGACCAGCTTGTCCTTATCAAAGGCCCCCACAAAAATGTTACCCGCTGCCTTGCAGGCAATCGCCAGGGTCAGCGGAATGCTGTCTTCATCCGCCATCCCCCACACTTCCTTCTCCACCGCCTTCAACTGGCGGAGATCGTCAAAGCTCGTAAGATCGCGGACGACAATCTGTCGTCCCGAGTTCGCGGCCATCATGGACGCTTTTTCTCCCCGGCGAGGTCCGGCGTGCACCAGCGTCCGGCCGCCGCTTCCTCCTGATCAATTTCTCGCAGACGCTGCAACGAGCGTCGTGACCGCACGTGCGCGCACGCCACCAGCAGCGCATTCAGAGCCGCCAGCAGGGCAACATACGATCCATTGAAGCTGGGATTGGTCACCGAAATCACCCAGTGATCATGACAAACCGTGGCGATGGGAGAGTTGCTGGCGTCGGTGATCCCGAATGTCCAGGCGCGCCGCTCTCTTGCGACTCGCGCTGCCTCCACCGTGTCACGCAGACACCGCCCAAAGCTGATGGCTATCACAAGGTCTCCCGCGCCCAGCCCCCGTATCCGGTGATGCAGATTCCCCGAACTTCCCAACGGTGCCTCCGCCCGCAGTCCCAGCCATGAGAGGCTATACGCCAAAAACCATGCCGGAGAATACGCCAGGTCGATGCCCACCACCACGATCTGCCGCGCTTTGATCAACTTGTGTGCCAACTCCACCACTCGCTCCGGCGACACACTCTGGCGCAGCGCCTCAAAGTTCGCGCGATCCATCTCCAGACTGTTCTGGACGTGGCCCTCTACGCTCCGTCCTTCCCGAGTCGCCGACTTCATCGTTCGGTACGGCGTGATCCGCGTCACGAAATGCGAACGCAAATCCGATGCGAACTCCGCGAACTGCTCGTACCCCAGCACCTGAATCGTGCGTACGATCGTCGCCGCGTCCACCCCGTATTTCCGAGCCAGTTTGCGGGACGAAAGGTAATAAGTGTCCTCCGCGTTTTCCAGGATGGACTCCAGCAACTGCCTCCGCCGCGCACTTAGCCTCGAGTTCGCGTGCTGTATTCGCTGCTCGAGCAGGGTATTCCACTTCGGCTTCTCTTCCATTCTCCGGCCCCCAAGCAAATCCAACGAAAAAGAGCACCCATCGTGTACAGCACATGTTGCTGTGGTGTCAACGTCAATCAACAATTGCTGCGTCGGTTTCCATGGACGCCATGCCACGGCACTCCCTCGCGTGCTACCCTCGAAACCGGAGATCAGTAAAGCCGTGAAGACCACAAACTTGCTCGCCGCCGCTGCTCTAATCATCCTCGGGAATTCCTTCTTGCTCGCCGCCGAGCGCGGCGCCCTCGTCCGCGAAGCTTTCATCTACCTCTCGCCAGACAGCAGTTCCAGCAAGCTTGGCAACGCCGAGCGCGGCCGAGAAGTCATCCTGCTCGAACGGAGCCGCAACTGGCTGCACGTCGAAGCTCTGCTCGGCTACGCGAAGACCCCTGATCCCGCTTTCGTCGAAGATGAAGACATTGAAGGCAAGACCATCACCGGATGGATTCTCGATACCGGCGTGGTGTGGGCCTCCACCCCCAACGGCGACCGCATTCTGTT
>JAIQFZ010000174.1 GCA_020073015.1 Terriglobia bacterium | reverse complement strand
CCGGTCACGCTGGTCAGCCTGCGTGGCGGGTGGGGCTGGACGCTTTTCGGCCTCGTCTGGGGCTTCTGTTTTCTGGGCGTGCTTTTGAAAGTGCTCTGGTTCGAGCACGTGCGGAAAATCTCGACTCCGCTCTACATCGCGATGGGACTGCTCGTGGTGATCGCGTTCAAGCCCTTGTTGTCTGCGGTACAAGTACCCGGAGTCCTGTGGCTGGTTGCAGGTGGAACTGCCTACATCGCAGGGGTTGGATTCTATGCGTGGCGGCGGCTACCGTATAGTCACGCTATCTGGCACGTGTTCGTGTTGGCGGGAAGTGTGTGCCATTATCTTGCGATCTATTACTACGTTGTACCCAGGCAAGCGTAGCGCTACGTCCCGCCAGCGCTCTCGACGCCCCATAGAATTTCCCAACGTCCAGCCAAACCGCAATCGGTAATAACGTGTTTACTGAAGCGATTCACAAAGCCAAGGAGACTGCGCCGCGCCGTACGCGTTGCAGCCTGAGGACTTTTCCCGGAAAGCCTGGCGATTCCGCCTGGAACCTGCTTTCCGCTCGTTGGCTAGTTGAGCAGAACATCTTTGACTGAAGAAGAAAAGCGGGATAAAAACCGGGCAAGAGGAACTGCAAGTCCCACCTGCAGCCGTTGTAGGAGTATGCAATGTCAACCAGCCAACATTCACAACTGTCCATCGTGCCCGGCATCGGGCTGCGAGAAGAGCCCGATCCATCTGGGAGCGGGTACAAACCTGGGTACGAACCAACGATCGGATTGAAGGCGGTCGCAAAGATCTTGGACTGCTCGGCCGAGCAGTGCCGGCGCCTTGCAGAGGCGAAGAAGATTCCGGTCTTTCGAATCGGCTATCGCTGGAAATCCACCGCTTCCGCCATTGTCAGGTGGCGTGAAGAACAGCTAGCATTGATACGCCATTCGCGTCCTTCTGAGGAAAGGTAATCAGTGAGGACGAGATATCAACATGGAACGATTGAATTGAAAGAACGCGCCCGAGGTCCGGCAATCTGGCAATTCCGCTGGCGCAATACGACCGGCCAGCGGATGTCAGAGGACGTCGGCACAACGAGTGAATATCAAACGAGGTCTGCGGTGGATCGGTGTTCGAAGGTTGCGTACCTGAGAATGAAGGTCAACACTGACCAACCAGCAGTGCCAGATGAAAGATTTGGCGTTGTCCTTGAAAGATATGTCCAGGAAGAGATCCCGAAGCGTTTCTCGACCAATCATGCATATCTTTCCTACATCAACAATCACATTCGTCCCAAGTGGGGCGAATTTCCTCTGACCCAGGTAAAACCGTTGGCCGTTCGCGATTGGCTCAAAACAATTCTGGACAAGAAGGGCCGTCGTCCATTGGCCAGCAAAACGAGAGGTCATATCAAAGGGCTCATGCATCGGATCTTCGATTGCGCCATGCTGTGGGAGTACCTGCCCCCGGACCGCAATCCGATGTCTCTGGTGCGAATCGAGGGCAGTTCGAAGCGAAGAAGGAAACCGCGGATTCTCACGCCCGAGGAGTTTTCCATCCTCGTCGCCGCAGTGGACCGGGAACCGTGTCGCACGATGGTGATCCTGGCCCTCTGCACTGGGGTGAGATGCTCGGAGCTGGTTGCCCTGAAATGGAGCGACTTTGATTGGCAAAACCTGTCCGTCTATATTCGCCGGGCGGTTGTTTCTGGTCGTGTGGACGATGTAAAGACCGAGTACTCGGAAGCGCCCCTGCCACTCGATCCAGCGTTGGCGGAGGTGATCTTCGAGTGGAGACGGAAGACTGAGTTTTCCGCCGACTCGGACTTCGTGTTCGCATCGCCCTACATGGCAGGAGAAAAGCCCTACACACCCTGGAACATGCAGCACAACCAACTGAGTCCGTTCGCAGTCAAAGCGGGCTTAGGGCCGATCGGCTGGCATACGCTTCGTCATACCTACCGGGCATGGCTTGGAGACAATGGCGAGGCGCTCACGGTGCAGAAGGAACTCATGCGACACGCATCCATTCAGACCACGCTCAATACCTACGGCGGAGGCATGATGGAATCGATGCGGGAGGCGCATGGAAGAGTAGTGAAGCAGGCGATCGCGCGTTAATGGACGTCAGTGGACGTCAGCGCATCACGTAAGTCCATTAGAATCAGCAAGAAACTGGCGGAGAGAGTGGGATTCGAACCCACGTTACCCTTTCGAGTAAACACGCTTTCCAAGCGTGCGCCTTCAGCCACTCGGCCATCTCTCCGGCGCTGTGAGAAGCGATTGTTTGATTCTAGCAGTTGACAGGCAACCAATGAGTGGCTGCACGATTCCAATCGTGGCTACTGGCTGCTGGCCTTTAGCTCTCGTCCCCTTCGCCCAGTTGCTGCGCCAGATAGTTCTCGTAGGTCATCTCTTTGATGGCGTGCAGCTGGCCTTCCAGATAGTCGATGTGATGCTCTTCGTCGACCAGGATCTTCTCCAGCAATTCGCGCGATCCGTTGTCGCCGGCCGCGACACTCGCCTTGATCCCTTCGTTCAGGCGCTTCACGGCCGTGTACTCGAGTTGCAGGTCGTTTTCGAGCTGCTGTTTGACGCTTTGCCCGATGTTGATCTTGAAATAGTCGGTCATGTTCGGAGCTCCGTCGAGCAGCAGAATGCGCTCCATCAGCTTCTCGGCATGCTGCATCTCTTCGATCGACTCCTTGCGCGTGTGCTTGGCCAGCTTCTCGTAGCCCCAGTTTTCGCACATCTCCGCGTGGAGGAAATACTGATTGATCGCGGTCAGCTCGGCTTTGAGCACTTCGTTCAGAATGGCAATAACTTTCGCGTCGCCTTTCACAGTCCGCCTCTCTGGGATGAAGAAATAGCGCGTCTGAACCACCCTCGACCACACACACGAAGCCTGGAAGAGTGAATCAGCCTGCGACCGAGAATTGTACTAGAGAACGACTCAGGACCGGGATGATCCCGAAGCAGCGGCAGCCGCAGCGCTGGGAGCCGCAGGTGTCGCGGCGGGACTTTCCGCGCCGTTGGCCGGCTGAGCAGCTTTGGCCTTGGCCTCGCCCTCGACCACGCGATGATTCAGACAAAAGAGCGCGAGTTCGAGCCGATCGGCCACACCCAGTTTGTCATACACCTTGCGGAGGTAGTTCTTCACCACCTGCTCCGTCGTACCCACACGCAGGGCAATCTCTTTGTTCTTCATGCCCTGGGTGACGCAGGAAACGATGAGCGATTCCTTGGGGGTGAGCTGCACTTTGGGGCGCGACCCCGCCGGACGCAATCCTTGCGTGCGATAGGCGTCCAGTACCCAGGCGATGGCGCGGGCTTCCAGCCAGGGCTCGCCCTGCGCAACTTTGCGCAGGCAGTCCACCAGCATCTCCGGTTCAACTTCGCGGAAAACGATGCCATGTGCGCCGCGGCGGAACAGTTCGAGCGTCATTTCCTGGTCCGGTTCCTGCAACACAACCACCAGGCGGCAACTCGCGCTCTGCCGGAGCAGATCGGAAACCGCGTCGACGGGACTCGGGGCCAACGCCGCTTCAAGAATCAGAATGTCAGCGGAAAATTTCTGGATTGCGGCCATGGTCTGCTGCAGGGTTTCGGCCTGGCCCACCACGCGGATGTCATCTTCGAGCGCGAAGATCTTACGCAGTCCGGCGCGAAAGATGGCTTGCGTATCCGCCACAATGACGCGGATCGTGCCTTTGCCATCCTCAGGCTGAAAGCCTTCGCCTTGGTCCACGCTGACAGGAATGCTTCCCATCCGGTTCCTCTAGCGCCCTAACGGCGCTCAAATCGGTACTCGTCGATGACCACGCCCACACCACGCCGGCCACCGTCGTCAAAACTGCGTACTACGCGTCCGCGACAATCCACTTGCACGTCGGCCGCGGCGCCCACTACGTCCGCCGGAAGCGAAATCGTGAAATCGACCGCCGAACCCACCGGCACATCAGCATCCATGCGAAACAGGACGCCATTGGCCGAAATGTTCTCGGTCTCCACCAACTCTCCGCTGGCTCCCGATTTCATTTCGACCGGAAGTTTGATCGGAAAGCGCGGCGCACCCTGCACACCGGTGTAACCTTTGCGGCTCTTGCTCACGTCGGCAACGGTTTCTTTGGTTGTGTCAGACACGGTTGCTACAACCTTTCTTCCGCTTCGCTCCGTGCACAACCAGAGAACGAGCCCTGTGCACGTTTCAGGGCGAGAGTACACCCCGGCATCAGCAATGCAAAGTTACGGAAGTCATGGAACAAAGGCGGCGAAGTGCCGGTGGTACAGGGACTTACGGGCGAGGGAAGAAAGTACGTTAAGGGCAGACTGGAGGAGGCGAATCGAGGGCCACGGAGACGGTACAAAGGCCGGAAATCTGCGCTACACGCGCCCATCGCGAATCGATTTCGCTTGGGTGGATGCGCAATTCCCGAACCGCGGGACCGACGGCGCCGGATCTGTCCCGGTCTTCAGCTTCGGGTCTCACCTCGACCGCTGGTGCGCGTGCCACTCTTCGGCCGTGATCTCCCAGACTTCCGCCGGCAATCGGCCGGAAACGAAGTCTCGCTCTTCGGTGGCCACGATCCGCATCCCCTGCCTTTCAGAAATGCGGCGCGAGGCTTCGTTGGCAATCGCCTTTGGAGCTCGGAGGACAGGAAACTTCAGGACGTCGAACCAATAGTCAGTGACCGATTCGCAAGCTTCGCTCATCAGGCGCTGCCCTTGCCACGGCAAACCGAGCCAGAAGCCGCGATTGTGATTTTCCGCTCTCCTCAAACTGATGGTGCCGATCACGCGGGAAGGATCGCTCTTGAGCCTTAACGTCCAGTGCCATTCCTCTCCTCGTTCGACCGCGGGAAGAGCAATGTCGCGACAATACGTCAGGGCACCGTCGGGTGGATAGGGCCACGGCACCCGGCCAGCCAGAAATTGCACGAGTTCCCAGTGGGCGAAGAGAATCTGAATTTGCTCGGCGTCGGAGAGTTCGAGTGGCCGCAACCACAACCGTTCTGTTTCGAGGACAGGTGTCACACGGAAAACCTCCTCGCCTTGCTCGCTCAGCCAGTTCGCCACTGGAGCGCAGCGCCTCGCTTAAAACCTTGTCACTTCCGTAAAGTTAAACTCCTTCACCTTCATCGCCGGCACCACCATGTCAAACGATTCCTCTCCGCAAGCGCGTACCGGAACGCTCATCGCTTCGATCTTCGATAGCATCGCAATCAAACTCTGATTGAAACGGAAGTTGCGCAGTCCGCCTCGCACCTTGCCGTTTTCGATCAAGAACGTTCCGTCGCGCGTCATGCCCGTCACGATCTTTTCGTACGGATCGACTTCGCGGATGTACCACAGGCGCGTGACCAGGATGCCGTGCTCGGTCGACGCGATCATCTGCTCGACGCTCTGCGGGTTCTCGGGTGCGCCGAAAACGATGTTCTGTGGCATTTCTCCCATTTCGTTCGGCAGTGGAAAACCGTGCCCCGTCGCTTCGATGGGGCCAACTTTGCTCGCGTACCCCGACTTCTTCATTTTCGCGGCCGTGCCTCGCGCATACACCACGCGGTTCACCACGCCGTTTTCGACCAACTGCACGCGCTCGCGCCGCACGCCTTCGCCATCAAAGGGAGATCCCGCTTGCAAAGGATGCGTCGCGTCGTCCCAGATGTCGATGTTTTCCCCAAACAGCTTGGTGCCAATGCGGTCGTTCAGAAACGATCGCTGATCGAGAATCGCCATCCCGCTGTAGTCCCAGAACATGAAACCAACGATATCCAGCGCGGCCGATGGCTCGAGAACGACGGTGTACTTTCCCGGTGGAATCTCGCGGGGATGAGCAGACTCGACCGCCTTGCGCGCCGCCGTCTCCGCCAGTTGCACCGGATCGAGATTATGCACGTTTGGCGAATTCAATTTTTGCCACCCGGAAGAATCTTCGCCCAGCATGGTGATCGAAATTTCCGCCAGCGTTTGCGTATGCCAGCGAGCCAGTCCGCGAGAGTTGAATATCCCTTCCAGAGACTCCGACGTCGAATAGATCCCAGCCGTTGTCAACTTATGTTTGTCAGCCACCCCGACCATCTGCCCGACCACGCTTGCCCGCTCGCCCGGAGTGATGGCCGCAGTCTGCTCAAAGAATCGTGTGGCGCGGACATTCCTGTCCGCGTCCGCAGCATCGTTAGCATCGGGCATGGCTAAAAGATCCGGATCAGGGTCCTGGACGCGAGCCAGACTCTCCGAAGCCTCGACCGCCCGCTTCAAACTCTCGTCGTCAAACTGGTTGGCGGTAGCCCGCGCCGTCCGCCCGCCGAAGTTCGTGCGGATCGAAGCCAGGCAGTTCTCTTCCTCGACATTCTGATGGATCGTATTATTCGCGAACCGGGTCAAAGCAAAGCGGGAACCGGTGAAAAGCACTTCGACCTCGTCGGCCGCCGAGCACCGCCGAATCCGATCGAAGATGTCCGAAGCTCGCTCTCTAGCCAGCATGGTTTCGAAACCCTCTGTGTCTCTGGCCCTCTGTGGTGACTAGCTGCCCTTGTACGCCGATCCGACGCGAACACTCCGGAACCGCGCCGGACTTGCCCCATGCCCCGTGCCCACGACCTGCTGCGGCTGTCCCTTGCCACAGTTGGGAGTTCCCCACAGCGTCCATTCGTCGCGCGAGCAGATGGCATCCATCGAATTCCAGAACTCGGTCGTGATCCCGGAATACGACGGATTCTTCAACATGCGCACCCGCTTGCCGTCCCTGATCTCCCACCCGATTTCGCAGCCAAACTGAAAGTTGTAGCGCTTGTCGTCAATCGACCACGACTTGTTCGTCTCCAGGTAGATGCCGTGGTCGGTGCCGGCAATCAGTTGTTCCAGCGTGAGCGGGTTTTCGCCCGGCAGAATGCTGATGTTCGTCATGCGAATAATGGGCAGCCGGTTCCAGCCCTCGGCGCGCAGCGTTCCACCCGACCGAGCCGCGCCAATCGTGTGCGCCGTCTCGCGCGAACTGAGATACCCCGTAAACCGCCCGTGCGAAATGATCGGCGTGGACTGCGCCGCCACGCCCTCGTCGTCGTAGGCAAAGGTTCCCAGGCCCGGCCCGTGCTCCTGCCGCGCATCGGCTACGACATTGACCAACTCGCTGCCGTAACGCAGATTGCCCAACTTTTCGAGAGTCAGAAAC
>JAIQFZ010000173.1 GCA_020073015.1 Terriglobia bacterium | reverse complement strand
ACCCTCTTCCAAAGCAATCCGTCCTTCAGAAGATTCCAATTCTCCCTTGACGAACTATTCTGAGTCATGCCCACCCCCGGGTCTCGCTCCTACGAGCGGCAAACTCGCGAATTCGCGCACGCAACTGCCTTGCCAGCGTGCTCTCGTAACGAAGAATCAGCCTCGGCGCTAGTTTCAGCGCATCCGATCTTTGAGAGATGGAGTGGTTGTCCAGTGTCACAATTTCTGCGAGCTTCCACCACGTCTGAGTGATTCGCTCCAGCATCTGTTTCTCTTGGAGGGTAAGAGCCTCGGTTTCGCCCAGGCTCGACAGCGCGGAGTTGAATGCGTCGGCGGCATCTGGTGGGACCCCGAGTGTACTGCTTAGGAGTCCGTGCCTGAGAGCGTTCTTGCGCGACGCGGCTTTGCCTCTCGCCGTCCTCGGGCCAGTTGAGCGGAGGGAATTCCGACGGTTGGCTATCAACCTTTTCTGAGATATCTCTCGCCGGAGGGTACCACGTTCTGGCGGATTCAAATTCGAACCCAAGGTAGGCGTATAGTCGCCTATCTCACGTTCAAAGCGTAGATCTATGTTTCGCTGAACGCCGACGACCGCGAACGGGCCGGGAACTCGACGGATATTTTGATTCTGACGGTCGGGTGAGGGTTGAAGACAGGCCGGCATAGGCGCTCCGTTTGCGAACTTTTCCTTCGGAGCCCTCTGCCTAACATCCCGTTGCGGCGTAGGGGTAAAAAGTTAAATTCAGGCCCGTTCGCTCTGGCGTCCCGCTAGAAACTGAACTCGGCTGCTTCGGCTGTTACTCGGGATCTCCACTGCCACCAGCTAGGAAGGTCCCCGAAAGGCACCCAGCCCTCTGCATCAAAAGCTACAAAAGTTTTGTTCCCGAGAGCAAGTAAAGAATAGTCGAAACGTTTACCTCTTCGGTTCCCCTCATCTCCGGTCTCCGATGTCCGTTTCCAGTCGCGTAGTTGGATTGTGTCGTTGTGCACCAATCAGGTTGCACAAACGCGGGCCTCAGTACCCTGCTCCGGCCAAGGACCAATGCCGACGATGATTGCTGCATTGATTGCAGCCAAGCCTGGACAAAGACCAAATACAAATCGAGCATGGCGGGCGTTTGCGCACCCAGCGATGGCAGGCGAATATAAGGCGAAATGTCAAGAGAGATGGGGCCGCGGGAGGAACCAGCTGAGAGCGCAAGATGCGGTACACGGGAAGAGAGAAAACACGTTCCGGGTTCGGGGTGGTGATCCGCAAGATCGACGGGGGGATCGAGACCAGGAAGTACCGGGGAGAGGGACTCGTGTCCGCGGCCGCCGGTCCTGATTTTCGGAGGGCAATGATTGACGCTACCGTCAGCGGGTTGGAGAAGGATGAGCCGGGCGACGAATACGCCTGAGCTGGCGTCGTGCGGCAAATCAAATGACCGGCGGCACTGCCCCCCTAGCAACATCGAAATCCTGAAAAGTTTTGTCTTCACGATCGTATCAAGGCGATTGGCCTCAGCGCCGCAGGAAATAGATTCGATTCGCCCAGTCCCACTTCCCAGTTTCTCTTGCCATTTTGGTCAAGGCCCAGACCAAGCCGCCGACATCCGCGGGCGAAATTGTCTTCTCGTCCACAAAGATCACCCCGGCGTGCGTTCGCTGTTCTTCCGCCCAGGTTTTGAGCAGGCGGGGAATCGTCCTCCGGTCGTAAGTAACAAGGGTTAGTCCCTGGGCGGCGGCCTCTCGCAAACACGCAAAGTCCTCCTGCCCCAGGAAATAACCATCTTCCCATTCCACCAGACAGTGGATTTCCATCGCGCGATAGCGGCGCCGCAGACCAGTCGCCACGTCCGGTGAGATATGCTCATCGAGAAGAAGCTTGAGCATTTCAGTTTTTCGCGGCTTTCTTGGGAACGAATTCGACGGCCTGCGGCAACATGCGCTTTAGCGTTTCAAAATTCGTTGCCTCATTCTCCGCGATGGCCGCGTTGATTTCTTCGGGAAACGCCGCCGCATAGTTGACCGCTGCCTGGACCTTCGCTTCTGGCCACTTGAGATGTCCCGCCACGGCCGACACACACTGCTTGTAGCCGTGGAGCAGCAGCATGACCTCCCACACCGCGAGTGTGCTCCCTTGAATGTAGGCTTGCCGGCCCGCAGGCGAATCGCGAAAGTCGATGAATCCAAATTCCGACCGGCGCAAGCCTTCCTCCACCAGGCGGGCGCTGGTGTCGCTAGGGGTCCACCCATGCCGATTCGCCATCCGTTTGAGGCGCTTTCCGCTCTCCGCCGGCAGGCGCATGCTGATGACCATCGAATGCGTTGATCTCATGGCAAGCTCCCAATTGTAACTCTTGTAAGTATTGTAACACCTGGTCGCAATCGCCCGTCTTGAAAGCCACGTAGTCTCCTGAGCATGGTGCGAGGAGCGGATTCTGCGTCGCCTGCGGGAGGATCGATAAACCGGGGGTTGGATTCCGGGTTTGTTTCGGCATTGTGCACCCAGGGAGCACAGACTTTTACTTTCAACCAGGTTGCACAGATGTGAACCTGAGGACCCTGCCCCAGTCAATGGCCAATGCCCGCGATGATGGCTGCGCCCGTTGCAGGCAGGTCCGGCCAAAAACAGAACCTTCATCAATGTTGACGCACTCAAACGCAAGAATCACTTGAGCACTCCCCCAATCTTCACGCAAAAGGGCAGGCGAAATGATGTCGCCGGTAATCGTGCTTCGCCGGCCCAGTTATATCTGTTGGGCGTCAAAACCGCTCAGCATGGCCGCTTCTTGCAATTTCTGATCGGTCGTCAGAAAAGCCCGGCCCTGCGGGACGTCTTCACACCAGATCAGTGCCGCGGCTAGCTGCAGCGCGTCGGCTGCCCGCAAATCGTAACGATCTACAAGGCGCACCGCTTGTGCACGCACTGCATCCGATGGCTGAATGACAGACCAGGTGTCGGCTAAGGCAGTGGCGAGCTTACGGGCCTTGGCCCAGTCACCGGAACTGAGTTGCTTCATACGAACAAGGCGTGCCAGGGCGCTCGCAATCTCAACCGGGGTCGTCCACCAGACGACCACCTCGCTGGTCTTGTAAAGTTCCAACGCCCGCGGCGTGCTGCCCTGACGGACACACAGAGGAACGAGCGCGCTCGTGTCCCAAAAGACCGAAGGCCTCTTTACCGACCTTGCCGCTCTTCGCGCCATACTTGCTCCATGACCGCATCAGGAATGTCTCCCGGCGGTTCTGGCAATGAAACGGCCGTGCGCCGGCACTTTAACGGCGGCGCAAGGACGCCGCGGGCAACCAGACGCTGCTCTTGCTCGGAGTAGTCCTCCAAACGGCAGGGCACGATCCGCGCGACCGGCCGGTTGCGGTCGCAAATCAGCACTTCTTCGCCGTCCTTGACGCGCTGGATGTGAGCACTGAGCTGCGCTTTCAAGTCACTAATATTTACGGTACGCATGCACACATTATAACCAATCTGACCATGTTGGTCATGTTACTGCGCCGGTGTCTTCGGGAACCCCATGCGTCGAGATTTGTCCAGCTTTGTGCACCCAGGGTGCACAAAGTTGGGCCCTAGTACGCTGCTGCCGTCAAGAACCAACTCTCGCCGTGATGGCGGCATTGATTGCAGCTAGACCCGGCCAAAGACCGCGTACAAATCGAGCATGGCGGGCGTTTGCGCATGCACCGATGGTAGGCGAACATATGGCGAAATGTCAATAGCCCTCGTGCTCTGCGATTTGCGACGCTGACGTCGGCAAGTTCGCGGGAAGCGCTTCCCTTCCCTCATGCTTCCTCGAAGCCGACTTCCCATTATTAATCGCGGCAAACCGGCATCAGTTCACTTCCGTGTATCCGACAATTCGCTCAGAATCCGCAGCCTCCGCTACAAGTTGCTGCGGAGGATATAATTGCGCGAACGGATGGCCCTTACCTCTGGCACGAAGCTCGGCCCTTATGAAATCGTGTCCCGCATTGGTGCGGGCGGCATGGGTGAAGTGTACCGGGCGAAAGACGCGCGGCTGGGCCGCGAGGTTGCGATCAAGGTCTTGCCTACCTACTTCTGCCGCGATCTGGACCGGCTGCGGCGGTTCGAGCAGGAAGCCCGAGCGGCCGGCGCGCTCAATCATCCCAACATTCTCGCTGTCTACGACGTGGGCACGCATGAGGGCGCTCCCTATCTGGTGACCGAACTGCTGGAGGGCGCCACCCTGCGCGAGCAATTAAGCGGCGGCACTTTGCCCCCTCGCAAAGGGGCCGAGTGTGCGATTCAGATTGCGCAAGGGCTGGCGGCCGCGCATGACAAGGGAATTGTTCATCGCGACCTGAAGCCGGAGAACATTTTCGTCTGCCGCGATGGACGCACCAAGCTTCTGGACTTTGGGCTGGCCAAGTTGACTGCGCCAGAGGCCGGAGATGCGACCGTGACCGACCTGGAACTGAAGGACGAGACGGGCGTGGGCGTGGTGTTGGGCACGGCGGGCTATATGTCTCCTGAACAGGTGCGAGGAGAAAAGGCCGACGAACGGTCCGACATCTTCAGTTTTGGCGTGGTTATTTATGAGATGCTCTCCGGGCAACGAGCATTCGCAGGACAAAGCGCGGCTGACCGAGCCAGCGCCATTCTGAAGGAGGACCCTCCTGACCTACGGGGCACGGGACGAAACATCTCACCAGGACTGGAGCGCATCGTGCGCCACTGCCTGGAGAAGAACCCGGAACAGCGCTTTCAGTCGGCACGTGACCTGGCGTTCCACCTGGAAACGCTCTCGACGGAATCGGGCACCGTGGCCGCCGTACCGGAGGCTATCCGGAAGAAGACGAGAGTACCTCTCGCGTGGGTGATCGCGTGTCTTGCGCTCCTAGCTGCGGCGGGCGGCGGGTGGTGGTACCGGGGAAGGCTTCAACCGAGTCACAGGGACGTGACCTTCCTTCGTCTGACCGACTTCGCAGGCTTGGAAGACAGTCCGGCACTCTCGCCGGACGGCAAGTCGGTTGCATTCGTCAGCGACTCCACCGGGTCACGGCAGATCTGGATCCGTTTGCTGGCGGGCGGACCACCACTGCAGATCACGCACGATGCGGGTGAGCACCTGGAGCCCCGGTGGTCGCAAGATTCGGCAGCAATCATTTATTACTCGCCGCCTCCAGAAGGGGACGTGCAAGGCGCGCTGTGGGAGATTTCGGCCCTGGGCGGTGCGCCCCGCCGCCTCATCTCCGGCATGAGCGGCGCAGAAGTAAGTCATGACGGCAAGCGCCTGACGTTTTTCCGGCTCAACGACAAGCAGATGGAACTCGTGGTTTCCGATCGGAATGGATCCAATGCGAGAGTCGTGCTGCAGGCACCGGTCAGTTTCAGTTATCGGCAACCACGCTGGTCGCCGGATGACGGCACCATTGCGTACCTGCACAGCCGTGAGAACTGGGCGGACGATGTCTACGTCGTGTCGTCATCGGGCGGCTCGGCGCGGCAGGTTACCCACGACAACACGCTGATGAGCGGATTGGCGTGGTTGGCGGACGGCTCCCGCCTGCTCTACAGCTCGGCGCGCGGGAGTACCATACTCTACCTCCCAACGATGCACCTATGGCTGGTCCCTCCCGCGGGCGGTGATCCGCAGCAACTGACGTTTGGCGAAGCGGGGGACGAGAACCCAGACGTTGACCACGATGGGCGGATCGTAGTTAGCCGCAGGCACATGCAGTTCGATATCTGGAAGTTTCCGGTGGACGGAGATCCACCAGAGAACGTGCGGCGAGCGGTGCGCATCACCCACCAGACCGGGCAGGTGCAGACTCCGACCTTGAGTCCCGATGACCGCGAGCTGGCGTACCTGTCGGATAACGGCGGCCATGGCAATCTGTGGGTCATGGAATTGGCCAGCGGCGAGACGCACCAACTCACTTACGAGACAGGACTGGGCATCGTGATGGGAGTCCCGATCTGGTCACCGGACGGAAAGTCAATCACTTTCGCCACCAACCGGCCGTCTGAATTGGGACGGGGTATTGGATACTGGCTCATTCATCCAGATGGAAGCGGTCTCCATCTTGTGGTCTCCGAGGGCGCGTGGGCAACCTGGTCGGGAGATAGCAAGTGGCTGTACTACGCGGAGTCGTCGCCGGTGCGGGAAACAGGAAGTTTCCGGATGATGAAGGTCCCCGTGGAAGGTGGCCCGGCTGTGTTGGTGCGCTCGGACAACGCGCGGGGGCCGGCGGTGTCGCCCGACGGTTCGGCGTTGTACTACGTAGTGCCGCTGCAGAACCTGAACGGGCTACTGGACTACGAACTGCGTGTGGCACGGCCCGAGGACGGACCGTCGAAGCTGCTGGCGCGCATTTCCGGGGAGCGCGTACCCATCTGGCAAGGCCTGCATCCGGTGATCTCGAGGGATGGGAAGTGGCTGGTTACACCCCTGGATGACGGGGCCGGGACCAACATCTGGGTCGTATCCACCCCTGATGGGAGACTGAGGCGAATCACGGATTTTGGCGCGAGGCGCACATTCATCGCACGGCGAGTCTCCTGGTCCTCGGACGGGAAATGGGTGTTTGCTGCCGTGGGCGAGGGCGATGCCGATATCGTGCAGATGGAGGGGCTTCTGCAGTAGCAAGTCGCGGTCCAGTATGTCCTTGCGGCGCGGCGGATGTCGGCGTGGCCACGGAAGTTATTCCGGTCCACAAGTCGGCTTGTTGCATGCTTTTCGGGACTGATCCCACTTTATCTTTGTAGCGGGGTTCAATGTGATTCAGGACCAAGGGGCTTTGTCCCGAGTGGCCTGAGTAGAACGCAGCACTCTGTGTTCACGCGCGCAAGATCATCCATCAGCGGCACCCAGCCCAGGCTATTATTCTGAAATGTGACTGCAAGGCCGAACACACACGCCAAGGCCCCAATTCGGACGGGCTTCCTCCGATCCTTTGTTCGATGGCTTGTCATCGGCGTGGTGCTTCTCTGGTCACTTGCCGCGCTGATCCTTGTGGCCGCCCGGTGGATCGACCCGCCGACAACCGCGGTGCACAACCAGCGCCGCTTGCAGGCCTGGATTCACCACACGCCGTATCGCGAACGCTACAAATTCATTCCGCTCAGCCAAATCTCGCCCGATCTCCAGCACGCTGTAATCGCCGCAGAGGACGCGCACTTCTACCAGCACCATGGA
>JAIQFZ010000034.1 GCA_020073015.1 Terriglobia bacterium | reverse complement strand
AGCCCCGGGCGTGTCCGCAGGCGGACCACCGTATCGGGCGCACATTCGCTTGAAAAATGTCGTTTCGAAGCTTCCGTAGTGAATCAATGTCGGGTTGCCCACGCTCACCAAAAAGCGCAGAAAATCAGCCCATACCTTCCTTTCAGCAATGACGTCGTCAGCCCAAAAACTATGTTGCACAAATCCGTCAGCTGGCCTCACGCGGGCTCCAACCAAATAGTAGAAATCGCGGTCAGGAAGGGCCTCGACGTCGAGATAGACCGCAGTCCCTTCGACTTGGAATTTTGGCTCGCCCACAATGTGCCATATTCTGGCCGTAGAAGATGACATTCGGATCGCGCTGCATTTCTTCGATGATGGCCGTCGCCATCGCTTCTCCATACATCATTTCCTGCGCCATACGATCTCCTATGCGTACACGTAGTTGGTCGCCTCTTCAGGCGACGGCAACGGACTGGCCAGGGCAAACGCCACCGCATCGTCCATTTCTGCGCGCGCGCTGTCTTCGATCTTCTTCGCATCACCTTCCGTGAGCACGCCTTGGCGAAGCAGCAGGGCTCGGAATAGCTTGTTTGGATCCCGCTCCCGGGCTGACTTGTACTCGTCCTTATTGCCATAGACGCCCACCGCCTCGTGCTCGGGGAACTGCGTAGGCGCGGGCGGCACCGTGATGGCATTGCCGTGTGCGCTGAAGCGATAGAACTTCGACTCGATCAGACTCGGGCCCTCTCCGGCGCGGGCACGGGCCGCGGCTTTCCCCACTTCGTCATAAACCTTCAGCGGATCGGTCCCATCCACGGTCACCCCCGGAATGCTGAAAGCCGCCGCCTTCTTCGACAGCGGATCCCCCGCCATGTAGTTGGCATCTTCCAGGCTGATGTGCGTGTAGGCCTGGTATTCGTTATTTTCCAAAATGAACACCACCGGCAGCTTCCACACGGCCGACAGGTTCAACGTTTCGAAGAATGCTCCCTGCTTGGCCGCGCCATCTCCAAAAAAGCAATAGACCACCTGGCCGGTCTTCTTGACCTGAGCGGTCAATGCAGCGCCAGCAGCATGCGCGATGCTCTGCCCCACAATGCCCGACGTCCCCGGGAAATGATTCACCGGATCCGACAAATGCATCGACCCGCCAAACCCCTTGCACAGCCCGTCTTTCCGGCCATAGAGTTCGGCCATCATTTTTCGTGGCGGCGTTCCCAGCACGATCGGTTGCGCATGGCAACGATAGCTTGGCATCGCCAGATCGTCCGCGTGCCGCGTGGCCAGGGCTCCAACGATGGAAGCTTCCGCTCCATCGGCCAAGTGGGTGTGCCCGCGCATCGCTCCCGGATGTTCGAGGAAGGTGCGCTTCACGTGCTCCTCAAACTCACGAATGCGGGCCATCTGCGTGTACATCCAGACCAGCCGATCATTTCCCAGACCTTCTCTCATTGGCATTGGCATCGCTCACTCCTTCGACGACACAGAATCTCCCGGCTGGCCAATCTGGCACAACGGACCTCCAACCGGGACCTGCGCATTCTCCTGCGCCATAATCCTCAACAGAATTCCCTCCGTCGGAGACTCCAGTTCGTAACTCACCTTGTCGGTCTCCAGTTCAACCACTGGATCGCCTGGGTGAATGGAATCTCCTTCATGTTTGAGCCAGCGCAGAACGCTAACCTTGGTCGTAGGAATCCCGCCCGTTTTCGGAACCTTCAGCGTGGTAATGATGACAGACCTCCCCGGCCTCTTGCAGCACATCTCAATGGACTTCGCGATCCGCCGCGGCCCAGTAGGGCCTGCGCATCGTCTTGCGGTCCAACTTCCCGGCTGGAGTCTTGGGGATCTCCCGCCAGAACTCCACCGACTTGGGCGACTTCACGCCGCCCAGCGTCACCTTGCAGTGGGCGAGGAGGGCCTCCTCGTTGAGCGACTCCCCATCCTTCAGGACAACAATGGCCTTGACCGCTTCACCCCACTTCTCATCGGGCACGCCAATCACAGCGCACTCCTGGACCTCCGGCAATGCCATGATGGCCGACTCGACTTCAGCACAATATACGTTGAACCCGCCGCTGATGATCATGTCCTTCTTGCGGTCGACGATGTACACATATCCGTCCTCGTCGATATAGCCAACGTCGCCGGTGTGGTGCCAGCCGTATGCCCGGATTTCCGCCGTGGCTTCGGGAAGATTGTGATACCCGCCAGTGACAAGCGTTCCGCGCGCCACGATTTCACCGCATTGGCGGGGCGGAAGAATCTCGCCAGCCTCATTCATGATTGCGACGCGCACTGCGGAAGTGGACCTGCCACAACTGCGAAGACGCTCGGGGTGATCACCGGCCGCTGCCGCTGCTGTCGTGGCTGGGTCCAGAAAGGTCAGAAGCATCGGCGCTTCCGTCTGCCCATAAGACTGGCACATACAAGGTCCGAAGATCTCGACGCCTTTCTTGAACTTGTCTGGGGATACGGGTGAACCCGCCAGCAGAAAAATACGCAAACTGGAGTAGTCGAATTTCCCAACGTCAGGGTGCGCCAGCAACGCATAGAACGCGGTCGGGGGAAGGAAGAGATGGGTCACGCAGTACTGTTCGATCGCGCGCAAGACTGCCAGTGCATCAAAGCCTGGCAGGATGACGTTCGTTCCCCCGAGCGCGAACATCGTGAACGCAACAACCCCGGCGGCGTGAGACAGAGGCGCAGTGCACAAGCAGACCGGAGTGCAATCACCGCCTCTCCAGTACTGCGTTGCCATCTCCGTCATCGTGCCCCAGGCAAGGTTCGTGACGCGCACCCCCCGGGCCGGGCCGGTCGTGCCGCCGGTGGGCACCAATCCCATCATCATGCGATCCAGGTTGCCGTGAGCATCCGCCCAGTCCGGTTCCTGCGCGTCGGCGCCTTGTGCCAGGAAACTTGCGAGCGAGGGATTGTCTCCGTCGTCCGCATCGAGACAGATCAGGTGCCGTAAAGAAGGAGCCCGCGCCTTGATTTTGCACGCCTCATCCCGAAATCGGCTGTGGTAGAAAAGCCAGGCTGTTTCGGAATAGTTCAAATACTCAACATTCGCGTCGGTGGCATTGCGAGAGTTGATGGGAACCCAAGCTGCACCAGCCCGCAGAATGCCCAGCATGCAGAACAGCACGGCGGGATGATTCTGTGAGCAGATGGCGGCGCGCTGTTCCCTTTGTAAGCCATTCGCCCACATCGCACGCGCGATCCGCTCGCTATAACAACGCGTCTCAACATAGGAGTACCGCGTATCGCCGTCCACGATCGCGAGGCGGTCAGGATGAATCGCGGCGCTCTTGTCGAAGTAGTCGATCGCTCGCATGACTGAACAGCGTTGTCGGACTAGCCGGACATCAGACGTACCGTTTGGGGCCAGGACTCAGCAGGACATTTTCGCTTTTGAGAGCCCGTGGCTTTCCAGAACCCGAAGGATCTCCCGAGCACCAAATGCCTCTGCCGCCGACGCGAACCCGACCTTGCGCGGAGCCGCGCGGACCAGTTGTTGTGCCGCAAATGCCTGAATCAGTCCAGTTTGGCGATAACAACAGGTCCCAAACACAACACACTGTACAGAGTCGGTGCTGCCGCGCCCGACCACCACATCAATGGTGCGGTGCTCCCGGGAATTTTCGCGCGGGGGCGTGCCGCCTTGCACCGCGTTGGCCATTTCCGCTAAACGTTTTTCCTGCTCCGGACGCGGCAGTGGCCGAATCTGCTCCTCAAAAACTTTCTCGGTCGCCGCGATCCCTTCCATGATTTGACGGTCGAGTAATCCTCCGAAGGATCGAACATTCGCCACCTGCGGATGCTCTTTGAACCACACCGGATGCGGAAAGCCACCCCACGCCAGGGCGAGTTGCATCTGAATCGTACCGGGCACGGCGACCTCATAGCGCGTGGCGCGCGGCCAGGGCTTGTACTGATTCTGCTCCAAGTAGTATGCGTCGGTCTGAATCACCGCAAAAATTGTTTGCGTTGACCCAAACGTGGGATTGCCCTTAAACATTGTGAGAATCTCGAGCGTGTCAATCGCGCCGTTCTCTAGGCATAGACGCGCCGCGGAGTCACTCACCGCCGACATGAACGCGGTAGCGGGCGCAGCCAGCAGCCCGCGTTTTGCGAACCTCTCGCCCCACTTTTCCGACACTTGCCGCAACCACGCCTGCTCGCCGCCGATATCCAGGTAGTGGCATCCCGCCTCCAGCGCAGCTTCAATCACACGCGGTCCGTTGTAGATAAACGGGCCTGCCGTGTTACAGACGACCTTGGCTCCCGCGAAGAGTTTGACGAGTTCCTCCTGCGAGCCGGCGGTTTCGGCAATCTCATAGTCAGCGGTCTCGATCCCGGGCACATGATTCATCACTTCCTCGAGCCGGGCGCGGCTGCGGCCCGCAGCGATGAATGGAATGTTGAACTCGCGCAGAAACTCCGCCACCAGCCGACCAGAAAATCCATTTGCACCGTAGATAACGACCGGCCTCTTGTCGCTCATTGTGTGTACCCCGAACCCCATCGCAGGTATTTTCAAGATCCTTGGAATCAGGTATTCTCTACAGCCAAAGGGCCTATTCTAGGCAAAAGTGTCCTTTTGGCTAGTAGGCACATTTCGGTAACCTGGGTACCTTTTCGGGGACTGCCATGGAAGAATTTTATTGTCCTGTAAAGCTGACCACCGACATCATCGGCGGCAAGTGGAAACCTCTCATCCTTTTCTACTTGGAGGGCCGCACCCGGCGTTTCAGCGAACTCAAGCGGCTGATCCCGCAATTGACCAAGAAGATGCTCACCCAGCACTTGCGCGAACTGGAGCGCGACGAGATCATCCGTCGCAAGGTCTATCCCGAGGTCCCGCCACGGGTGGAATACTCTCTTACACGCCACGGGGAGACTCTCAAGCCCATTCTCAAATTGATGTCGGCCTGGGGAACGAAGCACCGTGCTCGCTATGGTTTGGCTAAGGCGCACACAAGACACGAGGAACTCGCGGTCGCCGTGCCGCCTCCTATTCCGAATGCAGCTCCCGTGCTGCCCGTGCCACGGTCGATTGACCCGTCGCAGGCAATGCGCAGCAGGGGCACTCTATGATCGCAGGCCTCCGTGCGCGTTATGACGACGTCTGGCTCCTCGACGGCGTTCGCACGCCGTTTGCAGATTACGGCACCGTGTTGGGACTGGTTTCCCCTACCGACCTCGGCATCAAGGCGGCCCGCGCGATCTTCCAGCGAACCAGCGTACCGCCCAACGAAGTGAACCTGGTGGTCGCCGGAAATATGGCACAGTCCTCGTTTGACGCCTACGTCTTGCCGCGACACATCGGGCTCTACTCCGGTGTTCCGATTGAAGTGCCAGCGCACATGGTGCAGCGCGTGTGCGGCACCGGCATCGAAGCGATCCTGACGGCGGCGGATTCGATTCAGCTCGGCAAAGCGGAGCTGGGACTTGTGGTGGGCACCGAATCCATGTCGCGGAACCCCATCGCCGCCTACACGCACCGCAGCGGATTCCGCATGGGACAAGTGGAATTCAAGGACTTCCTCTGGGAAGCCTTGTTGGACACGTGCCCAAACGAAACCATGGGTGGCAGCACTGAGAAGCTGGCTCGCCGTCTCCACATTTCAAGGGAAGAAGCCGACGGCTTCGCCGCCGAGAGCTTTGCACGCGCCTTGGCTGCGCAGAAGAGCTGCTTCCTCAGCGGCGAGATCGTGGCGCTGGTCAACGAGAGTTTCGAACTCGACGGTTATCAAGCCCGCGGCATAAAACTGGCTCGAGGCGTCGAGAAATTGGAACAGGACACACACATCCGCCCTTCACCGCTGGATGTTCTAGCCAAGCTCAAACCGGCGTTCGGCGGAGTGCAGACCGGGGGAAACAGCTCAGCCATCGTGGACGGAGCCGCCGCGACGCTGGTCGCTTCCGGCAACTACTCGCGCCGGACCGAGAAGCCGGCTCTGGCCAAGGTAGTGGCGGGAACCGTGGTTGGTGTTCCGCCCGAGATTATGGGAATCGGTCCGGTTCCCGCCATCCAGAGTGTTCTCGACTTTGCGGGGTTGAGTCTGCAACAGATCGACCGTTTTGAAATCAACGAAGCCTTCGCGGCCCAGGTGCTCGCATGCCAGCGCGACTTGGGACTGGACCGTTCCAAGCTGAACGTGAACGGGGGCGCGATTGCCATCGGCCATCCCCTCGGCGCGACCGGAGTTAGGCTGGCCGTTACTCTCGCCCGCGAATTGAAGCGCTCCGGCGGACGCTTTGGAATCGCATCCGCGTGCATCGGTGGCGGTCAGGGGATCGCTCTACTACTGGAGAATCCAGGCCATTGACGCGGCCGTCGCTCAGCCTGGAGTCTCGGTCGAGTAAATGCCTCGCAGAAAGACATCGGCGATTTCACCGGCGACCGCTTGGGCATCGCCATCCACCCGTGGGTTATACCAGGTGTGGATCCAATTCATCATGCCGAACAGGCTCAGCGCGGCGATTCGCGAGTTGAATCGCAGACCCTTGGCTGCTTTTAGGGCCTCTACGAGGTCGGCGCAACAACGGTAGTACTGGCGCTTGAGGCTGCTGATTTCGGTTCCCAACTCTTCTTTCAGCACGTCGTCTTCATGGGAGAGCACCTTCATCGCTTCGGGTTTTGCGAGAAAGTATTCCAAGTGATTACGGATAAAGATGCGAATCCGTTGTTCCGGATCGCTCTCGTCCTTAAGCCGTTCCCGCACCAGGTCCATGACCGAAAGGAACAAGTGCCTCTGGATCAGGTAGAGCAGCCTCTCCTTGGAATCGAAGTAATAGTACAAGCCAGCCAGCGACAGGCCGCTGAGCCGGGAGAGGTCCCTCATGGACGCGCCTTCATATCCTTTTTCGTAGAAGATCGCGGTCGCATGTTCTAGGATTCTGGCGAGCTGACGATCGAACCGACTGTCGGAATTCGGGGTCAGAGGTTCGGGCGCGGGGGAAGATCGGGTCATGGGTCGAGCGAACGTTCGTTATATTCGCATCATCTTAGGCCCCTTCCGCCTCGCTGGCAACAATAAGGATGAGGTGAGCCGAAAGGGCAATCCGGGGGCTCGCCGCCACCGGAACCCGGCTAGCCCTGGCATTATAAGGACCCCTATGCAAGGCACCATGATGCATTATCCGCTGACGTTGATCCACGTCCTGGAGCGCGCTGGCAAGTACTTTCCGCGAGCCGAGATCGTCTCCCGCCGCCCGGACCGATCCCTGCACCGTTACACCTACGCCGACCTCTACCGCCGGGCTCGAGCTTTGGCCGAAGCCTTGCAGGCAGCCGGCCTCAAGCGCGGAGAGCGGGTCGCCACCTTAATGTGGAACCACCACGCGCATCTCGAAGCCTACTTCGGAATCCCTATCGCCGGCGGAGTTTTTCACACGCTGAACCTTCGCCTCGCCCCATCCGAGATCGCCTACATCGCCAATCACGCTAGCGATCGCTTTCTGATTGTGGACGACATCCTCTTACCTCTCTATGAGAAGATCCGGGACTCAGTCCGGTTCGAGCGCGTCATCGTCGTGCGCTGGAACCCGGCCTCGGCGGCCGGCGAACTCGAAGACTACGAGGGATTTCTGGCCACTGCCGCCGGAAACTTCCGCTATCCCGACCTTGACGAGAACGAAGCCGCATCCATGTGCTACACCTCCGGCACTACCGGCGCGCCCAAAGGCGTCGTGTATACGCATCGCTCGGTCGTTCTGCATTCCTTTCTCCTGACCACCGTGGATAACTTCGCGATCTGCAATGCCGACTCCGTTCTGCCCGCCGTCTCCATGTTCCACGTAAACGGCTGGAGCCTCCCTTTTTCGAGCACGCTGGTGGGAGCGAAACAAGTTCTTCCTGGCCCTCATCTCGATCCCGAAAGCCTTCTGGATCTTTGCCAGCAAGAGCGCGTCACGGTCGCCGCCGGAGTTCCTACCGTGTGGTTAAGCGTAGTCGACGCTCTCGACCAACATCCCGCCCGCTGGAAGCTTACTCCCATGCGGATTCTCGTCGGCGGCGCGGCCCCTCCACTGGCGCTGGTCCGCAAGCTCCATCAGCATGGCATGAGTCTCGAGCAGGGCTGGGGCCTGACCGAAAGCAGCCCCCAGGCCACGACCAGTCAACTCAAAGCCCACATGAAGGATTGGCCCGCCGAGGAACGCCATCAGATCAAGGCGCAAGCTGGGCTTCCCGTTCCCTTCGTAGAGAGAAGAGTCGTGAATCAGGACGGTGAGGTACCGTGGGACGGTGCCACTATTGGCGAAGTCCAGCTACGCGGCGTTTGGGTCGCCTCCAGCTACTACAATCTTCCTGCTGAATCCGACAAGTGGACCGAAGACGGCTGGCTCCGCACCGGCGATGTCGGCACGGTCGACGCTGAGGGCTATCTCAAAATCGTGGACCGCACCAAGGATCTGATCAAGTCTGGCGGGGAATGGATCAGTTCGGTGGACCTGGAGAACGCGCTGGTCGCGCATCCCGACGTGCGGGAAGCAGCGGTCATTGCTGTCCCTCACCCTAAGTGGCAGGAACGGCCGATCGCCGTGTTGACCTTGAGAGATGGGGTACAACTCCAGCCCGACCAACTCCGGGAGTTTCTTTCCGTCCGGTTTGCCAAGTGGCAATTGCCCGATGCATTTGTGTTTATGGAGAAGTTGCCGCATACGTCCACGGGGAAACTGTTGAAAGCAGAACTGAGGCGCCGCTTCCAGGATTGGAAATGGGAAGGCTAGATCACGCTTGCTATGCCCGGAACCGCCGCGCCGAGCGCACGCGGGAGGCGCGGGCAAGTTGCGTCTCTACGAGTAGGCACGGGAGGCGGACAAGAGTGTCCGCCCTACACGAACTCACTTCACTTGCAGCGACTCGATGTACCGGTTCAGGTTTGCGATGCGCTGCTGCACCAGTTCTTCGTGGCCCTGACTCATGCGCCAGAACACCGGACCCCACACTGGCATTTCCTGATCGCCGTGAGGTACCAGATTGGTTTGGCCGCGCAAAATACTGGTCACCTTGTCTGAAGGATACTTCCCACCGTTGCGCTTGGCCAAGGTAGTCAAATCGGCGGGGAGTGCTTTGAGCGAGGTTGCGGCCGGGCCATCGCCTTTTGCATCCTTTCCGTGGCAGGAGGCGCAGTAACTCAGAAACATTTCCTTGCCAGATGCGGGAGAGGTTAGCGGCGCGGCTTCATGCTTGACTCGAGTCTTTGCTTCCTGTGCCGTAACAACCGTCATGCTTGCGAGGACCAGCGTCACCAAGCCAGCGAAATAGCGCATGCCCATAGATTCCTCCTGTGGTCCCGAGGGTTTCGTTGTGCTAGAGCATCCTCGCGTGACCGAAGCTTGAAGTAGAACAGGACCGCCACGCTAGCCGCTCGGGGCAGCGAACGGCCAGCGTGGCAGTGCCCCCTCAAAATGAAAACTTCAACGAGAACTGCAACTGGCGCGGGTTGAACACAGTTCTCGGCTTGCCGAAAGTCGGATTCGGAGAACCGGGAATCCCAACCGGCAAAAGCCCATCGCTGAGCCAGGCCCCTGGGTTTCCGGCGGCCTGCTGCGTGGCGCAAGACACCGACGCATCGCCGTGCTGGATGGCGAGGGTTGTCGCGTCGTTGTAGTGCTTGGGTATGGCCGGACTAGCTCCGCAGAAAGCCGGGGAACCGTACACGGAACTTACTTCATCCACGTTCGGGTGATTGAAAAGGTTGAAAGCGTCGACAGCGAAGTCGAGTCTCTTGCCCTCGCCCACCCGGAAATTCCGCGACAGGCGCAGATCCACAGAACGGAACGGCGCCCCAGTGTAGGTGTTTCGGCGGACGGTCGTGGTGCAATCCGTGACGGAAGGGCAGCTAGCGACGACGGGCGGGCCACCGACACGATCCGTGCTCAGACCGGCAACGTCGCCAAACGTATTCTGCCCGACGAACAAAGTGAAGGGCCGTCCGGACTGCACGGTGATAATGCCGCTGAGTTCGAAGTTGCGAAGGAAAGTGTGGTCGGGCGCGGTTGCGGTGAAGTTCGCTACAAAGTTGTGGCGCAGATCCTGGTTGGAGTTGGCCCGCTCATTACCGTAATCGTATTGGTTGACCGGAAGGTTGATGAAGGTGGTGAAATTGCCGTTGTCGATGGTGTGGGAATACGTGTAGTTGGCGGTCATGCGGAAATACTTCAAGCGCTCCATCGCGGTGAAGGTCAGACCGTGGTACACCGCATTGGCAACGTTGTTGTTGTAGTCGAGAAGGCCGCCACTTAGTGTCGGCGGAGCGCCCACTCCCCCGGGTACGCCAAATTCCAACCCACTCGGATTGACGGGAAGGAGGGGATTGTAGATTGGAAGGCCAGGATTGGCCGCGGGACCTAGATAAGCGAAAAACGGGCCCAACCCAAATGGCCCAAGAGCGGGTGTTCCGCTGCAGGCCGTGAGCGAGCCGTCCGGATTGAGCAGCCCTTGGGCGTAGTACGGATTGGAGGCCTTGGCGGTTCCGTAAGGGCAATCGATATTGAGGTTGTTGCCTCGAACCAATTTGTGTGCGCCCACGAACAGATAGCCCGCTTCAATCGTGAGCCCTTTGCCAATTTGGCGGTCAATCTGGAGGCTGCCTTGCTCAGCATAGGGGAGTCGGCCGTTTTTCTGGATGCCGCCGGAGCCGACGCCGCAGGCGCCAGTTGGTGCCCCGGTTATTGGGTCGGCCGTGCAAGGCCCGGTTAGACTCTGCGTTGGATACGACATGGGACCGCCAGCGAGGATGCTGAGGGCTTGTAAAACTTCGACGCTGATGGTCTGTTGTTCCGGCGTGCCGGGAAGCTGCGAGCAAAGACTTGGGGGTAAACCCAAAACCGGGCAAGGGAGAGATGGCGTGGCTGGCGCCCCCGGGGCGGCGGATAATTGCCAGCCGCCGTTTTGCGCTCCCTGGTGAATCATCGGAACGACTACTCCCTGCGAAAATCCGTTGGCGGCACAATTGGGGTCGGCACCCGGGGGATTGCAGAAGTAGCCGGGAAGCGTCTTCTGGTTTCCGGTGGTGAAGAAGAAAGTCAGGTTATTGCGATCATAGAACGTGCCAAAACCGGCGCGGATAACCGTCTTGGAGTCCGGCGAGTAAGCGAACCCGATGCGGGGCTGAAACGCCAGGTAGTCGGGGTTGGCGGTGCTCGACAATCCCGATTCGTAATCCCAGCGCAAACCGTAATTCACAGTCAACTTGGGAGTGATTCGCCATTGATCCTGGGCAAAGAATCCCCAGTAGCCGTGGTTCAAGGTGTACGCGTAATTCGAATACTGATCTGTCGGAAATGCGTTCGGCCACCCGCTGCCGAAGCCTCCGCCCGTTGCAGGGGATGGCTGGTACCCGTTTGCAAAACCAGCTCGGGGAAGGGAAAGTCCAAAATAGATGAACTCCAACCCGTTCGCTCCGGGCTCAAGCGCCTGGCAGTTCTGAGGAACCGTTCCGTACGTGCCCGTCGTCAAAAGGCTGATTGTGTCGGCAAAGGCGTACGCGCAATCGAGATTCGGGAAAAGTAACCGCTCCGGGGTGAACCCGGGATAGTTGTTGTAACTCCAAACGTAATTGCCGTCGAATCCAAACTTGGCGACGTGGTTGCCCTTGACCCAGGAGAGCGAGTCCGAGTATTGGGACCGGCTCTCGTAAATCGCGTCATAGGTGCCGAAGTTATGTCCCAAACTCAAGTCGTTGACGACGTCCAGGTTTGGTTCGCCGGTGGCTCCGGGGAAGTTGTAGTGGCGTCTGGAATACTGTCCCAGCACGGTATTGACCAGGTTCGGTCTTAGCACGGAGTTCAAGGTACCGACCAGCGACTGGTCGCGGATGAAAAGATTGCGCGCCCCGCTTGGAGTACCGATGCCGCCGCCATCTTCCGTGTTGCCGATCAGTTCTCCCAAGTCGCGCGCATCCTCCACGACGTAGCGCAGCGCGAAGCGATTGTTGTTGTTGATCTGATGGTCGAGTCGGGCAAAGCCGTAGTCGTTGTCGACTGTCTTCAGAACTCCCTGGAGATAGGAAAACGGCGTGCCCGTGCATTGATCCGGCTTAAGACTGCAGCCCTCGGGCGAAAGACCCAGGTAACCCTTAGCCTGATCGATCGCGTCAATGTTCGCGAACAGACTCGGGGCGTAGGTGGGGGAAGCGCCGCGTCGTTTCGCCTCGTAATTCAAGAAGAAAAACGTCTTGTCCTTCTGGACGGGGCCTCCGAGGGTGCCGCCAAACTGATTCTCGCGCAAGGCGTGAGGCAACGGCGCCGGCTGCAGCAGGGAGCGCGCGTCGGTGGCACTGTTCTGCAGGTAGTCGTATATGGAACCGTGAAGGTCGTTGGTGCCAGACTTGGTCTGAATGTTGACAATGCCGCCGAGCGCCCGGCCGTATTCCGCTCCAAAGCTGTTGTTCACGACGCGAAATTCCTGCACGGAATCCTGCGGGGGCGTGGCTCGCTGCACGCCGCTAATCGTGTTGACGAAGTCGGCGCCGTCTACTGTGATCTCATTGCTGAACGAGCGCATGCCGCCGAAGGAGATTTGCGTGATCTCGAACTCGGTGAAAGTCGTTCCCAGACTGGTTCGGCTGGTGGCGACGCTGGGAGTGAGCAGGGCGAAGTCGGTGAAAAGCCGGCCGCTGATAGGCAGATTATTGATTTGCTTCGTATCGATGACCTGGCTCACCTCGGAGCGGGTCGTCTCGACCGCGGGGGCCTCGGTGTTTACGACCACCTCCTCTTTGACGGCAGCCACTTTAAGCGTCACGTTGATGGTGGCGGTTTGACCTACCGTCACGACCACGCCCGTGCGTGTGTATTGCCCGAAACCGGCGGAGTTCACCGAAAGTTCGTAGCGTCCGGGGGGCAGGCTGGGCAGCGCGTAGAACCCGGTGTCGTTCGATGTGGCAGTGAAAGTCTGGTTGGTGTCGAGCGAGCGGACCGTGATCTTGGCTTGGGCAATGGTTCGCCCGGCTTCATCGGTCACGGTTCCATTCAGCAAGGCATAGCTGATCGTGGCTTGGGCTGCAGCGTATTGAGTCAGGGCCAAGGCCAGCAACAGGCCACACCAGCAGGCAGACAGCCGACGTGATTTCATAGCATCTCCTGTCATTCGAGCGAACGTACGTTCGATTTTCCGCACCCGAGCAGCCCCGTGTTCCAACTGCGGAACACGGGGTTTCATTCACTAGATCAGAACTGGATTCGTACCCAACCCCACCGTTCAAAACCCTACGCCGTAAATGCCGCCGCTGTCCTCAGGCACTGTGCGCCAGAGGGACGGACTTGCCCCACACTTCCTGCGCCGTTTCGGCCACCAGGCGCAGCTTTGCATCTTGGTCCGCAGGCGTCACAGCATTGCCTTCCATGGTGGAGGCGAAGCCGCACTGCGGACTGAGGGCCAATCGCTCCAGCGGAACAAAGGCGGACGCGGCCTCAATCCGCTGCTTCAGTTCGTCCTTGCTTTCCAGGTCTGGCTTCTTGGAACTCACCAGACCAAGCACCACGGTGCGATCCGCTGGCACCTGGCGCAACGGCTCGAAACCGCCGGAACGCTCGTCGTCGTACTCCAGCAGAAATCTCTGAAACTTTGTATTGCGAAACACTTTTGTGATCGGACCGTAATCGCCGGCGGCATAGAACTTGCTCTGGTTGTTTCCGCGGCAGAGGTGCAGGCCGAAGGTGATGCCGGGATGGTCCCCGATCACGGCATTATCCATTTCGATCGACAAATCGAGCAACCGGTCGGGATCGTTGCCGCGTTGCCGGTATCCCTCGCGCAGATCCGGATCCAGAAGTGCGGTGTATTGCGGGGAGTCGATCTGGATATACGTGCAGCCGAGGCGAATCAACTCGCCTACTTCATCCCGCAGGATATCGACCAAATCGGCGAGGTAGGCGTCGACGGTTGCATAGGCCCCGGTGGATTTCTTGCTGTCGTAATAGGCCGCGGCCTGCTGCGCGCTGATCATGGTGGTCTTGGCAGGATGCTTGGTGCGCGCGCGTACGTACGTAAACTCCTCCGCGCAGAGGGGCCGCTTACGGCGCAACTTCGAAACCACCACCGGGCGTGGCAGCACTAACTTTTCGCCCTTCTCATCCCGAAACGGAATCGCCCAGCCGCCGTATTTGTCGAAGCCTTCGACGGCGTCGATCAAGTGCCCGTAGAAGGCGTAGCGGCGCATCTCGCCATCGGTGATCACTTCGACTCCGGCACGAATCTGCGCGTCGACCGCCTCATCGACGGCTCGATCTTCCACTTGTTTGAAGGCGGCATCTGTGACCTTGCCTGCCGCGTGCCGTTCTCGCGCTTCCTTCAGGTACGGCGGGCGCAACAGGCTCCCTACTACGTCGCTGCGATACACGTGATACCTCCCCAGGGCCCAACTTCTCAGCACCCGGATCATGCTTGCAATCCCGGGTGCGACTGCATCTTTCCAAAAGCGGGCATCAATTTATCCGACTTCGTGCTCGCCTACAACCGGTTACTTTCAAGTGCCCTACCGGAAGACAAGGCACCTCGGGTTATCATGACGCGCGACGGAGGAACGTGCACCCATGCAGGAGATCCTATGACCACACGCATCAAAGCCACGGTGGTCGGCAGCTACCCTGTTCCTTCGTGGCTGGTCGGTAACACTTCCCGCCTCGTGCTGCGGGATGCCGTCATGACCGTGCTCAAGACCCAGGAACTGGCAGGCCTCGACTTGATCACGGATGGAGAGCTGGTTCGCTTTGATCCCAGCCATCCTGAGACGAACGGCATGGTGGACTATTTTGTGTCGCAGATGGAGGGGATCCGCAGCCACTTTGCTACGTCGGATTTCGACCGTTATCGTACCGACCGCGCTTCCAGCCAGGGGTTGCTCACCGCCGGCATGGTGGTCGGCAAGATTGGCGAAGGCACGCTCAACCTCCCTCGCGACTATGAACTCGTTGCCAAGCTCACGCGCACTCCTCTGAAGTTCACGTGCACTGGACCACACATGCTCTCGCGCATGGTGACCAACTGCTTCTACAAAGACATTCCCGAGTTGGCCATGGATATTGCCGGTGTCCTGCGCCGTCAGATTGAACTCGTGGAAGCCGACACTGTTCAACTCGACGAAGCCTGTATCGCCGGCTATCCGCAGGATTCGCCCTGGGCCGCCGATGCGATCAACCACGTGCTCGACGGCATCCTCAACGAAGGCGCGGTGCACATCTGCTTCGGCAACTACGGCGGACAGCCGATGCTGCGTGGCTTCTGGCGTGATCTGATTCCTTTTCTCAATTCGCTGCACGCCGACCACCTGGTGCTGGAATTTGCGCGGCGCGGCTATGACGAACTTGACGTCTTCACCGATCTCGATCCGAAGATCGCCTTGGGCATCGGCCTCGTGGACATCAAGGACAACGAAGTCGAGAGCCCTGAGTTGATCGCCTTGCGCATCGAAAAAATCGTGAAGGCATTGGGTCCGGAGCGCCTGCGCTATGTTCATCCCGATTGCGGTTTCTGGATGCTGCAGCGCACCGTAGCCGACCGCAAAATGCGCGCTTTGGTCGACGGAAGAAATCTTTTTGAAGGGAGAGCGTAGGAGACCGCAGCCATGGCAGCTTCCTCCATCAGCGACTCGGAAAAAGCTCAGATTCGCGTCGTCGTCTTCGGACACCTCGCCGGGGTTGTTTTGGCGCCCACCGTCAAAGCGCTATGGGACCGGCGCGTGTTCGATCTCTTCGAGGCCGACGACGAGTGGGTGGAACTCGATCGTGTCCTCGATCAAACCCGCGCCAACCGTGGCTACCTGCGGGCGGCTCTTCGCCTGTTGTCGTCGTGTGGGTGGCTGCGGCAGCGGCTCGAAAATGGGCACCCGCCGAGCTACTCGCTCACTCTCGAAGGGAAAATTGCCCTCGGCATGGCGCCCCTCCTCTACGGCGAAGTGCTCTCCTTTGTCTCGAAAGCAATTTTTCTGGAAGACTTTCTCTTTGGTGAATCTGACCGCCCCGTCCTGCCATCGCTGCAGGAACTGGTTCGCCGGTCGAAGGAACACTGGGGTCTGCAACCACAATCGGACCCGGTCGCCGAGCAGGTACGGAATCAAATTTGCCGACACCTCGATGGCATGATCATCGGTCCAACCATGGTGGCGCTGGCGCGCGGCGGTATCCTTGCTCAACTGGAGCAGGCGCCCGTGGACGTCAACTCGATTTCCGCCAATCGCGCCAGCTTCACGTGCATCCTCGATCTGCTGGCTGCGCAAGGCTGGATCGTGCGCGACAAGAACGCGCTGAGCCTTACTCCGTGCGGCCGCTACGCCGCCCAGATTGCTACCTCGTATGGCGTCACCATTTCCTATCTTCCTCTCTTTGACAACCTGAGCACGCTGCTTTTCGGCAATGCCCGTATCTCGCGTCTGGACGAAAGCGGCGTTGAACTGCTCGTCAATCGCGGCATGAACGTGTGGGGAAGCGGCGGCGCGCACCGCACCTACTTCAAGAAAGTCGATGAGATCATCATCGAGATCTTCAACCGGTCGCTCAATCTGCAACCCCGCGGCATTTGCGACATGGGGTGTGGCGACGCAAGTTTTCTTGAACATCTCTACGTCGTGGTGAAGAACCACACCCTGCGGGGCCAGGTGCTGGACAAGCATCCCCTGATCCTGGTGGGCGCGGATTTCAACAAAGTCGCAAGGCGCGTCGCCAAGCAAACACTGCGCAAGGCTGGCATCCCCGTCTATCACGTGATTCCGGGGGACATCAATCGTCCGGCGCAACTGGCCAGCGACCTCGAAGCCCTGGACCTGGACATTCACGATCTACTCCACGTGCGCTCGTTCCTCGACCACAACCGCCCTTATATCCCTCCGGCGAACTACGCGTCCGGTGCGCGTACGGGAAGATCAACGGGAGCGTTCGCTCACCTGGGAGAAGAAATCCCCTGCGACGAACTGGAAGAAAATCTGGTTCGACACATGCGCCGATGGGCGCCCTACGTCGGTCGTTTCGGGTTGCTCGTCCTGGAACTGCACACGCTTCCTCCGGATCTGACGGCGAAACATCTGGAGCACACTCCCGCGGTCGCTTACGACGGCACGCACTGTTTCTCCGACCAATACCTGGTCGAGTTACCGCTGTTCCTCGACTGCGCCCGCGAAGCGGGCCTCTGGGCGGACGAGCGACACCAATGCAAATTTCCGCCCTCAGAGTTGGCAACCGTAAGCGTCAATTTCTTCCGGACGGAAGTTTGGGAAAGCCCGTAGTAGCTCTTGGCAGTTAGCTGTTAGCACTTAGCCGACACCGATTCGTTTTCGTTGTTGGCTAAGTGCTAAACGCTAGTTGTTAAGTGCCTGAGGAGTTTCAATGTTCCTGCGCAATCATTGGTATGCCGTCGCTTGGGATCACGAGATCAAGCGCTCACCCTTCGGACGAACCATCTGTGGTGAACCTATCGTCCTTTATCGGCAGACCAACGGCGCCCTTTGTGCCTTCGAGGATTGTTGCCCACACCGGTTATTGCCTCTGTCCAAGGGATTCCTGAACGACGACGGGCTGGTTTGCAAGTACCACGGTCTCCGTTTCGATTCGCGGGGCCAGTGCATCTGGATGCCGGGGCAGGAGGGCATCCACAAGGACGCCAAAGTTCGGACGTATCCGGTCGCGGAAAAACACCGATTCGTGTGCGTATGGATCGGAGATTCGGCGCTAGCGGATGAGAAGAAGATTCCAGATCTGTCCTGGTGTTCGGATCCAGCTTGGGTGTTTGAAGGCAGCACGTATCACGTCAAGTGCAATTACCAGCTTCTGGTGGACAACTTGATGGATCTATCGCACGAAACGTTTGTCCATCCTTCCAGTATCGGACAGCACGAAATTCTCGAAGCTCCCATCAAGGTTGCGTCGGACGAAAAGTCCGTTCAGGTGACGCGATGGATGTACAACATCGACCCGCCACCATTCTGGGCTGCCAACCTGAAGTCCTATGAAAAGTGTGACCGCTGGCAGATTTGCAATTTCACGTTGCCGGCCAACGTCATGATCGACGTCGGCGTTGCGCGAGCGGGAACTGGTGCGCCAGAGGGAAATCGGTCGCAGGGCGTGACGGGTATCGTGGTGAACCTGATGACTCCCGAAACGGATACTTCCACGTGGTATCACTGGGGCATGGCCCGCAATTTCCAGACCGACGACCGCGGGCTGACGTTCCGCATCCGGGATGGGCAGGCGGCGGTATTCGCCGAGGACACGGAGATTCTCGAGTCTCAGCAGGAAAACATCCTGCGACGTCCCGACCGGCAACTGCTGAATCTCAAGATTGACGCCGGCGGAGTGCACGCGCGGCGCATCATCGAGCGCGAGTTGGCGCGATACACGTAGGGACAGCCGCCCTCGGCTGTCCGGCCGAGCGCAGCTCGGCTCTGGACTCCGAAAGCTACTTGTGTGGTACTTGATCCGCTTTGCTCTGGTTCGCCCGAAAAATCACGTAGGTCCGCATGTCAGCGGCGTCCTTCTGCGATACTTCCTTGGCAAACGACACCATGCCGAGCGATTGATAAGCCCCGTCGCGTACGATTTTGAACCAGCGGTCATTTGCCAGCGTGCTGGAGTAGCGGAGATCCGGCAACACTCCTCCGCTGACTGCCACGTCGCCATGGCAGGACGCACAGAAACGCTGAAAGAGCGCTTCCCCACGGTGAATCGTGGCAGAGTCAGCCACAGAACGCGGCGGATTCAGGATGGGCTCTTCCACCTCTGGCAGCGGAGGCAAACTCGCCTTCCCGCCCAGTTTGAAGGCCAGCATACGGCTGACATTCCGCACGCGGCCGGACTTGAACGAAACCTCACCCGTCGCCAGCGGAAACACACCGCCCCACCCCGCGAGAATTGCGACGTACTGTTCACCCTTGACGGTGTAGGTCACAGGCCCCGCCATCACGCCCGTCTGCGCGTCAAACGACCAGACCTTCTCGCCCGTGTCAGCGCGATATGCCTCAAAACGCCCCGCAGCCGTGCCCTCGAAGACGAGATTTCCCGCGGTGGCAAGGGTTCCGCCATTCCATGGTCCAGGCCGCTCGACTGCCCATGCTTGCTTCTGTTGCACCGGATCCCACGCCACCAGTTTCCCCTTGACGGTGTCGAGAATCGCCTTTTTGATTGTCGGATCCTGTGGCATGCCCGCCGCCACCGTATCAATCCCGTAGTTCGCCGCCAGCTTCTTGAACTCGAAGTTATCTGCCGCCTTGAACTTGAAGCCAACGTCGTTCACTGGAATGTAGGTCAATCCAGTGATCGGGCTGTACGACATAGGTTGCCAGCTATGCGCACCCAATGGCCCGGGAACGATGGGCGGCGGGTTCTCTCCAGGGTAGTGCGCAATATCAGTCTCCATCGGGCGCCCGGTTTTCAGATCAACCCCGGTGGCCCAGTTGATGAACGTGTAGGGCCTCGCCGAAATTACGGCGCCGTTTTCACGGTCGATCACATAGAAGATCCCATTCTTCGGAGCGTGCAGGAGCACTTTGCGCGTCTTGCCGTCGATCGGAATGTCGGCCAGGATGATCTGCTCCGACGAATCGAAATCCCAGTCGTCGGCTGCGTCTTCCTGATAGTGCCAGACGTATTCTCCCGTCTCCGGCCGCAGGGCTACGATGGAGCAGGTGAGAAGATTGTCGCCGCCTTTCGGGCTCCGGATCTTTCCGTTCCACGGTCCGCCGTTGCCGGTCCCCACATACAAGAGATCGAGCTCAGGGTCGTAGACGATGGCGTCCCAAACCGTCCCGCCGCCGCCGTTCTTCCACCACTCGCCCGACCAGGTCTTGGCCGCTTGCGCCAGAATCGGACTTTCGAAAGGCTTCGCAGGATCGCCCGGCACGGTATAGAAACGCCACACCATCTGGCCGCTCTCCGCATCGTAAGCGGAAACGTAGCCGCGCACGCCGAACTCCCCGCCACCGTTGCCGATGATCACCTTGCCTTTGACGATGCGCGGCGCGCCGGTGATGGTATAGCGCCAGTTCCGGTCAATCGTCAGTTGCTCCCAAACCAGCTTGCCGGTGGCTGCGTCAAGTGCTACCAGCCGCCCGTCCAGCGTGCCGACGTAGACCTTCCCCTTCCATAGCGCGACGCCCCGGTTGACAACATCGCAACACGCATTTACTCCCCATTCCCGTGGAACTTTCGGATCGTAGGACCAGAGCAATGCGCCGGTGGCTGCATTCAACGCGAACACCCTGCTCCAGGCCGAGGTGAAGTACATGACGCCATCCACCACGATCGGGGTTGCTTCCTGCCCCCGGTGCGTGTCCAGATCGAAGGACCACGCTAGCCCGAGCTGGTTGACGTTTCGGCCGGAGATCTCCTGGAGGGGACTGAAGCGCTCCTCGTTGTAGGTGCGTCCATAGGCTAGCCAGTTGCCCGGCTCATGATCGGCGTTGACCAGCCGGACTTCGGTCACGCTTCCTGGCCCGGCCGTTTGCGGTTGGGAGTGCTTCGTCGTGGACAGGTTGCAACCGCAGGACACTACCACAGTCAAGACAAGCGCAATTCGTGCGTCGACAAGCCAGCTCATTCTCCTCCTCAGCAAGTCCATTACGTGCCCTTTTCAGTGGTGGGAACGTGCCCCTCGTCTGGACGCCTTACGTCCGGCCGGCTTCGCGTTCTGCGAAAGTTTCTCTATGACTTCCCTGGGCAGAGGCACAGCTTTCATCCGGTTCGATTCGGTCGGGTGCGCTGCTGCCCACACCCGCGTCTCCTGTCCTTCCAGTGTAAGTTCTCCCTTCCGGAAGAATCTGTGGGTGATGACGAAACTACTTTTGCGCAATTCCGTGATGCGGGACTCCACTTCCAATTCATCGCCGTGAGTGGACGGTGTGATGAACCGGGCCCGGGCATCCACAATGGGAATCCCCATCACGCCATAGGACTTGAAGAGATTGCGAACCGGAAGCCCGGCCGCCAGAAAGAGGGCGGTGGTGCAGTCGTCAAACCAACGAAAATAGTTGGCGAAAAAAACGATGTCGGCGGGATCGCAATCCCCGAATTCGATCAATATGCGCTTGCGATTGACAAACATGTTTTAGGTCAAACCTCCCCGTCATCAAGCCACGACTCGCGACACACTGCGCAGACTGCCGAACAAGTTGGCCAAGGACTTCACATCTACGTCTTTCGGAACATCTCGCTGAGACGTGAGCACACACAGATTCGTGTCCCGTACCAGAGCCTGCAGTGACTTGCCCAGCGCACCATTTTCTTTCGGGGATGGCAACCAGCATGTCTCCGGTAAATACGCGGATGCGAAAGTCGACGTCGGCAGGACTGTTCCCAATGCCGAATCGATCGCTCCAGGACAGATCACTCGCTCGCAATCTGCTTCCAGTGCAGCAAGTGCGGACTCTGGAGGTGGGCCGTCAAAGAGAAGTACAGGCAACGCCTCATAGAAACGGATGACGTTCACAATGGGTGACAACAACTCTGCCCATTGCTTGCAATCCTGGATTGACGCGCCGTCCTCGCGAAGGAAGATCACGTTGGCGCCGGACTGGAGGAAGCTCGTGCAGACCGCCGCGGTCAATTCCGCGGCGAAATCAATAACGCCGTGACGGGACGATTCGACCGCGCACGCGCTTCCCACCAACAAGTCGGCCAAGGCGCACGGTCCGGACACGCCAGCCATCAAAGCCGGTTCTCCTGGCAACATCGTTTTGAGCCGCCGCAAGACATCGCAGGCCACAGGAATCTGGCCCCGTTGCACAATTTCCTCCGGCGCTCGGAGTCGTTCCCGCAAGTCGACCGCATTCCCTCCCAAGGGACGAAGCACGCGGGTCATTTCATCTGCGCTCCACGTCAACTCGCAACCGAAAGCCTCCGCCTCCAGATAGGGATCGAAGTAGCACGTGACACCATCGAGCCCCAACACCTTGCGGATTTGGCGTTGCGAGTTCGCGATTCTGGTTGCATTCGCGAGGAACGCGCGCGGCGACAGATTCTCGAGTCTGGCTCCGAGCGAGAAGACGATGGGCAGCAGCAAGGGGCGCGGCAGCAGATCGCCCTGCAGCATCGCCCGGATCATCGCTCGCGGTGTCAGTTCCGTCACCCGTTCTCCTAAGGCCGGAAGACCGGTCCCGTCGGTTTGGCATCCGGCCAGGACCCGTAATACTGCAGAATTTCCTGCGGCGGGGATTGCTTACTCCAGTCCGCCACAAAGGCGTCATAGGGCTTTCCGCGCGCCAGACGTGCCTTGCGCTCCGCCGCCCGCAGTTCATTCGTTTGTGCGTTGTCTACCTTGCCCCGCTCGGTATCGAAGGCTACGCGGTACACATTTTTTGCCGTCCACTCGGAGATGATCCTCTTCTTCAAGTCCACTACCACACTCTCCGGCGCCCGCTCCAGCGGATCGCCATAGCCTGGTCCGCCTCCGCTGAAGCCGAAGAGCAGGTCACCCTCGCTGTACATCTTCGGAGTACGCGCGATCAGTTCAAACGTCCAATCCCCATGAGTGGATCGGTCTTCCAGAAGCTCACGATGGTCCAAGGTCAATTCCGGATCGCCTTCTCGCATGCGCGCGAGCATATCGGTTTTGCGTACGCTGATACCTGGGATCGGCGCTGAAGCATACCCACCGAACAAGGGCTGGCCGAGCGGTACTTTGCTGCCGTTACCCATACACAGAGACAGCATGTTCGGCACTTTATGAATCATCCATTGCTGGACAGCGCCCGAGCCGCCGCGATGGAGGCCGGGACCGGAGGAATCCTTCCAGTGCTGGGACAAGTTGACGGTGATGGGCAGTTCTCCTTCCACCTGTTCGCAATCCGGAGCGCGTCCGAAGGCGCACCAGGCGAATCCATAAGCATCCATCCCGTCATCGGCGGCGCGGCCGCCTTGCCCCTGTGTGTTGAGCGAGAACGAGAGCACATCGGAGACGGCCAGATTCCACTGGGAATGGCCAGCGCAGATTTGCGCCGTGTGCTGGCTTCCGGGCGCCGATGCTACCTGGGTCCAGAGATTCGTCGCGTACATCATCTTGGCGAAGCAGTTGTGAGTTGCGCAGCGCGTTTGCATTCCGATGTACACACAGCAGCTGGTTGCCGCCAGCTTGTCGGGGTTGAGAATGATGCCTTCCGGGAAAACAAAATCGATCGGCGCGAACGTGGAGCTACAAATGGGCAAATCGTGGAAGAAGTACTCGTACATGAAATTGGCAATGTGTCCCACGACCGCCTGCGTGTGGACGTTATAGGACGAGGGATTCTCGGGCGAGGTGCCCTCAAAGTCGAACGTCAGTCGGTCGCCCGACTTCGTGAGCGTGAGGAAGCAGGCGCGGACCAAGGCCGGTGTCCAACCGATGGCATCGTTGAATACGACGCTGCGAAACTTGCCGTCGGGAAGAGCCTTGACCTTCTGGAATGCGCCCGCCTCGGCTACGTCGAGCATCTTGCGCATCAGGCCAACGATGAACTCGACTCCTCTCTTCTCAACTTGCTCGAGCAGGCGAACGCGTACGCGGTCGGCAGTTGTGCAGCGTGCCCGCAAATCAGAAATGAACATGGCGGGCGCGCGCAGGCCGTACACCGAATAGAACTCCAGGAAATCATTGCGCAAGTGGAAGTTCTCGCCGATCTTGATCGGCGGCATATTTAATCCCTCTTCGAACCGTGACTTGGCACTGACGGGCATGCCTCCCGGTTCGACAGCGCCTGTCTCGGTCGTATGCAGAGCGGCGGTCGCCCAGGCAATCAGCCTGCCCTCGTGGAACACGGGCATAATCGCGACCTGATCCGGATTGTGGATTCCGCCGTAGAGCGCGTCGTTGGTGTAGAAAATGTCTCCGTCGCGGATGCCGGGGTTCTCCTGGTAGTACTTCAAAATGAACTTGATGATGATGGGCTGAATGATGGCGTGGAGATAGGTGCCACACGAGCCATTGATCAGGTCTCCTCCGGCCGTAAAGATGGCCACCATCGAATCGCCAGAGACGCCAAAATAGCTGCGCGAGGAGCGGACGAACACTTCCATGGCCTCGTCGAGAATGTCGTTGGTGATCTGCACGCCGATCTCATAGCTGCCGTGCTTGATCGTCTGGACACATTCCTTCTCGTAGTCGGTAGCCGGCGCCGGCTTCAGCCACTGCAGCTTTTCCGCCAAGGTTGGTATGGGCATAGTTCCTGCTTCGTCACTCCAGAATTCCCAGGCCGTGCTGATCGATAGAGAACCGCAGTGGCTCCGGAACCACCAGCGTGGTGTACTCCCCTTCCACCACGGCTGGTCCGTAGATCAAATTGCCGGGCCGCAGCTTCTCGAAGGAATAAATCCCCGTGATGCAGAAATCTTTCTTGTCGGGCCAGTACACCATGCGCGTGCCCTTGGCAGCGGCCTCAGGGCTATGGCCTTCGAGCGGGAGCGTCTGCAAGATCACCTTCTGGGCCGGAACAATCGCTTTCAGAACGAAGGTGTCTAAGAAAACGCCGCCGTCAGGATTTACTACGAATGGACTAAATGCTTCGCTGAATTCCTTGGCGAAGGCGTCGCAGATGGCCCGAATGTCTTCTTGCCCCCGGACAAAAAGTAAAGGCGACAACGTCCGCTTCACGTGGAACTGACCTCCATACAGCATGTCCAATTCCAGAACGAAGTTCGCCGACGCCGGATCCAAGCCTTCTCCTGCCAGATCCCTTTTTGCATTCTCTATCAGCAGAGAGACGGCGTTATTGAACGCGTCGAATTCATTTGTGAGTTGATGAGTGCCGGGCTCCATCAACGTGAGCTTCTTCGAGTGTTCGTACACGTGCATGATGTCCATCGTCGACGATCCCCAGGCACAAAACACCGGCGAGAACGGAAAAATGACCGCCTTCGGAATATCCGCTCGGAAGCCCTCCACATGCGTGGGGCCGGCGCCACCAGCGGCGAACAGAATGAACTCCTCCGGGCTGTAGCCCCGCAAGTGCACTTCTTTCATGATGGCGGACGACATGTTTTCATCCACAATCTTGCGAATGATGGCTGCGGCCTCTTCCACACTCAGCCCGAGCGGCTTGGCGATCTTGTCGCGGATCGATTGCGCCGCTTTAGCCGCGTTGAGAGCGAGCTTTCCTCCGTAGTAGTAAGCCGGATTGATGTAGCCCAACACCACGTCCGCATCCGTCACGGTGGGCTCGGTGCCACCCCGGTTGAAACACACCGGCCCCGGCATGGATCCCGCGCTCCGCGGGCCCACCTGCAACTGGTTCTTGAGCAACTTGTTCAGCGACGCGATCGACCCGCCGCCTGCGCCGATCGACAGCGTCTTGATCATCGTGATGCCGACCATCCAGCGGTCGATGATGGGGCGAAAGTCATAGCTGCGTACGCTGTCTTTGACGACGAGGCCAACGTCAAAGCTGGTACCGCCCATATCGGCCATCACCACGTTGTGGACGCCCAGCGACTTGGCTACGTGGTGGGCCCCCATCAGGCCGGAAACCGGACCGCTGTTGAAGGTCCGACTGGCGGCAGTCTTGAAGACCTCGGCGATGCCACCGGAACTCTGGATCATCGACAAAGAGCGTTTGTAGCCGCGGTCCCGCAACTTGTCCCAGCAGGTGGAGAGTTCGATTTGCATGGAGCGCTGCAGGTAAGCATCGAGAATCGCAGCCATGGTGCGCTCGTACTCGCCTAGCTTTCCCGACACTTGACCGGCGAGCACGACCGGCATGTACCCGATATGGAATTCCTTATACTCACTGCGAATGATGTCTTTAACTTTCCGCTCGTGGAGAGGATTCAGGAATCCCCAGAGCAGCGAGACCACGAAGGCCCGCGCGCCCCGGCCGACAAGATACCGGACCTTTTCCCGTACGTCGTTTTCATCCAGCGGGCGGATCACGTGTCCACCGGAATCCACGCGTTCCTTCACTCCCACGATCATGTCGCGCGGAATAAGCGGGTCGGGTTTGTGCTGAATGCTGAGATTGCGCCGCTCCTGCACGCGCGTCCCGTCGATCCATTGCGCGCCCCGGCCGAGCAGCGTCGTGTCCTCATGTCCTTCGGTCGTGATCAATCCCAGACGCGGACCTTTTCTTTCCAGCAGCCGGTTCAGCGCAATGGTGGTCGAGTAGCGGATCATATCCACCGCCGGCAGCAGGGACTCCATGCGTAGGTCTAGAGCTTTCGCGCCTTCCTCGATCACATTCGAGAAGCAGACGGAGAGATCGTAGGGTGTGGTCGGAACCTTACGAATGACGGTGTGTCCCTCGTAGTTCAACACCATGTCCGTGAAGGTTCCGCCCACGTCTATGTCGATCGAATTCATGGCGCCGCCTCGAGACGTTGGTTCTTCAGGATGAGTTCTCCGCTCTCCAGCCGCTTTTTGAGGGCATCGAGATCGATCTCGATGTCGCGAGTAATCGGGTGCCCGGGCGGCAGGTACTCGGTTTCAATCTGCGTGCCGCATCCGGGACAGTAGAATTCGACGATTCGCACCCACAAAGGATCGGGAGCGAAACTGAAATTGCCCTCGACAATCGGGGGGTGCACTTCGCGTGGGTCGCGGTCGTACAGCAAAAGCCCCCTCTTGTAGTTCTCGCGCGCCGGGCCCAGAACTCGGTTGCAGCGGTTGCAGAGCCAAATCTCCCCGTCCAGATCCAGATCGAGATACTCAGTAATCCGAAGGCGCCGATCGCCTGTTGTGGTCATAAAACCTATGTCTCCAACTCGCCTATCCATCAACTGCCAAGTGTCTAACTCGTGCCGCGTCGGATCAGTGCGTTACCGTAATGATCCATCTCCAGATTCCACCCCGGCGGAACCAGGTAGGTGCTATTTGCAGATTCGAGAATCGATCCTCCTGGCACGACGTTCCCTGGTCGTAACAACTCCCACCGGTAGAGGGCGGCTTCTTGCTGGCCGCCTCCCTGCATCATCACTCTGCGCATGCCGAGTTGCGCGCCGCTCGGATCGTGGTCCCCTTTTTCCTTCATCACGAGAGCCGGTTTTGAGATTCCTTTCTTTACTCGCATGCGCACCAACTCCACCGTGGCGTCCCCGCGGGGAAAATCGGGCGTAAGAACACTCCGTAGTTCCGCGCCATTGTCGAAGCGGACCTGCGGGCACTTTACGCAAAGCGTCGTATCGCCGGCCCGCGACACTTCCAGTTCCACGAAGCACTCCGTATTCTCGGGAGTAATCCCCTCGCCCAACAGGTCGCGCATGCCCTGGTTGCGCATTTCTTCCAGGACCTGGTTGAGCGGCGCTACTTCCGCACCATCGCGCAGCAAAAGATGGAACGAGCGCTCGTAGACGTGGCAGATGTCCGACACCGACGATCCAAACGCGCTGAACACCGGACCCAGGTCGAAGAGATAGGTCGTCCGAATCCCGGCCCGTTGCGCAACCCCGCAGGCAAACAGCCCGCCGTTTCCGCCGTAGGCAAACAGGACGTGATCCGAGAGGTCTTGCTGGAGTTCCTGGCTGGCCTTCACAATCATGCCGGCAACCATGTCGTATGCGCCGTCAATCACAGCACAGCAGGCGTCTTCTACGAACGTTCCCTGTGGACGCGCCACCTGGCTTTCAATGGCTTCACGGGCAGCCGCCAAATCCAGGTGCTTGTTGCCTCCGAGAAAATACTCCGGATCAATCAAACCGGCGGTCACGAAGGCGTCGGTCAGAGTCGCCTTGTCACCGCCGAGCGCGTAGCAAACCGGTCCCGGAAACGAACCCATACTCTCCGGACCGAGCCGCACGCCGTTATCCTTCACCGTGACCACGCTGCCACCACCGAGTGCAATGGAACGCAGGAAGGGCAGGTTGACTCGCACGGGAATCCCAAACAGATCGCTCTGCTGGGTATGCAGCGGTTCCCCGTCGCGGATAACGCCCAACTTTGCCGTGGTCCCGCCGACGTCCATGGCGAGGACGCGCTTCACACCGTACGTCTTGGCCAGATACGCAGCGCCGTAAATCCCCAGCACAGGTCCGGACTCCAGCGTGTCGATCGCGCGTGTCTTCGAAACTCCGGCCACGCCGCCATTGATGTGACTGATGAGAAAGGCCCGCGAATATCCCTGCGTATACCGCAACTCGTCTTCGGCTTTGAACAGCGTCGCCGCCAGCGCACTGTGAAGGTAGGCGTTGATTACCGCGTAGTACGTGCGCGTGGTGTCATCCGTGTTCTGGCAGACGTCGCTCCCGGTAAGCACCGGCACCGATCCCAGGTAGTGGTCCGGATACTGTTCGTCGATGATCCGCTTGATCCGTTGCTCCCCTTCCGGATCCTGCAGCGCCCCTTTCAAACTGATGCAAATGCGGCGAACCCCGTTTTCAAGCAACAACCGCACCGCGTTCAGAACCGCAGGGTCGTGTACCCCATCAATTCCGATGACGTTTTTTTCGTCGACCAGTTTGTTGAGAAGGACGCTGCTGTCATCGCTACCATACAGATCCTTCTCGTGTCCCTGGCTTACCAGCAAACCGAGCTTGGGGCCGCGCAACTCCGCCAGCACGTTGGAAGTGATCGTGGTCGACCACCGGAGCAGTTCCATCTTCTCCAGCAAGCTTCCGAGATCGGAGAAACCCAGCTGGGCGGCTCCTTGCGACAGGCAGTCAAACAAACACACGGTCAGATCATGGGGAGTGGAATCCACCTTCGTGCACACCGTTCGATGACCGTCGCTGAAGAGGCCGTCGGTCAAGGTTCCGCCTACGTCGATGTCAACGCTATACATGAATCTTTCCAACCTACCGGTGCAATGGACTCACACTTTGTCTCGAGAAAGCTGCCTTACCAATTGGCCTTTCATCTCGTAGCGCGGCAGTGTCCCTGCGGGCACGAGTTCCACGCTCGCCGGCACGACCAGTGTGGCTCGAATTTTTCTCTCGATCTCATCCTTCAGTTCGTCGTTAGCCGAAGGGGGACCTGAGCACTCTGCCACTACTCTGAGCGGCGGAACCACCTTGGGTCCGGGCCCTTCCAGCAGAATCTGAATCTCCCCCGTCGTCCGAGGATGGAAACCGGAGACTACGTCGCGGACCGCAGAGGGAAACACATTCACGCCCAAGACAATGAGCATGTCGTCGGTGCGACCGACGCATCGCAGTCGGAAGCCGGTGCGTCCACAAGGGCACGAGGTTCCCAGCACTGTGACCCGGTCGCGCGTGCGAAACCGCAACAGGGGCACGCATTCTCTCTGCAGGCTGGTGTACACCAACTCGCCGGTTACTCCGGCTTCGATTGGCAGACTCTCTTCTGTGTCGGGGTCGATCACTTCCGCAACTACAAAGTCGGGCCCATTGAAATGCATGCCGGCTTGTTCCGGACATTCGCTGAAGATAATCGGCGCCATGTCGGCATTGCCGAGCCCTTCCGTGACCCGCGCGCCGAAATCTTCTTGCAGCTTGGTACGCACCGCGGGAATTCCTGCGCCGGGCTCCGCACCGCAGAACAACTTCTTCAACCCAAGTTCTCGTGGCTCGATCGCGGCTTCCCGCCGCACATAGTCGGCGAAGTAGGACGCATAGGACGGAGTACAGTGCATGGCATTCGCGCCCAGGAAGGGAATCATGGTCAGCGCCTTCTCCGACGCACCTGTGCCCAGCGGGACGAACACAGCCCCGATGGATTCAATCGCATCCTTCGATGTCAGACCGGCAACGAACAGAGTAAGGCCCGCTGCGTGGACCACGGTGTCGGTCTTCCTGCAACCCTGGGTGTAGAACGATCTGGCGGTGAGCCTTGTCCACATGCGCGCGTCGCGGCGGGTGATTCCGACAAAACTGGGCTTCCCGGTGGTGCCGGTCGAGCTATGCACCCGAATCACATTGCGCCAATCCGCGGCGATGTGGCGTCCCAAAGGCGGATGTGCGGTCTGGCTTTCGCGCAGCTCTTGTTTGCTGGTGAATGGAAAGCGCGCCAGGTCACCAAGCTTCCGAAAGTCCTTGCGCCGAACTCCCGCGCTACGAAACTTGTCCTGATAAAAAAGCGAGCGCGAAAACAAGTAGTCGAGCTGACGCGCCAGTTCGGCTTCCTGGAGTTTCTGGATCGCCTTCAAGGTGGCTGTTTCGATCTCTCGGTCCAGGTAGTCGTGACCCCGCATTGCCCCCACCCCTACTCGTCTTACCTTTTAGGTGTACGTCTCTTCCGCTGTGCGCAGTACTCTAGCGAACGTCCGTTCTAATTTGCAAACAAATTTCACTGATACCTCGCCCGTCCCTTGTTTAACAGTGCCTTAGGATTGACCCGCTGGAAGGCCCACGCCGGATTGCGGGCCCTTGAGCTCCACGATCAGGATACTGATCTCGGAATGTCCCACATTCTCCACCGTGTGTGGCGGCAGCGGCTCCAACCATTGGACCGCGGGAGCACTTGGCGGAGTGCCCGCATGACGGCTATCCAACAGGACATTTCCCTGCTGATCCCGCCGGATGAAATCGCTCGAACTCAGCAGATAGGCAACACCCGGCCATCGATGAGTGTGAAGCGGAACAGTGTCGCCGGCGGGAATATGGGTATGAATCACACGTACACGATCGTTCTCCAGAAAGAGTTCGTGGTGCGCGGGCGCCGCCTGCAACGCATCGAGCGAATCCGGCCACGGCCAGTCTGGTCGAACTGAGGGCGCGGACAACTGGCTCATTGTGGCCTCCCTTGGCAGCCAAGAGTACCGATCTCAGCAAAACTGTGCGATGGTGGTCTGGAACGCACGCGTTGTCAATTCCTCCAATGGTAATTTGCGAAGCTCCTCGGACAGGACCTCGATCCCCCAAGGCCCCGTGTACCCTGCGCGCTGCACGCTGGTGATAAAGCTCTTGATGTCGAACTCGCCTTCGCCGCAGAGCCTGCGATGATTGATAGTGTCTTCATGAAGGCTCCAGGGCGCGGAGAAGGTTCCATCGTCCAGTTCCACGCTAGCGATGTACTCCAACGGAACCCGCGCGACCGCTTCGTATGGGATGCCGAGCTTCACCATGTGCCACAGATCGAAGCAGACGCCACCGTTCTTTGCACCCGCTCCCTCGACCATGGCCAACGTCTCTTCCAGCGTCCGGATCATGGCAAAGGGCATCAGTTCAAATCCAACCCGCGTGCCGTGATCGGCAGCATCCGCACACAACGCCTCAAATGCCTCGATCAGACGTGGCATGGGGCAGCTCTCCTGAAAAAAATCCCCTACCTTCACGTGTCGGGCCCCGAGCCCTTCGGCGGCTTTCAGCAGTTTCTGTTTCTGAAGATCCGACTTCTTCTTCCTCTCCCCATCCAGGAACCAGTCGGTGAGAAATTCCAGTTCGATATGCTGGATCCCGTTATCGTCGAGGATGTGCTTCATCTCCGGGAGAGTCCGACGCTCCAGCACATGGTCCAGATCGGAATGCCAAATGCCAAAACCCTTGAACCCGGCTTTGGCCGCCGCTTCCACACGTTCCCGAAAATCGAAGGGGCTGTACTCTCTGTCGGTGTGCGGCTGTCCCGCAGAGATCGTCCAGTACGACGCGAGTAAGTCGACATTGCGTTTCATTTCTTCTTTCTCCCGTGACCTTGCGGCAGTTGCAGCGAACCAGGGATGCCATCGACAGTGCGTACTCTTCTATTGCATCTGCGATATGTTTGCAACTCTTCTCTGTGGCCCAGCGAAGTTGCTCCATCCTTCATCTCGGATACAATGCTTCGGCACTGAGGGCGTGAATCGATGAACAGCACCGGTAGAAATGCTTCGAGGCAAGAATTGGCGAGAACGGAATGGGATCGTATTGCCGCCAGCGAGCAGTTCAAGGATCTGCTTCAGATCAAGAAGCTGTTCATTGTTCCAGCCTTTGTTTTCTTCTTTATGTACTACTTCGCCTTGGCTGTTCTGGTAGGGTATGCGCCCAAACTGGCATCCGCGCGGGTGATTGGGAGCGTGACCGTAGCTTACCTGTTCGCACTGTCACAATTTGTCGTGGGGTGGATCATTGCCGGTCTCTACCTGCTGGCTTCTACCAGATTCGACGCGCTCACGAAAGATATTCTCGCGAGCTTCGACGAGCGGCAAGGAGACAAGTAAGTGTCGATCTCACTCGCAGTGTTCCTGCTCTTCGTGGCTAGTACGCTGGGAATCACCTACTGGGCGGCAAAGCGCTCGCGCGGCGCGAGTGCCTATTTCGCGGCGGGACGGCGAATCACCGCGTGGCAAAATGGGTTTGCGGTAGCGGGAGATTTCATGAGCGCGGCGTCGTTTCTAGGGCTCATCGGCCTGATCGCGCTCCAAGGCTTGGACGGATTTCTGTATTCGGTCGGCGGTTTCGTGGCCTTCGTGACCATCCTCCTGGTCGTTGCGGAACCGCTGCGCAATACCGGTAAATACACGATGGGAGATGTGCTGGCATACCGCCTGCGGCCGCGTCCTGTGCGCGCGCTGGCGGCGCTGAGCACTCTTACAGTGGCCACGTTCTACATGATTGCGCAGATGGTGGGCGCAGGTGCGCTGGTCACGCTGCTGCTGGCAGACTCCGGCCTCACGTACAACGTTGCCGTCATCGGGGTGGGCGTCTTGATGATGGTGTACGTGATATTCGGCGGTATGTTAGCGACGACCTGGGTGCAGATCATCAAGGCCATGCTGCTATCAGCATGCACTCTCATTCTGACGCTGCTGGTGCTACGGCACTTTCACTTTCACCTGGCCGAGTTCTTCGCCGCGGCCAGTCAAATCGCGCATCAGCAGCATGGGCAACTGGTGGTGAGTGATTTCCTTCAGCCCGGATTACATTACAAGCTCCCTCATGGCCCTCTCGATTTGATTTCCTTGAGCCTGATCTTCGCTTTCGGAACCGCCGGTCTGCCCCACATCCTGGTGAAGTTCTATACCGTCCCCGATGCGAAGACTGCGCGCCACAGCGTGGTGTGGGCCATGATTTTGATTGGCAGTTTCTACGTGATGACCTCGATTCTTGGCCTTGGTGCAGCCGTTCTGATTGGCCCGGATGACATCGTGACACACGGCGGAACGAACATGGCAGGTCCGCGGCTTGCACAGGCCCTGGGGGGGAATGTTTTCCTGGCAGTCGTTTCGGCCGTTGCGTTCGCTACGATCCTTGCGGTGGTGGCCGGACTCATGATCAGTGCATCAACTTCCTTTGCCCATGATTTCTGGACGAACGTAATTCATCGCGGCGTAGAACGAAAATCCGGTGAAAGCGTGCTGGTGGCGCGGATCGCGGCCCTCGCCGTCGGCGCCGTGTCAGTCCTGATCGCGATTGCGCTGGGGCCGGCGTCGAACGTCTTGATTCTGGCGACCTTCGGGATGGCCGTCGCAGCCTCAGCGAATTTCCCCGTGCTTGCGCTTTCGATCTTCTGGCGCCGATTCAACACCGCCGGAGCTGTGGCAGGCCTGACGGTTGGCCTGCTGGCGACCGTCGGACTGATCGTGGCGGGGCCGAATGCCATGGGTATCGATCCCCCCAACGTCGTGGGCGCAACACGCCACTTGATTCAGGCCAAACCGTGGTTCCCGTTTGAAAATGTCGGCATTGTCAGTGTGCCGCTTGGATTCCTGGCGGCGTTCGTCGGGACGTTGCTTGGCAGGGAACCAAGTGCGGAGGCCAAGTTCAACGAGCTGCTGGTAAGGGCTCAAACAGGATTGGGAGCCGAAAAAGCCGCGTCTCATTGACGCCGAGCAGACTCAGATATTGCCTGCCTTTATTTGTTGGCTGATGTACTCCGCTTGGCGGAGCGCTAAGGCCACGATGGTCAGGGTGGGATTGGCGGCGCCGGGTGTAGTCAGGACGCTGCCGTCGGATATGAATAGATTTTTGATGTCGTGAGTCTGGCCCCAGGGGTTGGTTACTCCGTCACGCGGATCGGCGCTCATCCGGGCGGTACACAAGTTGTGCGTTGCCGGCGGAGTCGGCCCAAGAACCACTCGTTTCGCGCCGATCGCATCGTACATTCGGGACATCTGCCCCTGCGCATGTTTGCGCATGGCCTGATCGTTTGAATGTTCGTCCACATGAACGTTCGCCACCGGCAGACCGTAGGCATCTTTGACGTTCGAGTTCAAGGTGATGCGGTTGTCGGAGCGCGGCAGGTCTTCACCGTTGATGAACATGCCGGCGAGATTGCGGTAGCTCTCCATGATGGACGCGAAGTCGCGGCCCCAACCGTAGGGCAGACCCACCAGAGGCAGAGTGGGTAGATCGAGCGCGAGCAGTTCGATCCGATAGCCACCCACAAATCCACGGCGTGGATCGTTCACCACTTCGTCCTCGACGACACCTGCGAGCGTTGCTCCGCGCCAGGAGTAAACGGGCTTGTCGAAAATTCCCCAGACAAAGCCGGTGATCTGGTGGCAATAGTTCCGTCCGACCTGGCCGGAGGAATTCGCCAAGCCCTGCGGATACTTTGAAGATTCGGAGAGCAGCAAGAGTCGCGCAGTCTCGATCGCATTACCGGCGACGCAGACCAGACGGGCTTTTTGCCGCTGCTCCTGGCCGCGCTCGTCGCGGTAGACCACCGCATTGACACGTCCATCGGTCCCGTGTTCGATCTTCGTAGCCGTGGACTCGATTCGCAGATCCAGGTTGCCCGTCGCTTGCGCATCGGGGATCTCAGTGTAGAGAGTGCTCCACTTCGCGCCCATCTTGCAGCCTTGCACGCAGAAACCTTGCTGGATACAGAAACCGCGCCCGTCGTAGGAGCGTGAATTGATCGCCATGTGGCCGGTGTGCACCTGCTTGTACCCGAGCTTCTTTGCCCCCGCATGCATGACCTTGAAATTGTTTGACGCGGGCAGGCCGGGCATGTCATTGCGGCGCGTCACGCCCATCCGGCGCTCGGCAATGACGTAGAACTTTTCCAGTTCGTCGTAGGAGATTGGCCAGTCAATCAGCGAAGCGCCGGCGAGCTTGCCGTACGTGCTCTTGGCGCGCAGTTCCCAGGGTTGAAGGCGAGGCGCGGACGCGGTCCAGTGCACGGTTGTGCCGCCGACCGTTTTGCAGTGCCACACTGGCAGCGACGGAAAGTCGCGCGCGACGCCCCAATTGCCGCTCTGGGTGCGGGTGTCGAGCCAGGTGAGTTGGCCAAAGGGGGTGCGGGTGTCGAGCCAGGTGAGTTGGCCAAAGGCCTCTCCGGGAACCTGCGAGAAAGCCTCGAGCGATTGGCGTTTACCGGCCTCCAGCAGAACTACCTTGATGCCACGCCGGGTTAGTTCGTGCGCCAGAGTTCCGCCGCCGGCACCGGAGCCGATGATCACAATCGCGCTGTCGTCTTTGAAATCGATTTTCGCCATGTCGAGAATTCGAATCAGCCACTCGTCACATCGGCACGGGGCCGCTGTCTTCGAGCGGCACCTCGGGCAACCAGCGCAGATCGTTGAATCCGCGCAGCACATAGCCCCCCTTTGAAAATGCCTCGCCCTCATACCCAAAGTACGCATAGGCGATCGGGCTGGCGTAGAGAACCTGCAAGGTCTTCCGACGCACGGTCTGAAAGAATTCCGACGACTCGACTTTCTTCAGAGCGGCAACGCGGTCCGTTTCCGTCGCTTTGATAAACTCCGCTCCGAGTCGACTAAGGCCCTCCCTGAGTATCTTCCGAGTGTTCCCGTCCTTGGTTGCATCGGAGTCAACGGCCTGAACGACGAGCGCGTACGCTGCGTCATCCAGTTTGTCGTGTGGTGCGATGGTGCGTGCTGCCGCCATGAGCGTGGCTGCCTCAGAACTGGTGAATGCCGTCAGATCCACTGCCCACGCTCGTCCCGGCGCGATCAGCCCCAGCGGACTTCCTGCGACGACCATGCCCGTCAACAAACCAGTCGTCGTCTTGAGGAAGTCTCGGCGATGAATTGTCCCTTCGTCCATCGGTAATCCTCTGCCGCAGTGACTCGGCAATTCTCAACGATAGTTCGGGGGATGGACCGACTGATCCATTCCCATACACTTTTGGCCACCCTTCGCCACGTTGACGCTGATCAACCGCGGCTCGTGCGCTGCAAATGCCGCTCTCAGCACGGGCTCTAGCTCTTCCGGTCGGTCTACCTGTTGCGCGGCCATGCCGTATCCTTGGGCAATCTTCACCATGTCGATGCCGGGGATATCCATACCGGGAACGTTCCGGCCAACCTGAGTGAAATCGCAGAAACCTTTCAAGGCCGAGTAGTCCGAGTTGCGCAACACGATCACGATCACCGGCGCTTTCTGTTGAACAGCGCTCCACAGCGCCTGAATCGAGTATTGGATCGAACCGTCGCCGATTGGACACACGACTCGCCGATTGGGATGCGCCATCTGCAGGCCGACCGCAGCCGGCAAACCAAATCCCAGGACGCCGTTGGGCACGGAGTAAAACGAACCTGGCTCATCCACAACCAGATAACGGTCGAGGTCGCCCTTGGACGACGGGCACTCTTCGGCGATGATCGTATTGCGCGGCATGACTCTGTTCAGTTCGGCGAATAACAGGGCCGGCGTGATGGGATGGTCTGAGCTCGGTGCTGGAGGAGAAATGAACGTTCTTGCTGGGCGTTGCCTCGCTTTGCTGTGTGCGCGAATGTATTGTGCGGATGCAGCAATGTTGCCTACGATGCTCGTTCCCGCAAGGGCCGCCGCAGCGTCGAGCGGAGAATTGGTGATTTGAAATAGTTTTGTCCCGGGCTTGATCGGATGACCCGGCACGTGGGCATAGTACAAAAAAATCCGTGCGCCCAACACGACGACCACATCATGCCCGGCCAACTGATCCGAGAGTGGTTGCTGGGCGGGCAGCAAGCCTCCGCGAAACTGCGGGTGACTGCGGGGGAATGTCCAACGCGGCGAAATCGGATCCTGGTAGACGTCGGCTTTGAGGTGCTCGGCCAACGCGACGACCTCATGCCACCCACGGTCTTCTTCGATCTGAGAACCGGCGACCAGTGCGGGGTTTCGACTTGAATCCAGCGCGTTCACCAATTCGTCGAGTACGGCGGGATCCGGCAGAACCTTCCCAGTGACTCTGCGCGTGGCCACGGGCACGCATTCCTGAGTCCAGTCGTCCATCGGGATCGAGATGAATACCGGTCCCATGGGAGGTTGCATGGCAAGGTAACTTCCACGCGCAATCGCAGCCGGTACGTCTTCGGAGCGCAGCGGTTCGTAAGCCCACTTCACGTACGGCCTCACCGTCTCTACGGCGCGGCTTGCGAGAAAGGGCTCGCCCAGAAGATGCCTGCGATCCTGCTGGCCCGTGGTAATCACCAACGGAACGTGCAAGTACCACGCATCCTGAATCGCAGAAAGACCGTTGCCCGTGCTGGCAATGGAATGCAAATTCACGAATACAGCATCTCCCTTTGCCAGTGAATACCCCAGTGCCATGCCGGCGGCTGCGCGTTCATGCAGGCCGAGGACATACTTGAAATCCGAGGGCATGTCCCGCAGAAAAGGCAGTTCCGTCGATCCCGGGTTGCCGAACATCACGGTCATACCCAGGTTGCGCAAGACTTCATAAGTTACTTCTCGTACCGTGCTCACAGTCGGCTCCGGATTCGATCGAGTTGTGGAAAGTTATACCACTTCATTCCGATGCGCCGTCAAAGTCGTCGCGCCCGATGTGGTTGAATTCAGATTTCGAGAGATGCTATTGTCTCTCACTCGACGCGGGGCTGTGGATGGACCATCCCGTCGATTTCCCATGTCAGTGAAGATCTGCATTGTGGGCTGTGGCGCGCTGGGCAGCGTGATTGCCGCACATTTGGCGCACCTCGAGGACGTCGAGGTTTACGCCTACGACGTCTCCCAGGACCACGTACGCGCGATCCGGGAGTGCGGATTGCAGATCAGCGGTGCTTCAGACTTTACGGTTAAGGTACATGCGACGTCAGATGCGAAAGAAATTCCAGCCTGCGATTTTGGAGTCTTTGCGACGAAGAGCCTGCACACAAGGGCTGCGGTCGAACAAACGGCTCACATTTTCAGAACGTCGGGCGCGGTGTGTTCGGTGCAGAACGGCCTGGGCAACGAAGAAATCATTGCCGAGCGGGTGCGGTATGTAATTCGTGGTGCAACGACGATGGCCGCCCACATGCGCGGGCCGGGCCACGCCGGATTCGAGTTCTACAGCAATCTGTGGATTGGCCCCTTTGAGCCTTCCGCAACGCCGTTTGAGCGCGTACAAGAGCTCGCAGACCTATTGAATCGCTCGGGGTTGCGCGTGGTCTCACTCCAGGACGCCCGCGGCGCGCAATGGACCAAGCTCATTTTCAATTCCGCAGTTAATCCCGTGGGTGCGCTCACCCGGCTTCATCACGGCGCCGCTCATCGTCTTCCGCCAACCTCTACGCTGTACGAAGCTCTCTTGCAGGAAGGAGAGTCGGTAGCGCGAGCGCTGGGGATCACGCTGCATTCCGACCCGCGCGAAATGATCTCAGAAGGAGCAAGAGGGCCCGAGAAGAGAAATGCGAGCATGCTGCTTGACATCCTGGCGCAGCGACCAACCGAGGTGGACTTCATCAATGGTGCGATTGCGGATTGCGGAGAGAAACTCGGCGTCCCGGTGCCGCTGAATCGCGCGGTCTGGCAACTCGTGAAGGGACTCGAACACTCCTGGACCGATCCGTCGTGATCGTTGCACTGGTGTCTACTGGTGAATTCTTGTCCCGTCAACTTTCACGCGGAACAAGACGTACGGTGTTTGGCGCAGATCCTGGCCGTTATGGAACCCGGCGCCTCGTTCGATCTGATTCGCGGTGAAGTAGAGGTACCCGTCTGCCGTCAGGGACAAGGTGTCCGGCCATAGCACGCGCGGGTCGTGGACGAGCGTCTCGATCGCCCCCGCCGTGGTCCATCGACGAATGGCATCGTGTTCGTAGTCGCTAAGATAGACGCGCCCCTCGGCATCGGACTCCAGACCATCACTGGCTCCGCCCTTTTCGCCGAGATCCTTCACGGTTGCCGCGACCTCGGCGTCAAACCTGCTTCGGTCTGCGAGCGCGTCAATGCTCACGCTGTAGAGATGCCTGCTCGTTAGCGGACAGTAGTAGAGTGTCTTGCCGTCCGGACTAATGGCGATTCCATCCACACCGACAGCGAACCGTGCGGGTGGTTGTCCCGGCAGCCGCAGTTGCAGAATCTCTCCTTCGACAACCGGAACAAATACCGGATCCGGTCTCGTTGAGGAATGGTCGTTCAGACGGCGCCAGCTTTTGCCCGAAGCCAGATCCACGACGATAATGCCGTTTGATCCCGTCGATGAAGAATCGGTAATGAACGCCATCCCCTCGTCGCCGCGATGCAAGTCGAACCGGACGTCATTCAAGTACGTCGTCGGCAGCGCAACGTCCGCGGGGAAGATGATTTTCTTGACGATCTGGTTCGTGTTGAGGTCAACCGCGATCAACTTGGGGCCACCCGATTTGACCGGACCGAACGCGATGCTGCTGGTGTCAAGGATCCACAGGCGGTTTCCGGTGGGGTCAACGACGACGCTCTGCACAGACACCAACTTGTCTGCCGGATTATCGCCATCCGCGTAGTGGTTCACGTCCGCGTTTGGGTACGGCAGGGTCTTGCCGTCTTTGACTTCCGCTACGGTGTATTCGACGTTGTCGCCCCACTTGGGGAAGTTCACGAAGATCCGGCCATGGTTGGCCACGCTGACACCAGTCGGCATCGGGCCGTTGAAGGTTGCCACCACCTCCAGTTGGCCGATCACGCGCTCTTTCGCAAGCTCCTGTCCCCAGCACGCACCCAGCAGCGACAGCAAGACAATCAGAGTTGAAATCAATTTCATGATCTCTACCTTGCGGCGAGGGACACCTTTCCAGGAACTAGGCAATGTCCTCATGCACCGGTTGTCTCAAAGCTCGGCGCACCGAATCCAGGAATGCCAGAACGGTGGCTGAATCTTCACGTTTTCGCCACGCAACATAGACTTCGATCTTGGCTTCCGGTTCACTGAGACGTACCGAAGCCAACTCCAGGCCGGAAACCGAGCGATTGACGATGGCGCCCGCACCGACAAAGATCGCCTTGCCGGATGCGACCATAATCGCTCCGGCTTCTTCATGGGCCTCCACATGGGTTACGATCAAGTGCGGTGTGAAACCTTGCCGGCTGAACATCCCGACGATCCTGTCGTAAAGACCAGTGGAAAAAGTCCGGTCGAAGATAATCAGCGGTTCATCCGCGATATCTTTCAAGCGTAGCGATCTGCGTTTTGCCAGATGGTGGCTCTTGGGCAGGATCACCACAAACTCTTCCTCGTAAAGCAACTCACACTCCAGATTCACCTGGTCCACCGGAGGCCGCAAAAAACCGACGTCGATTTCACGTCTGCGCAGGGCTTCATTTTGAAAATTGGAGAAAATATCCCGGCATTCGACCTCGATCGTAGGAAATCGCCGGCGGTGCTCAAACACGACCTTGCTGACCACCCCTCCCAACCCCGAGGCAATCCCGATCTTGATGGTTCCGAACTCGCCCTTCTGCGCGTGGCGAGCGACATCGGCGGCATGGCCGGCCTGGACCATGAGCTTGCGCGCCTCTTCAAGAAACGCATGGCCAGCCTTGGTGAGCTCCACCTTGCGTTTGTCACGCACGAAGAGCGCGACGCCCAGGTACTCTTCCAACTGCCGGATTTGGCGGCTCAAGGGAGGCTGGGCGACGTGTAGTTGCTGAGCAGCCTTGCGGAAGTTCAGGCATTCAGCGACGGCGATGAAGTATCGGGCGTGACGCAGTTCCACGGCGACGTATTCTATACCTGCAAAGTATTCGGGCAGCTTTCTTCTTTCTCGTCCCCGATGCCCCGCGGGCGCGTTCCGGAGTTTCACATCGTTCTTGCGGTCTGTATAAGCCTCCCCTGCATGTGCGTTTGAATTCCTTCACTGCCACACCTGCCTCGGGAAGCGGCCTCACACCATGATACCGGGAGGGTATCACAGACTGACCCAAGATGTATTGGACACTTTCTTAGTTTCAAACCATGCTCTGCGCCACAGAAGTGAGTAAGTCGTTTTGCCCTCCGGCGGAACTGGTGTTGCCGGTTGGGAGCGAATACGCAAAACCGCAATCGGGACGTGGGGTTCCGGTGGCGGATCTTTTTCGACTATTGCATCCAGTGGCCGGCTTGGTTATAGGAACCGTGGGCAAGAAGCCCACGCTGCTTCCACCAGTGCCTGCCGCCAGGCCGGTCTCCGACGATCGACCCCTGGATGCAGACGGGGAGCAGAAGCAATGAGACTACGTCGTCTAATGCTGACTCTGTGCGTAATAGCGGTGATGGCTGCGCTTTTGGCACCACAGGCTTTCGGGCAAGCCACGGCTAGCTTTGCTCAACTCAACGGGACGATCCTGGACTCGAGTGGCCGAACGATCGCTGGAGCCTCGGTGACGCTGCGCGACCTGGACACGAACCGGACTTACACCGCTTCCTCCAACGCCCCCGGCTTCTACCTCGTGCCGAATCTTCCACCTGGGCACTACGAATTGACGGTGCAGAGCTCGGGCTTCGCCAAGTATGTGCAGACTGGCATCCCCCTCACGGTCGGCCAGACGGCCACGATCGATGTGACCTTGCAGGTAGCTTCTACCGTCGAGGTCGTTAAAGTTACCACCGAAGCACCCCCGGTTGAGACGACACGATCAGAAACCAGTCAGGTAATCGACACCGTCCACATCGATGGCCTGCCCACCAACGGACGCCAATTTGTAGACTTTGCCCTGTTGACCCCCGGCGTCGCGACGGGACGGACCAGCATTCAGTCGACCTTCACGGAAACGGAAGTGACCCGCATTTCTTTCGGAGGAATGCGCGACCTGAGCAATGCGGTCACCGTGGATGGCGCCGACTACATCAATCTGGGGACAGGTTCGCAACGCTCGACACCCTCCCAGGAAGCAGTCAGCGAATTCCGCGTGGTGAACAACAGTTTCGGAGCCGAATACGGCCGGGCGCTGGGTGGGATCGTGAACATCGTCACCAAGTCCGGAACCAACGACCTGCACGGATCGCTGTATGGATATTTGAGTAACAAGGCGGCGAATGCCCGGTCACTTCTGCAGACGTCGCAATTCGACCAGTATCGGCGGGGTCAGTTTGGCGGAACCTTGGGCGGGCCTCTCAGGAAAGACAAGACATTTTTCTTCATGAACTACGATGGCCAGCGGTTCGCGCAATCGCCCACCTTTCCGGCCACACTGATCAACAATCTGGACACCGTCCAAGCCGTGAAGGCGGCATTGAACCTGCCGCCAGAGGATCTGAGCGTTTTGAACACTCTCGATCACGACAACGGTTTTGTCAGGCTGGATCATCAAATTAACAGCAACAATCACTTGTCCGTTCACTATGGTGCGTTTGACGCCCGCAACCGCAACGTGTTGGTCGGCGCGACTCTCGACGGCGGTGGTATCGGCGCGCCCAGCAGTGGACACGACAGCTTTATCCGCGATCAGTCCCTGGTCGGTACGCTCAACACGTTGATCAGGCCGGAACTGGTGAACACCGCTCTAGTGCAGTACGCGCGGCGTCACAATACCTTTCCCGCCGTTACCGGCCAACCCAATCTTGATATCCCGAACACGCTTCTTTTCGGACACAATTTCGGAACCTTCGATGCGAACAACGAGAGCCGCGTGCAGTTTTCCGACAGCCTCGCATGGATTAAGGGCAAACACTATTGGCGGTTTGGTGGAGATTTCAATCACATTTGGGATTTTGTGATCTGGCCCGGATTTACGCCGATGCGGATCATCTTCCCAGGCTTTAACTGTATGGTGGACTTTGCCAACTTTGTGCAGGATAACCCTGATGCTGTCGCACCCGCGGAAGGCCCACCCTGTGCTGCTTTCCTGCCGCCCCAATTCGGTCTGAACGGTGTGCCCATCGTATTTTGGGGTGCCCCGGTAGGTACGGGTCCTATCGTAGACGGAAGCTCTCCCCCGCCCGTACCCACAACCTGGCAGAACGCCTATGTCGATCCCCAGGATTACTTTGTCCGCATCAACCACGGGTACATCGGAGGTTTCGCGCAAGATCAGTGGCGGCTTACGCCCAAATTGACTTTGAACTACGGCTTGCGCTGGGATTTTGAGACTGGCCTCACGCAGATCATCAATCACGATTACCGCGGCTTCCAACCGAGAATCGGCTTGGCATATTCTCCCACCAAGCACACGGTCATCCGCAGCGGCTTCGGCATCTTCGATGACCACTACAACATGACCTTCCTGTTTGTGACCTATCCGCAGCGCGAGGTCGTGATCCCCGGTGCGCCGCAGCCGTGGGTGCGCAAGGGAAACGAGACGGCCACATGGGCCCTGAACCTCCTCCCCTTCCAGCCTCTAGTTCTTCCCCCGGTGCCTCAAACGTACCCCGATGGGTCAGCGCCACCCTTGCCTGCGGAGGCAGCCAAGAACCTGATTCTCAATGGAACATTTCCGGCCAACTTTAGCACCGGACCTCCGGGAACGCTGGTCACCCAGAGCGGCGGCGGCATTGACCACAATAGCCGCATCCCTTATTCGGAGCAGGCCAGTTTTGGAATTGACCAGGAACTCGGCAAAGGGCTGGTGCTCAGCGTTGGCTATCTGTTCGTGGCCTCGCACAAGCAGGTGCGGCCTGAAAACCTGAACGTCTGTCCGCCAGAAGGACTTTTGTCAGACCCGGCCAGCGGCTGTGTCCCGGCTTCGTTCGTGGGCTTCCCCGGCAACAAGCTGCCCGACGGAAGGGATGCATTTAGCGGACCCAAGTATTCCAACGCCGGTTTGATGTATTACCTCGACAACAGCGGCGTCTCGGTGTACCACGGGGGCAGCGTCTCGCTGACCGGACGCATGAAGAACTTCAACTTCAACGCGAACTACACCTTCTCCCACACCTTCGACGATGGCACCTTCACCACGTTCGTCAGCACGCCGCAGGATCTGTACGACCGGAATGCCGAGCGAGCGAATTCCGTTCAGGATGTCCGACATCGCTTCATCGCAAACTTTGTCGCCCACGGCCCCTCCAAGTCCTTCCTAAGGAATTTCGAGTTCAGCGATATTCTGAACTTGCAGTCGGGTCGGCCTTTCACGATCTTCGTGGGTAACGACATCAACAACGACACCAATCCAGTGACAGACCGGGTCGGGCTCTCGCCACGGAATTCGTACCGCGGTGACCATCTCTACTCCAACGACATTCGGCTCGCGTACCAGTTCGCCTTGAAAGAGCAGAAGAAGCTGCAGTTGGCGGTGGACGCCTTCAATGTTTTCAATCGCCCCAACGTAGATGAAGTGACTTCGGTTTATGGGGGCGGGACGATCGACTTCTGCGGGGCGGTTCCAAAACACTATAAGGATGCTGCTTCGATCGCAATTCAGCAGTTCCAAGTCACGTGTGACGCAGCAAGTAACGGCGGCGCGCCGATTCCCAACCCGCTGTTTGGGACACCGAGAACGATGTTCAACCCGCGGCAGCTTCAATTTTCAGCGAAGTTTACGTTCTAGCACGGAGTCATCCCAGGGCTGGCGGCCCGCCCCTGCGATCGGCCAGCCCAGGGGACACAGCCCGGCGACTTTCTAAAGTGTACGGAGGAAATCATGCAACTCCGCTCTGCCTTCTGCATCACCGCCATCTTCGTAATGGCGAGCCTTGTTCTTGCGCAAGAGCCGGCCAAGCGGGTCGAACGTGGGCCGGCGGAACTAACTTCTCCTGCCTCCGGCCACGACATGTTCATGAGCTACTGCGCTCCGTGCCATGGAAAGGAAGCCAAGGGCAATGGTCCTGCCGCGAGCGCGCTCAAGATCAGGCCCGCAGACCTCACCGCACTGGCGCAGAAGAACGGCGGCAAATATCCAGCGATGAAAGTGACGGCCGTGCTCAGCGGTCAGGTCGACCTTGCCGCACACGGCAACAAAGAGATGCCGGTGTGGGGCAAGGTCTTCTGGCGTATGAGTGGGGGACATGAAGCGGAAGTGCAACAACGAGTAGCCAATCTCAATCGCTACATCGAGTCGCTACAGGGGAAGTAGCCCCTACATTGGCAATCGTCCTTCCAACCCGGTGGGCGGGGCTGAGGTGCTCAATTCAGTGCCGACTTCATTGCGAACTCAGGTCGGGATTGTCGGTGCGGGACCTGCCGGTCTCGTCCTGTCTCACCTTTTGTATCTGCAGGGGATTGACTCCGTCGTAGTCGAAAATCGCAGCCGCCAATATGTGGAAGAACGCGTCCGTGCTGGTGTTCTGGAGCAAGGCACGGTCGACCTGCTCACAGAAATGGGCATTGGCGAGCGGATGAAAACCGAAGGCCTGGTCCATTACGGGATCGAATTGCGCTTCGGGGGCCGCGGTCACCGCATTGATTTTCAGGATCTCACCGGTGGCAAAGGAATCACCATTTACGCTCAGCACGAGGTTCTGAAAGACCTGAACAATGCCCGTGTCGCAACCGGTGGCCAGGTCTTGTTTGAGGTTGAAAACGTCAGCGTGCATGATTTCGACGGCGCCCAGCCGAAGATTCGATACCAGAACGATGGAAACGACTACGAACTCATCTGTGATTTCATCGCTGGATGCGACGGCTTCCACGGCATCTGCCGGCCCAGCATTCCGGATGGAGTGCTCACCGAATATGAGCGAGTGTATCCCTTCGGATGGCTTGGCATCCTGGCCGACGCGCCTCCTTCCTCGGAAGAACTGATCTATACCTACCATGATCGCGGCTTTGCCCTGCTCAGCATGCGGACGCCGCACATTAGCCGCCTTTATTTACAGTGCGACCCGGAGGAAGACATTGATGCCTGGAGCGATGAGCGAATCTGGCAGGAACTCCAGCTTCGTTTAAGGTCCGACGGCTGGAAGCTCACCGAAGGCCCGATCCTGCAGAAGGGCGTCACCGGCATGCGCAGCTTCGTGGTCGAACCGATGCAGTATGGAAGGCTGTTTCTCGCCGGGGACTCGGCCCATATCGTACCGCCAACCGGCGCGAAAGGGTTGAACCTGGCGGTCGCCGATGTTCGGATACTCGCGCGGGCTCTGAAGCAGTTTTATGACACTGGACGTCGTGACCTGCTCGACACCTACTCTGAGGTCTGCTTGCGGCGCGTCTGGAAAGTGCAACGGTTCTCGTGGTGGATGACTTCCATGCTCCATCGCTTCCCCAATGAGAACCCCTTCGACCATCGCCGCCAACTCGCCGAACTGGATTACGTGACCAGTTCTCGAGCGGCAGCCAAGACCCTCGCAGAAAACTACGTCGGCCTTCCAATGTGACCCAGTGCCCGTTCCGGGACCAGGCCAAGCATGAATACAAGGCGGGTCAGCCACCGGAGGATGTTAAAGAACTTGGAGACGCTCATGACGTTTTCCCATGGAGCTCAGCTGCGGATTGTTACCTGCAAATGGCCCCGCGATGCTAGAATTACATACCGCAAACTGTTGAACCTAAACGGCGGGGCGCTTAACTCAGCGGCTATTTCGACCGTTCTAAATCGCCAGATTTAACGCACTCTCCACGCGACACGGTGTCCAACACGGTGTCCACTAGCCCCAACAAAAGCACCCCTCGGTGCACTGGCCACCAACCTGCTTACCTGCTGGACACCGCACGCGACCGCACCAACGCAACACCCCGGCCCACACCAGCCAGCAGCACCATTCCGAACCGAGGACACCACCCATGCTGAAGAAGTGCGGCAAATTCTTCGCCGACTGGAGAGACGCCAGCGGCGCCCGTCATCGTAAAGCCTTCGACACCCTGAAGGAAGCCAAGGCCCACGCCGAGGCCATGCGCCAGCTCGCCCACGCACAAGCCAACCCCGAACCCGGCACACTCCCAAACCGATCGGCCCAGCGGCCACCATTGCGCAAGCCGCTGAGGAGTGGATCCGCGCGCAAGCTCAAAACCCGAACACGCCGGCAGCCCTCGCCGAACTCGTAAACGACTACGGCGGCCTGCTCCCCTCGAAACTCACCGCGGCCTGCGTGCAACGCATCGCCGACAACTGGCGGAAGCGCTACGCCAAGCACACCAGGTCGAACTACACGAAGTGCCTGCGCCGCTTCCTGCGCTGGCTCGAACGCGTGGCCGCCGCTCCGCCCAGCGCCGTCGACGCCGTCCCCAGAGTCCACCAACCCCAACCGCGCACCTCGATCGCAACCGACGAGGAGCGCCGCCAGATCCTCGAGGCCGCATCGCCACGGCTCCGCTTCTTCCTGCTGCTGTGCGCCGATCTCGGTCTACGGCACCGCACCGCCGCCAGCATCACCCTGGCCAACTACAACTACGACCTCCAGGCGCTGTCCTTCTACACCAAAGGCAACGTCCACCAGACCTTGCCAGTGACGCGCGAACTCCGCCAGATCATCGAGTCCCTCCCGCGCTCCTCCGATCGCACCGTGCCGATCGGCAACCTGCTCCCCAGAAACCGACGCGAGCAAACCACCGGCCCCAGGCCGCGCTTCAGCAAGCAGTGGAAGGCGCTCAAAACCCGAGCCGGAATTCGCGCCGACCTCCGCATCCACGACCTCCGCCGCACCGTCGCTGAGGACGTCTGGAACGCCACGCACGATATTCGCGCCGTGCAAGCGCAACTCGGACACCGCAGCCCCACCACCACCGCCCGCTACCTCGCCGACCGCATCACACTCCAAGACCTTCAGCCCATCATGCTGAAGGTCCAGCACCTGCGCGAGCTCCGCCAGCAGCAAGCCACCGTCACCCTCGACCCCGCAACCGGCAATTGTGCGAACTGCCCCGCCGCCCCGCACTGCACACCCGAAGCCCGACTCTGCCAGCGAAAGGAATTCGACTCGTGAAACAATCCGAGACTCAACCCGGCATCGACCTCGACCTCATCGCCCTCCAATTCACCGGCGAGCACCTGGACGAACCCGCACAAGGCCGCGACCTCGCCACCGCCTTCATGAAACTCATCGGACTCACCGACGCCGAAATCGACGCCGCCAAAGTCCGCGCCAAAGCCACCGGCAACGGCGATCCGCTCGCCCATGCGATCGCCGACGCCACCAGCCCCGAAGCCGTAGCCGAGGCTTCCCGCAAAATCGCGCACCTGCTCGTCACCAAACAGATCAACCCCGATCAGGGACGCACCACGCTCTACGCCCTGCAGGTCTGCCTCAGCGCCCTGCGCTTCAGCGAAGCGGCGAGCCAGGCGAAAGCGAAAGAGAAGAAAACACGCGAGGCCAAGACGCGCGAGACAAAGAAACGAGGAGCGAAGCCGTGACCACCAAGCCGAGAATTCTGCTAGCGAACTCGCCGCCAGCCGTCGTCTACCCCGAGCACGGCACCGGCCGCGCTTCCAAGCTCGCCCGCTGCCTCCACTGCAACGGCAAGCCCCTCATCCTCCGCCGCTGCGGACCCCGCCGCACCTGCGCCGTCTGCCAAGCCTGCGGCTTCCACCACCGACTGCCCACGGTGTCCAAGTGATCCGCGCCCTCAACGGATGGGCACACGTCCTCGAGCTCGCCCTGCTCCTCGCGCTCCTCCTCATAACCAGGGCACACGCCCGCCACCGCGAGCACCGCCGCCTCCTCCTCC
>JAIQFZ010000172.1 GCA_020073015.1 Terriglobia bacterium | reverse complement strand
CGGCTGTTTGACACCCTCTTCCGCGGACTTTTAGAATCAAATGCAGGACGCGCCCACCCGCGTCTGCGGGATTCCGGGCCCGTTTCCAGGCTGTCCCCCGAACAGTTCCTTCCGTGCTTTTCCGGATTGGCGGTGTAGCTCAGGTGGTTAGAGCGACGGTCTCATAATCCGTAGGTCGTAGGTTCGAGTCCTACCGCCGCCACCACATTGATCGGGAAATTAGCGACATGGACGTTCTCAAGACTCTTTTTGAGCAGCATTTTCACGTGCCCGTCGAGCGGGTGCAGCCCCTGCAGGGCGAACTCGGCGGGTCCGGGCGGAAGATCGTCCGGCTGTCCTGCGGCGAGCTTAATGCAATCGGCATTCTGTATGGCGTGCGCGAAGAGAATGTTGCGTTCCTCGAATTTTCCCGGCACTTTCGGCGCCACGGCTTGCCGGTGCCGGAGATTTACGGGCAAGACCTGGACCAGGGTGCTTATCTCGAAGAGGACCTGGGTGACACGACGCTCTTTGAGTTCCTGTCGAAACATCGCGCCGGCGAAAGAATCGCTCCCGAAGCCGTGGAAGCGTATCGCAAGGTCGTTGCTGTATTGCCGCGCTTTCAGGTTGAAGCCGGGCGCGACTTGAATTACAAGGTGTGCTACCCGCGTGCGAGTTTCGATCGCCAGTCGATCGCCTGGGACCTGAACTATTTCAAGTACTACTTTCTCAGGCTGGCGGGGGTGCCGTTCAACGAACAGGCGCTGGAGGTTGATTTCGGCCGCCTGACGAAGCTCCTGTTAAGCGCAACCCGCGACTACTTTCTTTATCGGGATTTTCAATCGCGCAACATCATGCTGCGGGAGGGGCATCAGCCGTTTTTTGTGGACTATCAAGGCGGACGCAAAGGCGCGCTGCAATACGACATTGCCTCGCTCCTGTACGATGCCAAGGCCGATCTGCCGCCGCAGCTGCGTCAGCAGTTGCTCGATCATTATCTCGACGCGCTGGCCGGTTTCATTGAACTTCCGCGCGACGCATTCCTGCAGCATTACTATGCTTACGTTTATGTGCGCATCATGCAGGCCTTGGGCGCTTACGGTTTCCGCGGATTCTATGAACGCAAAGCGCATTTTCTGCAAAGCGTGCCGTATGCACTGAAGAATCTGCGATGGTTACTTCACAACGTTGAGTTGCCGGTTGCGCTGCCCACGCTGATCGACGCGTTCAGGAGCATGGTCGGATCGGAGAAGCTGCAGGCCGTGGCCTCCGAAACAGAAAATCTGACCGTGCGAATTATGAGTTTTTCATTTCATCGGGGACTGCCGGAGGATGAGACGGGGAACGGCGGCGGTTTTGTCTTCGATGGCCGCAGCTTGCCAAATCCCGGACGCGAGGAGCGCTTCAAAGCTCTTACCGGCAGGGACGCGGCGGTCATCGAATATCTTAATCAGCAGGACAGCGTGCACCAGTTCTTGACTAACGTTGTGTCACTGGTGGATGCCAGTGTGAGCAACTACCAAAGTCGAGGGTTCGAGAGCCTTATGGTGTCGTTTGGGTGCACCGGCGGCCAGCACCGCTCGGTCTATCTGGCGGAGCAATTGGCGAAACATTTGCGCGGCCGGACCGGGGTGGATGTGGAACTACGCCATCGCGAACTGGAGAGGCTGGGCCAATGAAGGCGATGGTTCTTGCCGCCGGCCTCGGCACGCGCTTGCGGCCGCTTACGGATGAGCGTCCCAAGGCGCTGGTGGAAGTCGCGGGGCGCACCCTGCTCGAGATCACACTGGCCCGGCTGCGGCCATTCGGGATTAGCGAGGTGATTGTCAACGTGCATCACTTTGCCGATAGGGTTCTCGAATATCTGAAGGCACACGATGACTTCGGCATGCGGATTGAAGTGTCTCGTGAAGAGACATTGCTGGATACCGGCGGAGGCCTGAAGAAAGCTGCGTGGTTCTTTCTGGAGGACTCGCATCACGATGAGCCGTTCATCCTGCACAATGTTGATGTCCTCAGTACGATTGATCTCGTGCGTATGGTGCGATTTCATACGGAGAATCAGGCCCTCGCGACTGTCGCCGTGCAGAACCGTGAGACGTCCCGATACCTGCTTTTCGACGATCAGCATCAGCTTTGTGGGAGGAGAACCGGGCGCGATCCGAAAACGGAGATCGTTCGACCGGCTCAGCAGACGCAGGCGCTGGCTTTTTCCGGCATCCACGTGATTTCTCCGCGCCTCTTGACGATGATGACGGAAGAAGGCGTCTTTTCAATCATCGATTGCTACCTGCGCCTGGGTGCTCAGGGAGAGAAGATACTCGCGTTCCGGGCTGACGAATACTATTGGCGTGATCTTGGCAAGCCGGAAAACGTCAAACAGGCCACCGAGGACGTGGCGCAGAGGGCTCTTCTTCTGCCGTAGCGCACAAGAATCTGTGGGATGTCCCCAGTCTCATTCTGCGTCGCTTCGACTTTGCACTTGCGGCCAGCCCGGACCTTTAGGTACTATCACGGTGCAACCATGAGCGTTGGACGAAATCTCCACCGAATCAGCCTTAAAATCCCTGGGGTACGAGTGTCTCTGCCCCGTCTCGGTGTGGGGGAAACAGTGAGCTGAGCAACAAGAAATCTCAAGGGCTCCCGAATCCCACCCGCCAGAGACGCTGGCCCGGTGGGTTTTGCTTTTTGGAGTGACTGCAGGAAGGTTGGTATGAAGGATCAGAAATCAAGTTCGCCCATGACGGGCGCAAGCATTCTGTGGGAATGCCTGGAACGGGAAGGCGTGAAGCACGTTTTCGGCTATCCCGGCGGCGCGATTCTGCCCGCCTATGACGCGTTGAAGAACAGCAAGATCCATCACGTGCTGGTCCGCCACGAGCAAGGTGCCACCCACATGGCCGATGGCTACGCGCGCGCCAGCGGCCAAGTCGGCGTAGCCGTGGCCACGTCAGGACCGGGCGCGACCAATATGGTCACCGGAATTGCCACCGCGATGCTTGACTCCTCGCCCATCGTTTGCATCACCGGTCAGGTCGGCAGCAAGCTAATTGGCTCCGATGCGTTCCAGGAGACGGACATCACCGGCGTCACGCTGCCCATCACCAAGCACAACTATCTGGTGACCCACGCCAGCGAAGTCGCCCAGACCGTTCGCGAAGCTTTTTATGTGGCGCGCTCCGGACGTCCGGGTCCGGTGTTGATCGATATCACCAAGGATGCGCAGCAGACTACCTGCCCATTCGATTGGGAAGCGGCCGCGCCCCAATTGCCGGGATACCGTCCCGACCTTTCTCCGGCTCCGCAGGAGTACGACCACGCTCTGGAACTGATCCACCATTCCAAGCGCCCGGTGATCCTGGCCGGCCATGGCATCATCGTTTCCGGCGCCATGCGCGAGGTGCGCGACTTTGCCGAGCGCGCCGGCATTCCAGTCGCCCTCACCCTGCTCGGCTTGGGCGCCTTTCCCGCATCGCACCCGCTGAATCTGGGGATGATGGGCATGCACGGCGAAGCGTGGGTCAATCACACGATTCAGGAAGCCGACCTGCTACTTGCCTTCGGGATGCGCTTCGACGACCGCGTGACCGGCACGCTGAAAACCTATGCGCCCAACGCCAAGAAGATCCACATCGAGATCGATCCGGCGGAGATCAACAAGAATGTCAAAGTTGACGTTGCCCTTGTGGGTGACCTGCGCGAAGTTCTGCACGAATTACTCCCGCGCATCGAATCGATTGATCGCAGCGAGTGGCTCGATTCCATCGACAAATTGAAAGGTGATTCCGCGGTCCGCGACATTCAGAACCTGCCCGACAGCGGGCATCTGTACGCCGCCCACGTCATCAACGATCTGTGGCGGGAGACGCGCGAGGCCAACACGATCGTCGTTACCGACGTCGGCCAGCACCAGATGTGGGAAGCACAGTACTACCATCACGAGCGCCCGCGCTCTCTGGTCACCTCGGGCGGTTTGGGCACGATGGGCTTTGCTTTGCCGGCCGCGATTGGAGCCAAGGTCGCATGCCCGGAAGCCGAGGTCTGGGTGGTCGTCGGCGATGGCGGTTTCCAGATGACCATGTGCGAACTCGCGACCATGGTGCAGGAGAATTTGAAGATCCACATCGCCATCATCAACAACGGCTATCTCGGGATGGTGCGCCAGTGGCAGGAGTTCTTCTATGAGAAAAACTACCAGGCCACTCCGCTGCTGAATCCCGACTTCGCGAAACTGGCCGAGGCGTATGGCATCCGGAGCATGACGGTTTCGGAACGCTCGCAGGTTGTGCCCGCCGTGCAATCGGCCCGCAAGCATGATGGTCCGGTGCTGATTAACTTCAAGGTGGAACAGGAAGATTCCGTCTATCCGATGGTCGCAGCGGGTGCGGCCTTGCACGAAATGATTCGCCGCCCAAGTAAGATTGTTGAGACCGCTGCTGACGAATGAGAGAAACATGCTGAATACATTTGTGGTGTATGTCGAGAATAAGCCGGGTGTGCTGACCCGGGTGGCGTCGCTGTTTCGCCGTCGCGCGTTCAATATTGATTCGTTGACGGTGGGGCGGACCGAGAAACCCGAGGTCTCGCGCATGACCATCACGGTCGACGCGGACCGCGACCAGGCACGTCGCATCGAGGCCAACCTGTACAAACTGGTCAACGTGCTGCTGGTGGAGAACATCACCAATCAGCCATCCATCGTTCGCGACCTGGCCATGATCCGGGTGGCTGCCACGCATGGCGCGCGCTCGCATGTGCTCGAGTTGGCCAGCGTATTCCGTGCGCGCGTGGTTGACGTCTCGACCGAATCGCTGACCATCGAAATTACTGGCGGGGAAGACAAGATCGACGGCCTGCTCGAAGTCCTTCGCCCTTACGGAGTGCTGGAAATGGTGCGCACGGGTATCGTCGCGATGCGGCGCGGGAGTAAGTCATCTGACGCAGCCACCGCCGTAGGTGCGGTGGCTCAAGAAACGACCGGCGACGACGTTTCTTATTCGGTGTAATAGTCGTCTAGCTAGGCGTCTAAGTCGTGAGACAAACGTGCTATTGTCATCCCGAGTGGAGCGAGGGATCTGCAGTTCTTTTCTGAAGAACGATCTCTAATTCCCCGAATTGACCATCATCAATGCAAATAGCGCTGGCAGGTACAAGATCGTAGCCTGCAGCAGCCGCCGAGCGTGCGGTTTCGATGCAGCCGCGGTCGCCGCCAACTGGGGACGGGCCATTCCCAGAGAAACCCGGAACAGCGCCGCACCCATCAGGATCGCGCCCGCAAGATAGATGCGCCCCGCCATCCCCATGAAAACCGGCATGACACTCACGGGAATCAGAATGGCCGAGTAAGCCAGAATTCGCCACACCGTCGATTTTCCATCCGCGTGCACCACCGGCAGCATGCGAATGTCGCCCATGGCGTAGTCTTCGCGATACAGCCACGCGATCGAGAGAAAGTGCGGAAACTGCCACACGAACATGATGGCAAACAGGATCAGAGTTTCAATTTCCAGTCGTCCGCGGACAGCCGTCCACCCCAATACCACCGGCATCGCTCCCGGAAACGCGCCCACGAAGGTGCAAATCGGCGACACTTGTTTCAGCGGGGTGTAAGCGGCCAGGTAAACGACAGCAGTTAGAAACACCAGCAGGCCGGTGAGGGCGTTCGCAAGAAACACCAGATAAAGCGAGCCGCCGAGGGTCAGCACAAGGCCGACCGTGGCCGCATGCATTCTCGTCATGCGTCCCGATGGCAGCGGGCGGCTGGACGTCCGGCGCATCCGCGCATCGACGCTTGCTTCGAGCACTTCGTTCAGCGCCGCGGTCCCGCTCGACACCAAAGCCACGCCCAGTAAGGCGTGCAGCAGGCCGATCGACCACGAAGAAACACCCGCTTTGTGTGCGCCAAAGAAATACCCGCACCAGGCAGTGAGCACGATCAGAGTGGTAATGCGCGCTTTGGTCAGTTCCGCGTAGTCGCGCAGCAGACGCACGTTCCGGCTAGTTGACATCTGTTCTTGAGACATGGACCCCACAATCGCCAGTTTGTTCCGGGGCCGTCACTCTTCAGCGAACTCCCGCAAACCGGCATTCCGAATTACTTTTTTTTGCTACAGACCGTCTTCAAAGGATTGCATTGGTACTCTGGCGACGATCCAAATGTCAAGCGAAAACTCATTACGACCCGCGTTGTTCTACCAGAATACACGGTTCGGCGAGGCACCTCGGTTAGCGGCCACTCGAAGAACCGGAAACACTGAAAGTTTCTGGCGGGTCAAAAAAACATTGATGCCAAAGCGCGGAGTCCGACAACATCCCCGCTTTCCATCGCTGCAGTGCCGAAAACGGGGCGGCGATCATGCCTCCATCCGCCGAATCGAAAATCAGAACAATCCCCGAAAGATCCTTGGATTTCCGGGCCACATCCGCGTAGTTCCGGTCCAGCAAAAACTTTGCAAATTCCAGTTTGGCCTCGGGACCGCTATCTTTCGAAGTCTCACGCGTTTTTTGGACAGAGACGATCTTGACGGTCTTTCCGCGCAGCGGCTCCCAGTCGCCCGGGAAGGGCGCAGTCTCCTCGCGGCTTACCTGAAACAAGTCCCCCGCGGGTGGTGGCGTCATGTTCGCCTGCGGATTGTCCGGGATGCCCTCGGGCATTTCCAGGCTGTCGCGCCAGATCCATCCGCGCGATATGCCGGAAATGCGCACGTGCACCCAGTCCCGATTGAAATCGAGCATCTCGAATTCGTCATGCATGCTCGCCAGGAACAAAGGCTTTGCCGTCAGACTCGGCGCGGCAACCACGGCTGTGCCCGATTTTTTCACCGCCACGATATTCTTCGGATGGGTCTGGTTTCGTAGAACCTCCTCCAGGCTCGCGGCCTCGGCCTGCAACCCACCCGCCTCTTGATCCGGCAGCTTCTGCTGAGTTGCCTTCGATCCGGCCAATTCCTGCGCAGACAGCCCCCAGTTCACCGACGACGAAAACGGAGCTCCAGTTTCCTGTCGATTCGGCATGGGCGCTGAGATTGTAGGTTCAGCAGTCCTCGGCCCTCCTGCTCTGGGCAACGTCGCGGTTTTCGGGGCACGCGCCTCCACGTTTCCGGGCATGCTGATCAGTTGCTCTGCCAACTGATCCAGCAAATCTGTTTCAAGACGGCCATTCGAAGTCAGCAACTTATATCCTGATCGGCCCGGAACAGCATCGACATACCACGCCGTAACCTTGGTATTCACCCGCACGA
>JAIQFZ010000171.1 GCA_020073015.1 Terriglobia bacterium | reverse complement strand
GCTCATCCAGGACATCGTCGGGACCGGGCAGCTGCAAAGCGCCGTGCGCCTCGGCGCCACCGCGCGCTACCTCGGCCTGCTGGCGGGCCCGGCCGTGGGCGCGGGCATCCTCTGGTCAGGTAAATTCTCTTTCACTGTTTCTAGACAGATCAAGTACCGCCGTGACGATTTGGGTTGGGGTCTATGCAAGTTACTTTGGTCACCCCAACAGGTTGTTAAGCCAAGCGGTGATCCCGCAGCCCGTGTCTGGACAATGGAACTCGGTATCGATTCCCGCGGTACAAGTGACGCAAGGAAGACAATACTGGGTTGCTTTGCTAGGCCTGAATGGCCAGATTGAGTTTCGAGATCGCTACTGCTATGGAGCCGACACAGGCCGACATGGGCAGTATGGCGGAGCCGAGACAAGCCGACAGACGAACTTGACGTCGTTGCCGACGACCTGGTGGACGGGCTCGCAACGGTCGCGCTGCGTTGTCTCCATGTTCGGTTCCGGGGGCACGACTGGCAATGTATCCGTGACCGTGTCTCCCACTACTGCTTCTTTGCAGGCTGGTCAGCAAACCCAGTTCACCGCAACGGTGAGTGGAACAACGAATACGGCTGTGACTTGGAAGGCCTCAGGTGGAACCGTCACCAGCGGCGGCCTGTATACCGCACCGTCCTCCGCAGGAACCTGCACAGTCACTGCCACCAGCGTAGCCGATTCGAGCAAATCGGCCTCGGCTGTGGTCACAGTATCGCAGCCAGTTCAAATCTCGATTTCAGTTTCGCCCACCACGGCGAGCCTTCAGACCGGCGGGCAACAACAATTCACCGCAACGGTGAGTGGAACAACGAATACGGCTGTGACTTGGAAGGCCTCAGGTGGAACCGTCACCACCGGCGGTCAGTACACCGCGCCGTCCTCCGCAGGAACCTACACAGTCACTGCCACCAGCGTAGCCGATTCGAGCAAATCGGCCTCTGCTGTGGTCACCGTATCGCAGCCCATTCAAGTCTCCATCTCCGTTTCGCCCACCACGGCGAGCCTTCAGACCGGCGGGCAACAACAATTCACCGCGACGGTGAGTGGAACAACGAATACGGCTGTGACTTGGAAGGCCTCAGGTGGAACCGTCACCACCGGCGGTCAGTACACCGCGCCGTCCTCGGCAGGTACGTACACAGTAACTGCCACCAGCGTGGCTGATTCAAGCAAATCGGCCTCGGCTGTGGTCACAGTATCGCAGCCAGTTCAAATCTCGATTTCAGTTTCGCCCAGCACGGCAAGCGTTCAGACCGGCGGGCAACAACAATTCACCGCCTACGTGTCGGGAACCAGCAACACGGCTGTGACGTGGTCAGCATCCGGTGGCACAGTCACGACCAGCGGCCTGTACGCTGCTCCGAGCGCGGCAGGGACTTACACGGTAACAGCGGTGAGCGCGGCAGACTCGACAAAGTCCGCTTCTGCTACCGTGAGCGTGTCCTCCCCACAAGCAATTTCGGTCAGTATCTCTCCGACTACGGTCGCTATTCCTCAGAACGGGCAACAACAGTTTGCTGTTGCGGTATCAGGTTCCAGCAACACGGCTGTAACCTGGAAGGTCACACAGGGCACGGGAACGATCACGCAGTCCGGCCTGTTCACAGCTCCGCAAGCTGTCGAAACCGACATTGTAGTCGCTACAAGTCAAGCCGACAGCACCAAGTCTGCAAGTGCGAGCATTACAGTGGTCGCACCGCACTCGGTTGCCTTAAGTTGGTCGCCCTCTTCATCTACCGGCATCAGCTCTTACAATGTGTACCGAGGGACTGTGGGTGGAGGGCCTTATAGCTTGCTCACGAATGGCGTGAGTTCCACGTCGTACACAGACTCAAATGTGCAATCCGGAAGTACCTATTACTACGTGACCACGGCGGTGGATTCAAGCGGGGCGGAGAGCGTCTACTCCAACGAAACCCAAGCCGTGATTCCGATGCCGTAGCTGGCTATGGTATTCGCGCTCAGTGGTTAACACCCTCTTCCGCCCTCAGGCCTGCCGGGGAGGCTTGCGGAGCTGGATGACATCCGACCCGAGTGCGGCGACGCGATTGAGTTTGTCCTCCGCTTGCTCTAACCGCCTCTCCAACTTTGCGACGCGCAACTCGAAATCGGCTGTCTCGATCGCGCGCAGCTGCAGGTTCATGAGGGGCGCCAGGCCGGCCGCGATCCGGGGGTGAACCTTGCCGGCGTAGACATCCGCGATCAGCCGGGCGACCGCGTCGCGCACGGCCAAGTTGATGGCGAAGAACTTGTTGGCTTCGTTTCGCAGAATCGTCCTTCTTCCTCGGCGGAACCGGACGCCGCCTTGCTGGTCGCCGCAGTCGCCACCGGACGAACGAGGGCGCCCCGTGCGGCAGAGACCCGACTTCGCGGTGTCCCTGCCGAGTTCGAGAGCCTGTCGACATGTCAGCCCAAGAAACATTCTGTTGAGAACGCTCAACTTCTTGGCTTCGTTTCGCAGTTTCCATACTAGGAAGCGCGTTCGTGGCTCTTCAATGCGTTCAGCGTGAGGAGGAGATGGTGCGGGCGCCGGTCGAGGTAGCGCTGGTAGCGCAAAATCCTGTCCATGACATCACCGTCGGGGAACGACGCGAGAGCGTCCCGGACGACTATTCTCTCGTGTTCTTCCGCAGACTCCTTGGCCCGCGGTTCGAGGTACTTTGCGATGACACGAAGGCGCGCGCCCCGGTTTGGAACCATCCAGGAGTGGCGAAGCCAGGTGACGGGAGATCTATCCACAATTGCTTCACCCTACTCTGCCGGATAAGTTCGGGTAGGCGTCTTTGTTCCGCGCTGGTTTCTGAAGAATACTGCCCGTGCTTCCCAACGCGGCCGCCACGATCTTGCTAGACCCTCCGGGGTACGAGGGCCGGTACTGGCGTGGCCGTGCATCCGGCGCCGGCTGTTAGGCAGTCGGACGAAGGGTGGTCCGGACCGGCGCATGGCTTCGCCGCGAGGGCGACGGGGATTCCCCCCGCCGCCACTCACACGACTAGGCTGCTTCTTGCCCTTCGCCCGCTGGAGTCGAGTTCTTACTGCTCGATGCCTCGTTCTTGGATTGCGAGCTACACTCGAGCGGGCACGGTTCGGCCGCCACCACCGTTAACCCCCTGCTGGGCTCCAGCACGGGAGTCAGGTTCTCAGGTTGCGGAGTAGGATCCTCGCCTTCAGCTTCGCCCTCCTCGGCCTCCGACGGTGGCGGAGACAACTCATCCAGCAATTCCAAGTGCTTCAGCAACGCATGCTGGCTAGCCGTGCGGTAACGCTGCACGTTGGGCATGCTCCCTTGCGAACTGAAGTGCCACTCAGCCGATCGCAAGGATTGGAAGCAGTAGAGCTCGATACCCAGTGCCTGACGTTGACGCCAGTATTCGACCACGAGGCCTTCCACCAGCAAGTTGGTGCGGACATCGCCGTCGCCATACTTGTCATGGAGACTTTCCCAAAACTGATGTAGTTCTTCATCGATCGGCTTACCCTCGTCGGAAAACAGAAGCCTCTTGCTCAAAAGTCCGTGCTTCACCGCGTTGCGGCGACTGTATCCCTTGCCCCGAGCGGTTTTCGGGCCCGTCGACTTTTGGGCGTTCTGACGGTTCGCACGGAGCCGTGCTTCTGAGATGCTCGGCTTGGACGGGTTGGTTTCAGAGCCGTCACTTTTGTCCAGAGAGTTGGAGTTGGGGTAGTGGGCTACTTTCATTTTGAGGCGGCTGCGGAACGTGGCATACTGGAGCTATGCCAAAGCGTATTAGCACCAGACCTTCAGACATAAACCAAGCCGCTTTCCAAATGGTACAGCGGTCAACGGAAGAATCCGTTCCCGCCGCTAAACCTAGACGCAGGGTCCCGAAGTCGGTCCGCGATGTCATGTCGGCCATGGGAAAAAAGGGCGGGAAAATAGGCGGGAAACGCAGCTTGGTCACCCTCACAGATGAGGAGCGCAAAGAACGTGCCCTCAAGGCAGCGAAGGCACGCTGGGCAAAACGTGAGAAATAGTCAACTCCACTACCATACTAAACCGCGTGGGCGTAATCTAAAGGGGTGCCACCTAGGTCATTTCTTCATATGGAATTGACAGGGTAGGGTACACTGTATGGCCAAAGAAGCAAATCCTCCGAAGAAAGGCCCGCGCCGGATGACGACTGCATGCAAGCCGGAAACGAATGAGGAAGCTATTCGGAGTGAATTTGAGGCCGAACTAGACGGTTTTGCCAAGAAGGTTCATGGAGCCATCCAAGAAGCCAGAGGCAAGATGACCGATGAGGAAGTGGAAAAAGCAGATCGAGAAGCGAAGGCTATCTTGGAGTCTGCCACTTCCAAACCAAAGCCCTCGCAGCATAGTGCCTGAACTCGTCTCGTAGTTCTTCTTTCATTCCCTCTGGAATGTGTGCCCCGTATTGCTCCAGTAGTTTATTGAATCCCTCGAAGTTGTTCTCCATAACTAGCGCGTGATACTGTCCGAGGATTTCGGGTGTTAACTTCTGTGCCTCGCGGCGAGTGTACGCAGGTTCAGTCATGCTTAGGGGTTCCTTTTAACCCGCTGATGGCATCTTCAAATTAATCCCCGGCGGCAACTAGTTGCGCCCTTCCAATCGCGTACATGCCAGGGGCGCTCATTTTGGCGCGTCCCGCCTTTACCAGCTTTCCGAGCGAGAGACGGGCACCGCGTACCCCCATGCCGACGTGTTCCGCAATCTCCGCAAGCGTGTATTCACGCTCCGGCTTAGTCCGCAATAGTTCTACGATGCGGTCACTCACTTTGCCCTTCGCTAGCGTTGGCTCGATCTTCTTAGCCGCCGTGCTTTTTCGCCCGTTCTTCTTTGCCTTCTTCTTGGTGGTGCGCTTCGTGATTGAGGGGGCTGCAGCCCGAATATGAGCGGGATACCATTCGGGCAGTCCCCACCCGTCCTTGAAACGAAGAACTTCGCCCGCGTTCTTTAGACGAAACAAGGCACCTGTTACAACATTGTCGAAGTTGTCCGAAGTGGATTCGACACCACCGTCCCGAAGTGCGGCGGCAATCTCTTTTACCGCCTTCTTGCGTTTAGCGGCTGACAAGTAGAGTTTCACGCAAGCGGGAACGCTCTTTCCTAAAAAGGCCCCTTCTGGCAGATCAATCGGTTGTCCAACCTCACCGTTTTGCGATGCCGCAACGGATGACAGGTCTATGCCCTCAAACGTCTGGCCTCCAGGATCAAGGGCAAGAGCGGATTTTAGAGACGCTAGAACCGCTTGCCATGCAGCGATCCTTGCCTCTACGTATGCAAACAATGGATTTGGATTCTCATTGGCCATCACCATTTCCCCCTTCCAATCTGGAACGGAATCGTGTATACAAAAAACGAGCGCAGGATGTATTGGGGCCGGTTCCCCGGCCCCACGCCCGCGACGGGCGGCTATCTTCTACGCATACTCACCTCGCTTCCCAGCCGGTGGGATTCGGAACTAGGCGGCTAAACTTAGAAACCGAACCCACCAGCTTCTGACCATCCCAACCTATAGCAGAATAAAACTCATGGCGCAAGCGGCTTTTTGATGGCCCTGCACAGACTCACTCAGAACGAAAGGCAGATGCGTGCTAGACTGGCTACACACCAAACGAGAGCGTTTTACGTAAAACGGCTATCTAGCCAATAAATATGCTTGACAGTGCTAATACGGTTTAGTATGATTATGCCATCATGAACCGCCTAACAAACACATCACGTGTGCAAGTTATCAACTGCCTGATCGAGGGTTGCTCTATCAGGGCCACGGTTAGGATGACTGGAATTGCGAAGAAGACTGTTATGCGTCTCCTCGCTGAGGTTGGCGAAGTCTGTGCCTACTATCAGGATCGCTCGATGCTGACAGCAAACTAGTACCCTCTTGGCGGCTAGGGCAGCGCGATCTAGCGACCGCTAAAGACTTCGTGACTGACCTCGCTGAACGCGTCAAAGGCCGCGTACAAGTCACCACAGACGCGCTACGGACCTATGTAAACGTGATTGAGGATGCGTTTGGCTCCGAAGTCGATTACGCGCAACTGCACAAGGTCTATCGCTCCCCGCTGGAAAACGAGACGCGCTACTCCCCAGCAAAGTGCATCGGCTGCGTCACAAAGGACGTGACAGGAACTCCAGACCCAAAGCACATCTCTACGTCGTTCGTAGAACGTCAGAATTGGACGGTTCGCACCACGATGCGGCGCTATACTCGCCTGTCGAATGGATTCAGCCGCAAGCTCGAAAATCACGCGGCTGCGACGGCCTTGAACTATTTCGCCTACAATTTCATCAAAATTCACCGTACACTTCGCGTGTCTCCAGCCATGGCCGCTGGCGTCACAGATCGGTTGTGGAGCGTGGAGGATTTGGTGACCCTCTGGGAAGCCTATGAACAGCGGAGGGTGGAAAGAGCGGCGTAATTCAAAGTAGCCCACTACCGGAGTTGGGGGTGGTGTTTGTGGTGTCAGTGTCGGGCTGGGAGTTGCCGTCACCGTTCGGGTTCAGATTCTCGGTATTCATTTCTCACTCATTGAAAAGCGGTTTGAATTTGCCTCGGTTGCTGTCCACCGTTACGGGGACGTCCGTGCCTGCCGCCTCTATTGAACGATCTTGGTATTTCATTAAGTCGCTCCATTATCGATTTCACTCACGCCGCGCCACCGCCCGGGCACCGTCTCAGCCGGTCCTCTAGCGCCCCACACCCGCCGCGCCGGGGCTTGGGTCCTCTGCGGCAGGCTGGGACAAATGCTCGCTAAAGCATGACGCCGGGTGTTCATGCCCCCGCATTCCCCCCGGAACGGGGGCGGCGCACCATAAGCGCTAACTTAAGAATCGCAAGTCCTGCCTTTGCCGGTGGGCCACATTGGGCCACGCCCGTCAGCGCGAAGTCTTTTCATAGGGATCGGTATGGGCGCTTTCTCGTGTTCACCGAACGAATGAGCAGCAGGCAACGATGCGAGCTAGGCTCCAACGGCGATTCGCATTCGGCGGAGGTTCCAAGTTATTATTGTCAGCTTGCGACAACGAACTTCAATTGCCTCTCGAGCCCCCAAGCGAACGGTCGAGTCACACAACGTACGTTTCCTTACCGTCGGACAGACTGCGCGGATTTTGGGAATAAGTCCTTCGACCTTGCGGCTCTGGGAGAGTGTCGGTCTGGTCACGCCGGCGCGCAGCGCCGGACGATATCGCCTCTACACTCCCGATTTGCTCAACATGTTGAAACGCATCAAGTACCTGCGTGACGTGAAGAGACTGAATGTTCCGGGAATCAAGCAGGCCCTGGCAGGAAGTCTTCCCGCCAAAGCAACCGCAGAAGGCAGACCCACTCCCGATCTAGGCGAAAAACTGCGACGGATGCGCAAGAAGTGCAGACTGACCATAACCGAGGCGGCGGAGCGCGCCCAAATTTCCGCGGGCTTCCTCAGCACGATCGAACTTTCGCATGCCAATCCTTCGGTGGCCACAATCTACCGATTGGCGGCGGCGTACGGCACCACCGTATTGGAACTCTACGAGTTACCGGTGCAATCGAGCCGTGTGATTCAGCCTCGCAATCGAAAGAGCCTGGAAACTAAGTCTGGTGTCCGCATGGAACTGCTTTCCACGGGCACGAAGATGCTCGAATCCATGCTGATCCGTGTTCCTCCGGGAACCGGAAGCGATGGCGCATACATGCACCAGGGGGAAGATTTTCTCTATATGTTGCAGGGTACGCTGGAAATCTGGCTCGACGAAGTCGAGTGTCACGTGTTGCAAGAAGGCGATAGCTTCTGGTTTGAGAGCAACCGCGGCCATCGCTGGTTCAACCCTACGAAAAAGCCCACCGTGATCCTTTGGGTGAATACCCCTCCGACCTTCTGACCGTCGCAGAATTGCTTTGTCAACATTCTGGTGGCCAGTTCTGCTTCTGCCAAGAGGACCGGCGACGACCTTAAGAAACGCTTTGCCTCGACAGGCATTTTCTGCTTGACAGCAAGGACTTGTTTTTCTAACCTTCCACAATTCTCGTAAGGTCGGTGAAATCTTCAAAAGGATAATTCGGATGTCTCGTCTTTACACTTCTGGAGTTCCGTCCTTGCGATCTGGACGGGTATAGACAATTCGATTTTCGCCGGAGGACTTTGTATGGCGCCTCGAAGCTGCAAGCGTCTTTCTTGCTCACTCTACACGCGGCGGGCGGCAATCGCCCTGTGTCTCGCCGTCTTGGTTTTTGCTGGTTTCGCTTCCGCCCAAAACACGAACGGTCGCATTATCGGTACGGTCACTGATACGCAAGGGGCGGCCATCGCCGGTGCCAAGGTCACCGTTACCAATACTGGCACGAATGTCGTGTCGGAAACTGTCACCAACAATGAGGGCTACTACCAGGTGCTGCAACTTCCGGTGGGCTCGTATACCGTGACGGCCGAGCATGCAGGATTTTCCAAGTCGGTGACGGCGGCTACGCCCCTCGATATCAACCAATCGCTCCGAATCGATGTTCACCTGAAGCCGGGGTCGGTCATGGAAACGGTAGAAGTCGCTGCCGAGGCGGCGCAGGTGGAAACGGTAAATGCCACGCTCGGAGCAACCGTTACGGGCGCACCCATTCAGAACTTGCCCCTTAACGGGCGCAACACTCTGGATCTGGCGCTCACTCAGCCCGGCGTCATTCCGATCGCCGACGACATTGGAACGTACGGCACGAGTAATGGTGGGTCCAATGGTAACGGTGGAATCAGCGTGGCTGGCGGCCGCGGGGACGCAGTGACCTACCTCCTCGATGGCGGTCTCAACAATCGAACCACGAGCAACCAGGTTGTTTTCAATCCCAACCCGGAAGCGGTAGAGGAGTTTCGCCTCCTGGAAAACAACTACACCGCCGAATACGGCCGCAATGGAGGCGGCACAGTCACTGAGGTCATCAAGTCGGGTACGAATGCTGTCCACGGAAGTCTTTTCGACTATGTCCGGAACGACGCCTTCAATGCCAACACCTATTTTAATAAGGCTGATCCCACTTCGCTTAGGCCCCGCCCCGTGCTCAAGCGGCATCAATTTGGAGGCACGGTTGGTGGACCAATCATCCTCCCCAGGTTAGTCGATGGCAAGGATCGGTTCTTTTTCTTCTTTGGTTATCAAGGGCAGCGGCAGACACGAACCGTGACCCCTCCCGAGGTGAAAATCACGACGTACACTCCCGCTGAGGTAACAGGTGACTTCTCGAATTTCCAGGGTGCCGGACCGGATCCGGGTGTCGTCGCATTCCTTCAGTCTCATCCCTATTATCAGTCGGACCCGACCAAGCAAAGCCAGGCGATCATTGACCCCACCAAGATCGATCCCGTGGCACAGAAGTATATCGCCGCTGGCCTGATTCCCTCGTCCTCTGCTGGACAGGTGTTTCCCCAAGCGTCGGAAAAATACGACGTGAACCAGTATCTTGGCAAGTTCGACTTCTACGCTACCCGCAATGACCGCATTGCGCTAACCCTTGGCTACAACAAAGAGCCCATTCTCAATCCGTTCTTTGGCGCAAACGTGTCCGGATTCAGTGCCGCGAACACGACTTGGGATTATTTCGGAAACATTGGCTACACAAAAACGATTAATTCGTTCACTCTGAATGAACTCCACGTAACCGCCCAACGGTGGTATCAGACTACCCTTCCCTCTTCACACCCGCCCACGAATGCCCAATTAGGGATCAACGTGCAATCGGATGATCCGTTTGGGCCTGCGTCGCTGTCGTTTGCGAGCGGCATGACGGTTGGTTTTGATCCGAACGTGCACTGGAAGGCTGACAACAACTACGCGATTTCGGACACGCTGAGCTGGAACCGGGGGCGTCATACCTTGAGGTTCGGCGGCCGTTTCGGGATCATGCAGGAGAACACCGTTTACGCTTATCAGACCAACGGAATTTTCTATTTCTCCGGGCCGGATGGGATTGGCTCCGGTAATGACCAGGCCGATTTTTTGTTCGGGGCTTCGGACGAGTTTGACCAGTATTCCAAAGCGCCCAGCAACGAACACCAGAAACAGTATGCGGTCTTTGGCCAAGACGAGTGGAAAGCGACCTCGCGTCTTACGTTGACTTTTGGGCTCCGTTACGAGTACACGACTCCCCAGGCCGATACGCATGGATATAGCTTTAGCATTCTTCCGGGTGCCCAATCTGTAAGATTTCCGAATGCGCCTCTCGGGTTCGTCGTTCCCGGTGATCCGGGGGCGCCTCGAGGCTGGTACTTCCCAGATCACAGGGACCTTGCTCCGCGCCTCGGCTTTGCCTGGGATCCCATGGGAGACGGAAGAACCAGTGTCCGCGGCGGCGTCGGCATATTCTTCGACACACTGAACGGTTGGATGTCGGATTGGGCTACGGATGAAGCTCCCTGGGCTGGCGGTGCGGCAGTCGTGCAGGATCCCACGTTGCCTACCAATCCACTTCCCCCAGATGGGCCGAGCACGATCCTCTCCCACCCTTACGAGTCTGCCCAGGCGGTGGATCCTTTCCCTTCGCAGATACCGCCTCCGTCGAACATCGACTTTTACGCTGCGGGATTCCTTCCGCGCCTCGGACCCGGCAACAACTTTGTCGATATACACCTGAAGACTCCCTATATCTACCAATACAACCTCTCCGTTCAGCGTCAGCTGACGAACGGTCTAATGGCTGAACTCGGTTATGCCGGGAGCTCTTCGCACAACCTGCTGACGTGGATTGACCAGAACCCCATGGTTCTGGGAACCACCAACCGCATCTTGAATCAAAGCCAGGGGTTACCCTCTGACACTTACGGATTTATGCCGACGTTTGCCGGCCGCAACAACGCAAACTACAACGGCCTACTGGCCAGCTTGACGAAGCGGCAAACCGAGGTTCCGATTCTGGGCAACGTGTTTTTTACGCTGGCCTACACATGGTCCCATAACTTGGACAATGGATCGGGATTCAATTCGCGTATAGCTGCCATTCCTTACTACAACCACCATCAATTTTATGGAAACTCTGACTTTGATCTGCGGCAGCGGTTTACTTTCAGTGGGGGTTGGGAGTTGCCTTTTGGCAAAGCCTGGGCCGGCGGCCCGAAACGGCTCACTAGCGGTTGGAGTCTCTATCCCATTTTCTTCGTTCAATCGGGAATTCCACTGGACTTTACGGCAGGCCTGCGCCAGCATTCCGGCGATCCCGGCCCGTCCGGAGCTGGGGATGCAGAGATTGTAAGGGCCAACCAAATGGTCAGTTCCGTGCACACCTTAGATCCTCACTCCGGTTATTGGTTTGATCCCAACTCGTTCCAGCAAGACCCTTGCATCGCTGCGGGCACATGTTCGCTTGGGTTCTACGGAACGTATCGTAGGAACTCATTGACTGGCCCGAAGCGCGCGAATCTCGACATCGCACTGGAGAAGTCAACCAACCTCGTCGGGGAGAGGACCAAGCTGCTTTTCCGGGTGGAGGCATTCAACATTTTCAATCACGCGGAGTTTCGGCCACCGTCCGCCATATCGGTCCTGTCTGGGACCTTCGGCCAGATTACCGGAACATACGATCCCAGAATCCTGCAGCTGGCTTTGAAGCTGACTTTCTAGGACGGGCTGACATCTATTTGCCGCTCATGAAGGTGTGCTGTTTAACCATACCGGCGCCCAGCAAGGATGCCGGTGTTTCTTGATGACTCAACAACCGAATGTGCTTGCAAGCAGGCTAGGTTGAGTCCACTGGAGAGCGCAATGAGCAAAGAGCGAGACCATGCACTGGGAATGGGCAGCAGCATCACGCGGCGTGATTTCTTGAATGGTTGCGCTCTCACAGTTGGGGCTTCACTCACAGCGGCGAGCCCCGCCTGGCTGGAGATGATGGCTGGGGCCGAAACCGTTCCCGAGAAAAACCCGAACTACTACCCTCCGGCCAAAACCGGCATGCGAGGGAGCCATGACGGGGCATGGGAAGTGGCGCACGGCATGCGCGATGGACAGACCTGGCCTGATGCCACTGCAAACCAAGAGTCCTACGATCTGATCGTGGTCGGCGGGGGCATTAGCGGTCTGGCCGCCGCTTACTTCTTTCGCAAGTTCGCCGGTTCCAACTCGAAGATTCTGGTTCTCGACAATCACGACGACTTTGGTGGGCACGCGAAGCGCAACGAGTTTCGCAGTGGTCAGCGGCTGCTGATTGGCTACGGAGGAACTCAGTCGCTGGAAGCGCCCCATCGCTACAGCAAGGAAGCATTCGGTATGCTGCAGGAACTGGGAATCGAGGTCGATCGTTTTTACAAATACTTCGATCAGAACCTGTATAAGAATATGGGTTTGAAGAGGGCGACCTTCTTCGACAAGGAAACCTTCGGCGTTGACCGCCTCTTGCCCGGCTTCGGGACACACTACCTTGGCTTGGCCTACCCGCCCGAGATTCTGGCGCAGATTCCGATTTCCGAAGTGGCGCGCAAAGACCTGGTGCGACTTCAAGAAACAAAAGTCGACTATCTGGCGGGGCTCTCTGCCGAAGAGAAGCGGCGTAAGTTAAGGAAGATCAGCTACAAGGATTTCTTGCTCCAGTACGTAAAGGTCGACCCAGAGGTGGTGAAAGTTTTTCAATCAGCGCCTCATGGACTGTATGCAGTTGGCATCGACGCCGTCTCAGCGCTCGACTGTCTGGAGATGGACTATCCGGGCTTCAAGGGAATCAAACTGGAAAGCCATGAAGACTCGCCAGAACAGGCCGAGCCGTACATCTTTCACTTCCCCGACGGCAATGCTTCCGTAGCCCGGCTTCTGGTTCGATCATTGATACCCGGCGCGTTGCCCGGCACTACCATGGAAGACGTAGTCACTTCGCGACTGAACTACGCGCGTCTCGATAACCCGGAGTCTGCGGTGCGAATCCGGCTAAACAGCACTGCCGTGCGGGCAAAGCATGTTGGTGATCCGCAAGAAGCGAAGCAGGTCGAGGTCACCTATGTTCGCAGCGGCAAGGCGCACAAAGTGCGGGCGGCGCAATGCGTTCTCGCCTGCTACAACATGGTGATTCCTTACCTCTGTCCGGAAATGCCGGAGAAGCAGAAAGAAGCCTTGCACTACTGCGTAAAACTTCCGCTCGTGTACACCA
>JAIQFZ010000033.1 GCA_020073015.1 Terriglobia bacterium | reverse complement strand
CTTCCTGTTTCGGGCGCATGTAGCTGTTGAGCTGGCAGAGCAGGGCATTACGGTCCTTTTCAGCCCAGTCGGCTAGTTGCTGGACGAAGTTCTCAACCTGTTCGCGGCTGGCCTCTCGGAGCGTCTTCGTGCCGCAGAAGTCGACGGCATACCTCTTTACTAGTTCGGGATCGAGCTTATGCTGCCGGATGATCTGGCAGAGACGGTCACGGACCTTCGGACCGGTGCCGTTCCCGTTGCCATTCGCGTTTTGAGAAGGAAGCTTTTCGCCCGTGTTCGAAACTGACCCGATCTCCTCGATCGAGCAGAGACCGATTCCATAAGCTTTGCGCAGGGCGCGATTGACCGCTCGGGTTTCCGCCACGCGCATTTCGGCGCCGCGAACAAGGGCAGAAACGTTCGACGGGTCTGCGTCCCCGTAGCCGACGAAGCCGGAGGAGTTCTTGGATGGGTAGACCGTGGCCTTTAGGACAAACCGACTTGCCGCGGAATCACAAAGTGAATCGACGGCCTCGACGTGGATGCCCTTGCATTTCTTGCGCCGCGCCAGGCGGAGGAGGCCAGTGTGCGTGACATAGCAGGTACCGTCAATGAATTGCAGCTCGCCTTTGCCTAACGAAAAGTTGAAATCCTTAGATAGAGTTTCCAGCGACTTAGCCACCCGGGATGGCACGGTGCCGCCCAATAGCTGTCGGGCGAGCCGTAAGTTTTCCCGTAGTGGATGGCTGGACTGGGGTTTTGGGGAGGGGCGTTCTCGACATCCTCCATCTTGGTTTGTTCCGGTCATGAAGCCTCCAGTTGCAAATATCGTAGTGATAACGTATGATAACTAGTGATGTAAGCAAAAGCAATCTAATTTTTGGTTGTCCCTTCGTTTCTGGCACGGCTATAGTCTTTGTCGTGACGACGAAGAAGGGTTTCTTGGCGTTCCGAGTTTCACCCGATCTGAAGAACGAGATTCAGGGAATCGCAACCAGTGAAGCGAGGAGCATTTCGCAGGTTTGCGAACTCCTCCTGAGTGAGGGTGTCCAAGCGTACAAGAAGGAAGGGCCGAAGTTTATGCAGCGCCTGATCGCCAAGCAGAAGGCTAGGGTCAAAGATCCGTGATCTGGCCACAGGACTGTCCTGACGCCCGTAACCGAACGGTTCAACCAGTCTTGATATTCCCCTTATATTCGCCTATCATGATTACGTGCGCAGACGCTCGGCACTCTCGATCTGCATTCGGCCCTTGTCCGGGCCTGGCTGCAACCAATGTAGCCACCATCGTCGGCATTGGTCTTGGACGGGAACAGGGGACTGAGGTTCACGTTTGTGTACCCTGAGTGCACAACGAATGAACCGCAGCCACCTTAGCCGCTTTCGTCAGCCGGCTCATCCTTCTCCAACCAGTGATGGTGCATGAATCATTGCCGTCCGAAAATCAGGACCGGCAGCGGCAGACGCGAGTCCCCCTCCTCGGTACTTCCTGGTCTCGATGCTTCCGTCGATTTTGCGGGTCACCTCCTCGACCCCGGAAGGTGTTTTCTCTCTTCGCGTGTACCGCATCTTGCGCTCTAAGCTCGGCTTCCCGGTTCCGCTGCCTCATTTCTATTGACATTCGCCGTCTGTTCGCCTAGTATTGGCCCGTGCGCAAACGCCTGCCATGCTCGATTTGTATTCGGCCCTTACCCGACCCTGGCTGCAATCAATGCAGCCATCGTCGCGGGCATTGGACCTTGATCGGAGCAGGGAACTGAGCTTCACGTTTGTGCAACCTGATTGCACAAGCAAGTTTGTGCACCCCGGGTGCACAGGGACGGCAAACCGAATCCCTGCCCCGTTGATCGGGGGATCGTCCGGGATCGAGATTCGATGCGTGCACACTCCCGGTTCTGAGCAAATCCCGATGCTGCGTGTCGAGTGACGTTACGACCATGGTATAATGACCATGATTATGGAGCTCCCAATGAAGAAAATGGCTGCCGGTTCTTTTAAGATCCATTGTCTTGCGGTTATGGATGAAGTGCAGGCGAAGCGCGAGAGCGTGGTGATCACAAAACGTGGCAAACCAGTTGCGAAGCTGATCCCGGCCGACAACGATGCCGACGACATCTACAATTTTCTCGCGGGCAAGGGTGCGATTACCGGCGATGTCGTTTCCCCTGCGATTTCGAAGGAAGAGTGGGGGAAGCTCAGGTGATTCTGGTCGACACGCATGTGGTCGTCTGGCTGGCGCTTGACCAATCTCAGCTTTCCCGGAACGCAAGAGCGGCCATCGACGATGCGCGTGGGAGCGGGGACGGGCTGGCCATCTCCGACATCACTCTCCTGGAGTTGGCCACGCTCTCGAGCAAAGGACGCATCCGTCTCGACATCAGCCTCGAATCTTTCCTGCGCGAGGTCGAGGTGCGCTTCACCGTCCTACCGATCAGCGGCCGCGCCTGCGTGCGCGCCCTCGGGCTTCCAGCAGCATTTCCAAAGGATCCAGCGGACCGCATCATCGCGGCCACCGCGCTGGTCGAAGGACTGTCGCTGCTCACCGCGGACCGCGCGATCCGACGGTCACGGGCTCTTCCCACCATTTGGTAAGAAAACCTGAACGGCGGGCTCGACGATTTTGCAGAACGCGCCCTGCCCGCGTTAACGCGCAAACAGCCATTACAAACGTAACGAAAAAGCCGCCTGCGCCGGTTCGAATTTGGGATCGGGTGTTCCAGAATTAGGCGGCCCCGGCAAAGAAAACGAGCGCGCGAAACAAAAGACTGCTGCCGGAGGGTGAGGAGCGAAATTCAATGTCCGACAACGTGCGGGAACAACTCAGGAACCGGGCGCAAGAGCACGCGCAAAAAAAGAAAGAGGAGTACGACACGCTGGAACGTTTATTGAGAGAACGTGTTGAAGAAAGGAACGCTAGTCGCGGCAACTTGCCTAAGTTCGTCATTCAGGGCTCTCGCATTGAGCTCGGCCCCTACCAACTGCACCATGAATTCGACCCGCGGTTTGATGACCCTACAGAGTACGATCTAGGGAAACTCTGAATAAGCCCGTTCTTTGGGGCCGTAGCTGTTTAGCCATGCCAGTGCAAGCGTTCGGATTCGGTTTTTCCCCGGTCGCCGGGTCGCTTCGGCGGCTCGCCCGTGATCGGCAACCTTTGCTGCTAGGTCAAGCCGGCATCAGAAGCAGCAGTTTTTTCCGCACCAAGTACAGGTTCACCAGCGCGCACACCGCAAACAGCTGGTTGGCATTCTTCTTCAGTCCTCGGTAGCGCAGCTTCACAAATCCGAACTTCAGCTTCATCACCCCAAACACGTGCTCCACCTTGGACCGCACTGTCGACTTCGTCCGGTTCTTCGCCCGCTCCACTTCGTCGACGCGATCCTTGTAGCGGTAGCGCCGATGGGTGCAGTCCTGGGCCTGGGGCGCGCACTCCCGGATCACCTGGGTCTGTCCGCGATAGGCCTGATCGCCCCACACTCGGGTTTCTTCGCCGTGCAGTAGATCGGGCAGCACCGCCGAGTCAGCTACGTTGGCCGCCGTCGCCACCGCCGTGTGGATGATCTTGGTCTTGCTATCCACCCCCACGTGCGCCTTCATCCCGAAGTACCATTGCTTCCCCTTCTTCGTCTGGTGCATCTCCGGATCGCGCTGCTGCTCCCGGTTCTTGGTCGAACTGGGTGCGTGCAGGATGGTCGCGTCCACGATCGTGCCGGTCGTGATTCGCACCCCCTGGGCTTGCAGGTGCAGGTTCACCCGCCCCAGCATCCGTTCACCCAATTGGTGTTCTTCCAGCAAGTGCCGGAACTTGCACACCGTGGTCTCGTCCGGCACTGGCTCACAGCCCAAATCAATGCCCACGAACTGCCGCATCACCGCCGAGTCGTACAGCGCCTCCTCCACCGCCGGGTCCGACAGGTTAAACCACTGCTGCAAAAAATAAGTCCGCAGCATCCGCTCCACGCCTACCGGCGGCCGACCGCTTCCAGCCTTGGGATAATCCGGCTCCACCAGCGCGCACAACTCGCGCCACGGCACCACCTGCTCCATCTCCTCCAGAAACTGCGCTCGCCGCGTCTTCTTCGTGTACTGCTCAAAGCCGGTCATCATCGCCAGTGTCCTCTGCTTCATTTCTCGCCACTCTAACTTGACGGGCTGTGGAAAGCAGAGAGCTTAATCAGAGTCTCCTAGTGCTTAAAGTAGGCCTGCCGGAGAATAAAACGTTCCCAGGTGGGCGCGGGCCGGCAGCCGTCAGATACAGACTGCGCCCCGAAGTGTTCGATGACGCGAGAGGCACCCTGTGGTCAGGTTACGTGGGAGAATGGAAGAGTAACCTGGTACGAGTGAGTAGCGCCGAGTTCGTTGAATTTGCGCTCGATCAACTCACTGCCTACTATCGTAAGCACAAGCCGAACTAGCGAAAACTCCAGCGTACCCAGCCTGGGGCCGGCGAATCTGACCTTCGTCATGGCATCGCCCCGCGCCGATTCCGCGGCCTCATTTCTCTTGATGTTTCGCCGTCTATTCGCCTAGGATTGGTGCGTGCGCAAGCGCCCGCCGGCCTCGGTTTGTGTTCGGCCTTTGTCTCGTCTTGGCGGCAATCCAATGCAGCCATTAGCGCGGGCGTTGGTTCTTAACTGAAGCAGGGTACTCAGGCCCAAGTTTGTGCAACCTGGCTGCACAGGGAAGTTTGTGCACCCTGAGTGCACAACGCTGAACAAACCGAATCCAACGCCCTGCTTTGATCCCTGGATCGTCTGGATCTGCGTTCGCTGCTGCACACTCCCGGTGCTAGAGCAGACTCCGGAGAATTCCTGAGAACTCGATGGTTACACAGGTCACCCCCCGCTCGAGTAAGGAAAATGTGCTAAAGTAAGGAACAGAGGTTGGAAATGCAGAAGCAGGCGAGGATCACGAGCAAAGGGCAAATCACCGTGCCCCGTGAAGTACGGCGCATCCTGGGCGTGCGGGCGGGGGACCGCCTGTTGTTTGAGAGCGATGCAAAGGGTATTCGCGTCCGGCCCGTCCGCAGCAAGAGCACCTTCTCGAAATACCGTGGTATCGGTAATCCGGAGATTGGGTCGGGCAGAAAAAGCATTCGCCATTGGCTGCGAGAGCTGCGCGGACAATGACGACGGCCATTGATACCAATGTTGTGGTCGCATTGTGGGACAAAGATCCGACCCTCAATTTGGCCGCCCAGACTGCTCTGGAGACAGCATTCAATCGGGGAAGCTTGGTGGTGTCGGCACCGGTCTTTGCGGAGTTGATAGCGGCTCCAGGCCGGACCGAGACCTTCGTGAGTTCATTTCTCGAAGAGACGGGAATTGCGATTGATTGGGATTTGGGCGAAGCAGCGTGGCGTTCTGCCGGACGGGCGTTCCAAGGCTACGCGGAACGCCGGCGTAAACAGCGTGACGCAGGCAGCCGGCGCATTCTCGCCGACTTCCTGATCGGGGCTCACGCTCAAACTCGGGGCTACCGGCTGCTGACTCTGGATGAACGCTTGTACAAGCTAGCGTTTCCAACCCTGACAATAGAGACCATTTAGAAATCGCATGCTCGCACTCAAGTGCGCCAGCGTTCATGCAGCGCCTGGTTGCCAAGCAGAACGTTAGGGTGGAAGATGCATGGTCGGGCCACAACCCGGCGCTCTGCGTGTGACCGGACAGCTCGCTGCCGACAGTCAGCTCATCAACCTTCGTCGACCAGTGCGCCAGAACTCTTGACATTCGCTTTATATTCGCCTACCATGAAGTGTGCGGATCCGAATCTGGCTATCATCGTCGGCATGGGTTCTTGAGTGAATCAGGATACCGAGCTCCAAGTTTGTGCAACCTGGTTGCACAGGGATGTTTGTGCACCCCGGGTGCACAGGGACGGCCAATCGAATCCCGAGCTCCGCTTTGATCGCACGTGATCGCTTGGATCGAGATTCGCCTGATAGGCTCCGATCAGAGGAAGGAGATTGACTCATGACGATGAGTCAGATAGACTCATGTCATGGCTAAGAGGTTGCAGGTGATTCTGCAGGATCCGGAGTATCGAGAGATTCAACGCGTGGCGCGCTCGCGCCACATGTCAATCGCGGAGTGGGTCCGCCAAGCGCTCGAACTGGCGCGCCGCCGCGAGCCTTTGGGCAGTGTTGGCAAGAAGCTCGAAATCATCCGGGCGGCCGCCCAGCACCAGTATCCGGTTGGCGACATCGACACCATGCTCGCCGAAATCGAAGCGGGATACGCGACCGGCGCTCGTTCGTGATTCTGGTCGACTCCAATATCCCGATGTATCTGGTGGGCGCGCCTCACCCGCACAAGGCGGATGCGCAGCGCCTGCTCGAGAAACTGATTACCGACCGTCAGCGTCTGGTCACCGATGCCGAGGTTTTGCAGGAGATTCTGCATCGCTATGTGGCGATCGATCGCCGCGACGCAATCCAACCCGCTTTTGACGCACTGCTAGGGCTAGTCGATCAGGTGTTGGCAGTGGACCGCGCAGTGGTAGAGCGAGCGAAAAACATTGTTCTAGGATATCGACAACTGTCTGCCCGCGACGCGGTACATCTCTCGGTGATGGAACAAAATGGAATCGACCAAATCTTAAGTTTCGACGCAGGCTTCGATGTGTTCCCTGGGATTACACGTCTGTCGTAGACTCTCCCATGTTTTGATGTGGACCGCCCGAGGGTGCACCGATAGCCCGGTCACGGGAGGCGCTCGTGCTCCGCGACCGGTCCAGCCAAAGACAGCGCAGACCATTTGGATCTGCGCGTGCTGCCGCCACCTAGCAGCCTCGATTTAGCAGCGTTCGTCGGCTGGTTCATCCTTCTCCAAACCAGTGATGGTTGTGTGAATCATTGCCGTCCGAAGGCAGGACCGTCATCCGCCGATTCGAGTTCCTCACCCCAGTACGTTCGGTCTCCAGGTTCCCGTCGAATCTTGCAGATCAAATTTCGATTCGGAACAGACTCTCGCTTGTGGGCAACGCGATGCTGGCTATTCGCTTTCGTTCTCAACGGTACCCGTGATCGCGAAAAGTCGCAGGAGGCCTATTGATATTCGCCGTATGTTCGCCTAGTATCCGCGTGTGCGCAAACGGCCGCCATTTTCGATTTGTATTTCGGCCTTTGCCCGGGCCTGGCTGCCACCAATGCCCCGTCATCGTCGGTATTGGTCCCTGACTGGACAGGGTACTGAGGCTCGCGTTTGTGCAACCTGGTTGCACAGGCAGGTTTGTGCACCCTGAGTGCACAGGGACGACAAACCGGATATCACCCCAGCATTGATCGCCGGATCATCTGGATCAAAGATTCGCATTACCGAGCAGAGGCCCGTCCCAACGGTGGTATGTCGAAATAGGGAGCGAGTTGCTTTCATAACAGACTAGTTGATAAACTAGTTGACTGGAGGCACGCATGACGACAGTTGGAGCTTTTGACGCTAAGACGCACCTCAACGCGTTGCTGAAGAGGGTGTCCAAAGGAGAGGTGATCCGCATCACGCTGCGCGGTGTGCCGATTGCTAAGTTGGTTCCCGCTGGACCCGGGGAGCGGGAAGACCCTCGGGAAGTTGTGCGCGGTATTCGGGATGTTCGAAAAGGTGCAACGCTGGGAAAAATCTCCATAAAAGAGCTGATTAATGAAGGCCGCCGCTAAGCAGTTCGTGCTCGACGCCTCCGTGACCGTGGCGTGGTGTTTTGACGACGAATCCGCAACGTTTACCGAAGGGATCTTGGATCTCCTTTCGGCGGGAGCGGAAGGAGTTGCGCCGGGCATTTGGCCACTCGAGATCGCGAATGCCTTGTTGGTCGCCGAGCGCCGCAAGCGGATTTCGGTGGCGCAGGTGACGGCATTGCTTGGTCGTATTGTGCAGCTCCCGGTCTCCGTCGAAACCATTGAGCCTGATCGCGCGTTCAGTCAAGTCCTGTCCGTCGCGCGTCAGCACCAGCTGACGGAATACGATGCGGCTTACGTGGAGCTTGCTCTGCGAAAAGGCCTTCCCCTCGCCACCCTGGACCACACGCTACGGCAAGCCGCTAGGATGGCCGGTATCAGGTTGGTGTCCGTCTGACCGATCGCCGATCAGAAATTACATCTTCACACCATACCTGGTAGAACCGACTTCTACGTCGGGACGGCGGTGGATGAGGCCGGTCATGAAAGCCGACCGGGAGACTGGGGGTGAGGGAAGGGAAGCACTTGCAGCCACGTGCCCATGTCAGCCTCGCAAACGCAGAGCACGAGAACTCTTGATATTTCGCCGTATGTTCGTCTAGTATCCGTGTGTGCGCAAGCGCCTGCCATGCTCGATTTGTATTCGGCCCTTGCCCGACCCTGGCTGCAACCAATGCAGCCATCATCGCCGGCATTGGTTCTTGACTGCAGCAGGGTCCTGAGGCTCACGTTTGTGCAACCTGGTTGCACAGGCAAGTGTGTGCACCCCGGGGTGCACAGGGACGCCCAACCGAATCTGACCCTCTTCGATCGATGCTTTGCATTCATGGACAGCAGTGATAGCATTGACAGCATGGCGACATTAACCATTCGACAACTGGACGAGAAAACCAAAACCCGGCTGAGGGTCCGGGCTGCCCATCACGGACGTTCGATGGAGGAGGAGGCCAGGGAGATTTTACGCTCAGCTCTAACAACCTCCTCACCGGTAAAGGGGAACCTGGCGGAGACCATTCACCGACGATTTGCAGCGTTGGGCGGGCTCGAACTTGAGTTGCCGCGACGCGACGCTATGCGCCAGGCCCCGGGATTTGGCGAATGATCATCCTCGACACGAATGTGCTGTCCGAGCTCATGAGGCCCAAGCCCTCTTCTCGGGCTACGGCATGGGTTGCGAAACAACCCGCAGCAGAACTCTTTACGACGTCCATCACGGAAGCAGAAATCTTTTATGGAATTGAGCTGCTCATCAAAGGCAAGCGCCGCGAGGGGCTGCTGGCGGCGGCCGAAGCGATGTTTGCCGAGGATTTAGCGGGCCGGATCTTTGGGTTCGAGAGCGACGCAGCGCGAGTTTTCTCTACGATTGCCGCTCACCGCCGTGCGCTCGGCAAACCTATCAGCCACGCGGATGCGCAGATCGCGGCCATTGCCCAAGTGCGAGGGGCTAAACTGGCGACGCGCAACGTTGCAGACTTCGAGGACTGCGGTCTCGATGTCGTTGACCCCTGGAATGGTTCGTGAATCTGTGGCTTGAGAAAGCCCCATCAAAACTTGCGTCAACACCGGCAATCAAACTGTGATCGTCAAGCACGATGGCGAAGGCCGCAACGCCGCGCCTTGTCAGTTGCGTTATAATTCGCGCCTGACATGGACCTTTCCGCGGGAACCAGGCTCGGGGCGTACGAGATCGTCGCGGGCCTCGGTGCCGGCGGCATGGGGGAAGTCTATCGCGCTCGCGACACGCGGTTGGATCGCAGCGTGGCCATCAAGATCCTGCCTTCCCATCTGTCGTGCAATTCAGAGGTGAAGAGCCGGTTCGAGCGCGAGGCAAGAACCCTTTCCTCGGTCACGCATCCGCATATCTGCCATTTGTATGACGTTGGCTCGCAGGCAGGTGTGGAGTTCCTGGTTATGGAGCTGCTGGAAGGCGAAACCCTGGCCAGCCGTCTGCAGAAGGGCCCGCTACCCCTCCAGGATCTCCTGAAGATCGGCGTTCAGATTGCGGACGCTCTAGCCAAAGCCCACCGGCTGGGCATCATTCATCGCGATCTCAAGCCTGCGAACATCATGCTGACCAAGAGCGGCGCCAAGCTGATGGACTTTGGATTGGCCAAGCCCTCGACCGTGGGCGCGGCAATTACCTCCTCATCGTCCGGGGCGGCGACGGCCACGCTGCAAAGTCCCGCGACACCGATCAGCACCGTCGGGATGGTCGTCGGCACGATTCAGTACATGTCTCCAGAGCAAATCGAGGGAAAGGAAGCCGATGCCCGTAGTGACATATTTGCCCTGGGCGCGGTCTTATACGAGATGGCGACCGGGCATCGCGCATTCGCGGGGAAGTCGCACCTCTCAGTGGTTTCGGCAATTCTTCATCAGGAGCCACTTCCCTTAACTTCGGTTCAGCCCGCCTCGCCCTCTTCTTTGGATTATGTAGTTCGCACTTGTCTGGCGAAAGATCCCGACGAGCGCTTTCAAACCGCTCACGACGTGAAACTGCAACTGAGTTGGTTGTTGCAATCGGGCGGTGCGGCATCCCCGTCGCCTCCAACAGACTTGCGATCCAGGCGCCACATGGGTGTGATCATCGGATTGGCTGCAGTCGCCGTAATCGTGACAGGGCTTCTTCTCTTCAAGGCCATGAGTAGCCGGCCGGCAGGCGGCACGTTCGGAACCGCCCGGTTCAGCATCGTTCTGCCTCCACGACAGGATTTGGCAGTGGATACCACGCAGGCAGTGGTGCTCTCGCCCGAGGGCAAACACCTGGCGTACGTGGCGGCGGAGAGTGGCGTACTCCACCTCTATGTCCGCCGGCTCGATCAGTTTGATTCCACGCAAATACCGGATTCCGAAGGAGCGACGTTTCCATTCTTCTCTCCAAACGGTGACTGGATCGCCTTCTTTAGTCAGGGAAAACTCAAGAAGGCTCCGTCGGACGGAGGCAACTCGGCATTGATCTGTGAACTGCCCACATTCTTCGGGGGAACTTGGACGCCGCAGGACATCATTGTTGTTGCGGTGCCGAGCTACGGTCTGGCAACGGTGCCGGCCGCGGGCGGTGGGCTGCAGAAGGTGCCCATGGTCTCCAAAGAACGCCTCTACGCGGAAGGGCCGGCGTGGCTTGCGGGCGGCGAATGGATTAGTTTTACCGATTATTTTGGCACTACCAGACGTGTAATGGCGGTGAATCTAGCTTCGGGCGAAGTGCGCGTCCTGCTGAATAACGCTCAGGGCCCGTCCTTTACGGCGGACCAAATCGTTTACTACTCGGCGGGCGCGCTGTGGGCGGTCCCTTTTGACGCGCACAAGCTCGCGGTCCTGGGGAAGCCGGTTCAAGTGGCATCGGGAGTGGCCGAAGTCAATTTCGTAGGGCAGGCGAGTGCGTCTTCGAACGGCGTATGGGCGTATGCGCCGGGTCAGGCAGGCAACTTTTCGCGCAATCTTTATTTGGTGAATCGCAGCGGAGTGGAGCACAAGCTCGACATCCCGGCCGCGGGCTATATCGATCCGAAGATTTCACCGGACGGGAAGCGCATCGCCCTTGCCATCCAGTACATGAGCGCCCAACACCTCGCGGTTTATGAGCGCGACCGTGGGGTGCTGATGCGAATCGTCGCCAATGGTGCGCTCAACAACGCCCCGGTTTGGGCGCCGGATGGTAAGGACTTGCTGTTTGATGCAGTCAGTACCTCGGAAAAGCGCGGCATTTATCGTGTTGCTGCCGATGGAAGTTCCGCGCCGCGGCTGGTTTTCGAGACTACGATCAACAGCCACATCACCTCGGTGGCAGGCAGCTACGCCGCCGTGATGGTGAATGACCCGGCGACCAGCGCCGACTTATGGCTTCTTAGCCTCGGGAATCAACCCGAGATGCATGCCTTCAAGCAAACCTCAGCGGCAGAGCGACAAGGCACTCTTTCCCCGGATGGCCGCTACATGGCCTACGCCTCGAACGAATCCGGCCGCTCGGAGATCTACGTGGAGCCTGTTCCTGGCCCCGGAGGCCGCTGGCAGATCTCCACCGACGGTGGCGAGCAGCCGCGCTGGGTGCGAACGGGTCGAGAGATCGTTTACCGCAACGGAACCAAGATGATGAGTGCTGCAGTACAGATTCAGCCGGCGTTTAGTGCTGCCAAGCCAGCCGAATTGTTCGATCGCAAGTTCGACCGGGGTGGCACAGTCGGCGGGTACGATGTCACTGCGGACGGTCAGACATTTGTGATGACTCGCTCCGAGCAAGCGAACCCAACTGAAATCAGGGTAGTGGTCGGCTGGTCCGCTGACCAGTTGACGCAAAAATAAGTTTGGCTTCATCTGACATCCATGTCGCTCGAGACGGTCGTTTTTCTGTTGGGCCCATTGCTGCAATACGTGCAATCGCAAAATGATGCGGAGGAATACGCGAATGAGTAAACACTATTTTCTTGCCGCAGTGATGTTTGCTGCAAGTGTTTTAGTCACACCGGCACACGCGCAGGACACGCCGAAAAAAGGCGCGGCACTCAAGCCCGCGCCGGGCGCCGCGGAAGCCCTGCTCGTAAATTGGAACGAGATCGGACGAAAGCTGATCGCGATGGCCGAAGATTTCCCTGAGGATAAGTACGACTTCAAGCCCGCGCCCTCAGCCCGCACCTTCGCCGAGCGGCTCCTCCATGCTGCCGCGGCCAATTACTTCTTCACCAATGTGGCGCTCGGCCAGAAGCCCCCCTCGGAGGAAGATCCGAAGCGTGACCTGTTTAAGAGCAAGGCCGATTTGGTAGCGTACGTCAAGAAATCATTTGCCGACGGGGCGGCGGCAATCAAAAGCAAAGGGGACAAAGGCATCTCTGGTGTGGTCGTCGATCCATTTGCTCAGGATGTGCCGGAACAAGCCGGCCGGGCGCAGATACGACTCAGCGACTTGGCGTGTAGTCTCGTCGAGCATTCGGGAGAGGTTTACGGTCAGCTCACAGTTTACTACCGTGTGGCAGGTCTGATTCCTCCAGAGTCGCGTCCGAAGAAGTAGTGCGACAAAACACCACTCGCTATTTCGGGCATTCTGGCCCGGGGCGGGAAGTACCGCCACGAGATGCAGTCAAATTGGCAGGTCGTTTGGCTCGCGTCGGCGGACGTTATCATCATCATCAGCAGGAGAGAGGCCGGGGTCCTCCAGAATACCGACGAGAGGGTCGCTGGCACTTCCGCCCGCGAACATGTCGTTGCGGACCCCAAGAACTACGTGTGTACTCGACGTATATACGTTTGTTGGGAGGTGGGTGCATGGGCACGGCGCGGGTTTTTCGTTCGGGGAACAGTCAGGCAGTCCGGCTGCCAAAGCAATTTCGACTGAAGAGCAAGGAAGTGGAGATCTTTCGGCGGGGAGATGAGATCGTCCTGCGGGAGAAGGATGGAGACATGGTGCGGGCGTTCGATCTGCTGGCGGGGTTACCCGAGGATCTCGCCGTGGTTGCGCGCGAGAAGGATCAACCGCAGAAACGAAAGAGACTGTAATGGAGCCGCGCTACCTGCTGGACACGAACATCTGTATTTACATCCGGCAAAAGAGGCCTGAGGAGGTTTTGCGGCGCTTCCGCAAGCTCAGACCTGGGGAAGCCGCGCTCTCGGTCATTACCTACGGCGAGCTGCTCTATGGAGCAGCCAAGAGTGCGCAACGGGTTGCGGCGCTCGAGAGGCTGCGTGAGCTGGTGCATTGGCTGCCCGCGCTCTCGTTGCCTGAAACGGCGGCCGAAGCGTACGGATCGATTCGAGCGGAGTTGGAATCAAAACGCCAGATGATCGGCAACAACGATCTCTGGATCGCTGCGCATGCCGTGGTTACCGGGTTGACACTGGTCACAAACAATGAGAGCGAATTCCGGCGGGTGCGGGGTCTGAAGATCCAGAACTGGGCTGTCTAGCGATACCTCCATGACCGAGATCTTACCGCGGTGATCCGAGCTCTGCGGCGCGTGCGAAAACTTCAAAATCGGTAGCCTGCTGCATGTTGTAGTCGCCGATACGAATCGCGTTGTGGCCTGACTGTCACACTCTGTCACGGAAAAAACTCAGCCTGCTCGGAGTTGCCTCTCGGCGAGCAAGAGCCCTCCTACGAAATTCATCCCGCCTTGGAGTACATCGTCACGCTGAGGTTCGTCGGTGGGCTGCTGGAATACGAAGGGCAAGCCGAGCCCGTGGCACGGCAGGGTGCACAACAAGCGCAGGTCGATGTCCAGCTGAGTGATTGGACCTTCGGCGCCGGTTCTGTTCGGTAGGCGATACCGGTTCGCTGGGTTTCTTTACCTGGGAATCACTACCCTATGTTGGTACGAGGGCGGCAGGCACCCGCAAGGGGCTTGTAGGGGGCGCATTAGTAACCTGCCCGGTGGTTACCGAGCCGGAATTCTTCCCTGAATTCCTAGCGATTTTTGCCTCCGCGCGGGTATATTAGAGGGCCACCGAGCCCGTCCCCAGCTCAAGTAGCGTCCGTGAGAGACGTGAGGATTAGGCGGTACCAGGAGGAGACAAACGAATGCCCGAGCCTCTTAAGATTGACGACTTGCCGTTTGAGTTGATGGTGAACGGCCTACCAGTGCAATCGGTTCACTTTCGCTACGTTCCCGACTCGGACGATTTCCAAATCGTCATCACGGACCCTGAAATCGGATCGTTCTCCCTGCACGCCGGTTTCGAGCTCAAGATGCGAGAGCAGGGTTCATCCTGGCGCCGCGTCACCCTGGAGCAGTTGACGAAGGCTCTTACCGAGAGCAGCGAATTCCTGCACGTCAGCGACATGCCAAAATCCTCGGAGACAGTCGAGCGCCGGCTGTTTGACAGGCGGGACGATGTTGACATTCTCTATCGGAGATCGCCGCGACTGAGCGAACTCACCGGCCACGATGAATGCGTGAGACAAGTACGGAAGGTGCTGTACGAACGTCGGATACCCCACCGAGTCGCTGGCACGGTCTTCGTGGTCCCAAGCGTGATTCGAACGCGGATGGTGCTCTCTCGTGCTGGCTTTCGCGCGAGCCCGATTGCACCAGCTGCCTTGATCGAGCCCCGGAGTGGGTGCGCGATCCAGTTGGTCGAGCGTCGGGCTTGAATGCCTCATCGCTCGCAGCCGTTTGCATTTCACCTAACCTACTAAACCCAGAGGAGACTAGACATGGAGATTCTGCGCGACAAGAATGGCAATCCGCTTGCAGCCCGTGGTGAAAGTGGTTTGCTCATTCTGCCGCGAGGGCAATGAAAAAATTCGATGCACACGGCATGGGGATCGGGCCCAATGCGCTTTCCGGTTCTGTGCCGACGGGAACCGCGATCCAGACGCAACCCCATCAGCAAACTCTCCGCCGAGAGGCCTGCAGACCGCGCGGTTGCCTTTGCCTAGCAACTGCCGCATCACCAGCGACAGATCGAATGCGCCCACGTGAATCAGCACCCGTTTGAGAACATTCTCCCGTCCTCGCAGGTGCACGCGCCGCATCCCTCCGGTCTCATCGGCGCGCAAAACTGCGTTCCAGCAACTCTCCCCGCCGCCGCAATAACTGTTTCCCGCGATCGCCATGAATCCGCCGCGGTTGCCATCCACCGCCGGCTGCGCTTCCGCTTTGTCTTCCAGCAACGCCGTCCAAGGGCGGCGCACTCGAGCCGTGTCCGACCGCCGCTCCAGGCGGCTCGACTGCAGCTGAACAGTTCGGCTCGGAAGCCGATGACATCCAGATTCCAGTTCAGAAGATCTTGGCGCGCGGCGCGCCAAACTCTGGACCGATTGGGGGTTGTCAAAGCTCTTCCCATACACTGGCGGTGCGAACGGTCACTGCGAAGGTCCCCCTGGATGGAAACCTCAGCAATCTACGCCGGGCGGGACTGGGACCGGGGGAAAAGGGACTTAAGTGAGACATGGTGGCCGTCATTGCCGAAGAGCTGAATGGGAATGGTTGTGGAGGCGAGATCGAGGGCGGCACGTACTGGTCTGGCGCTCAGCATCTGGCTGGTTGCCGGTGGAGAAGTCCCACTGCTGAACGGTGAGCCACTCGCCGTTCTTGACCTGATAACGCTCGATGCAGGCGCGCACAAACTCCGTAATCTCAGCCAAGGTCTTAGGCTGACTGTTGAGGTCGCAGGTATCGAGTCTAACGATTCCCATGGAATGGATGTGTGCATCAATGAGGCCAGGGAGGACGAGTTTGCCGCCAAGTTGCTCGATCTTGGTGTGTGGGCCAATAAATTTCTTGGCGGCTGCGTTGGTTCCCACATAAATAATCTTGCCGTCCCCAACTGCGAGGGCTTGAGCGGTGTGGCGGTGCAGGTCCGCGGTATAGATCTTCGCGTCCATCACAACAACATCAGCGGTAGCCGTGCCGGCGTGAGCCAATGTTGCGATCGTGAACATTCCAAACGCGAAAGCCAAGCTGAAACGATCAACGAACCTCATACAGTGCTCCCCTTGGAGTGCTCACAGTCTCTAGTTCCAAATGATGCCGTAGTGTAGCAACATTACATAAATATGGTAAAGTGTCCCGACTGTTTCGCTAAATGCGACATCGAGTAATGAGAGCAGACATGGCTGAACCACGGTTAGCCGTTTTGCGCGGCGCATCTTTCATCGTAATCACAACGGTGATGTTACTCACCGTAGTACCCGAGCGTAGGCAGGCAGTAGCGAAAGGGGATGTTGGCTCGGACCCGCGCTTGGTCGATGGCGCAGCAGACCTCGCTTTGCTGGATGGCAAAGTGATAACCGTCGTATCTGACAACTCTATTGTGCAGGCGGTAGCAATCAAGGGCGGACGCATTCTGGCAGTGGGCGACAACGCCGTAATACGGGAGCTAATTGGGCCCACCACCCACGTAATCCAGCTTCACGGCAAGACAGTTCTTCCAGGCTTCATCGATGCCCACACGCATATTGAGGGAATTGCAGATTATCACCGAATGCTTGATCTGCACGTTCCTCCGCTGAAAGATGTCGACGAGATGCTTCAGAAGATAAAAGAGCGTGCCCATAACACTGCCGCAGGAGAATGGATCGTGGGGGCGGGCGGCTGGGGTCAGCCAATGCCAACCCGGCAACAGCTCGATTCGGCAGCACCCCATCATCCCGCGCTCGTGAGAGAAAGCGCGCACGAGATTGTTGTGAATAGCAGGGCGCTTGAGCTTGCTCATATCGGTAAGAATACTCCTGATCCCGAGGGATCAAAGATTTGGAAAGATCCCAATACTGGAGAACCAACGGGACGATTGAGTGAAATGTTTGGCCGCATGCTCGCTTTGATCCCCAAACCGGCCTATGACGTGCGTGAGCAAAGTGTGAAAGAGGTGCTGCAAGGATTTGCCGGCAAAGGTGTCACTACGATCTACGATTTTCCCAGCGCCGATGGGCTTCGCATATATCAGGATTTGCTCGCCAAGGGCGATCTGCCCGTTCGGCTCCGTTGCCAGCTCATTCTGAACATTGCGAATGATCGGGATCCCGATGCCGCTTTCGATGAAAATTTCCTGAAGTATGGCATACACACCGGTTTCGGAAACGATTGGCTCAAAATCGGCGGGATCAAGCTTTTCCTGGATGGCGAGAGCGAGACCGGTCTGCGCTACGATCCGCCGGGACAGAAAGAAAAATGGGTCGGCGTGCCCAAAATGACTCAGCCGACACTCAATCGAGTCGTAGCTGAGGCGCAAAAGAACGATTTCCAGATTTGGATTCACGCGCTGGGTGATAGGGCACAGGACATGGCGCTTGACGCCTACCAGTTAGCGCAGCATGAATATCCTCGCGCTGATGCTCGCAATCGGATCGAACATGCGGGCAACCAGGAGGCCGGAGCGACAAGCCAGGAGCAGCTCGATCGCATGAAGAGGCTCGGCATCATTCCTGTTCCGACGGGTGCATGGATATATCTGGGCCGGGCGTTCAAGGGAACCCAGGCTGAAGTCCCCTTCATCTACCGCACGCTGCTGGATGAAGGATTCCGGCCGCCGGGGAATTCGGATTCTCTAGGTTCGATGCCCGAGTCGATGAACCCGTTCTTCTCGATGTGGGCGATGGTGACACGGAAGACGCGTTCCGGCGAGCTTCTTGCGCCCCAGCAGGCGATCACTCCGGCCGAGGCCATTCGTATCTACACGATGTACGGAGCGTATTCAGGATTTGAGGAAAAAATGAAGGGCTCGATCGAGAAGGGCAAACTGGCTGACTTGATTGTCGTGTCCGATGATCCCCTGACAGTGCCGCCCGACAAACTCAAGGACATCACGGTGAAACTGACAATCGTCGACGGCAAGGTCGTACAAGCGACGCACTGAGCAAGGAGGGTTGTAGAATCCAAATCGATTGCGGAGTTTCATGGAGTGCCTCCAAACTGGGTGGTAGTTCACAGCATCTACTTTTCAGGAAATCGTTGCTCGGACTATTGCCGCCCTTCGGCCTGTGCGGGTTGAGGCACTTGTTTGTGTCCGTCGAGTTCTTGCGCTGTCTGCACGATATTGTCCTTCGCGAAATCATCAAAGAAGCCCCAAGCGCCGTATTTTTGCTTGAATCCCGGCAGGATGGCATTTACGAGTGCGTCGCCGGATTTGCCGTCGCGCTGCGCATCGCGAACCGCTGCGCGCAAGCCCACCAAATAGCCTTTGAAAGTCGCGATGTCTGCCGAATTGGCGACCCCGCCGTGGCCCGGGACGAATACGGATTGAGCGTGGCTGTTGCGCAATGAATCCAACGTATCGACCCACTTGTCCGTCGAAGCATCCATCAGATTGGGAATATGTTCTTTCCACAAGAGGTCCCCGCAGAAGACTACCTGGGCATCGGGCACATGCACCACGGAATCTCCCCCTGTGTGGCCCGGCAGGAAACGAACTTTGAGCAATCTTTTTCCAAGGTAAAGATCGATCCGGTCGTCGTAAATGATGTCCGGCAACTTGAGCGATTGCACGCGTGCCTTATCGGCGGGCTTGATGGCGTCTCCCCACCACTTCAGGTTTTCAGTGCGCATCCACGCGCGCACGTTGCGGTGAGCAATAACCATGGCGCCGGCATTGGCGAACACATCGTTCCCGTTTACATGGTCCAGGTGGTAGTGAGTGTTGATGACAAAGCGAATCGGCAGGGTACTGATCTTCCGTATGGCGGCCAACAACTCACGTGCCGCACCCGGATCTTCGAAGGTATCGATCACGGCGATAGCTTCATCTCCAACCACAAACCCTGCGTTACCGCCGGCTTTGCCCGCATCCGTCACAATCGCAGCCCATACATCATCTCCAATCCTGTGCAGGCTGAAGTCGGCGCTTTGGGCAGATGTCGAACCCGCGCAAACGAGAAAGAAGCAAAGAAGCATGCCGACTTCGGTGATGGTTTTCCAGATGTCTTTCGTCATTGATTCATCACAAGAGCGGCTGCTGCGGGCTGTAGTGAAGCCGGCATACTGGGCGACAGTTCGCTCCCCTTGACAGCCCCAACTCCTTTCTCTAACCTTGCGGACTTATAGTAATGTACATGGTCTGTCAAGCAAACAGCGGTTATCATCACGGGACACATATGGGGAGTTCCATGCGCCGATTCATGTGCCTGTTCGTCTTGTTTTGTGTTTGGTCGTGCGCAGTCCTGGCGCAGGATCGTCCTTATGGCCGTTCCATGGTGATCACTGACCGCGGCATTGTGGCCACAAGCCACGTTTTGGCTTCGCAGGCGGGGGCGCAGATTCTCGCCAAGGGCGGTTCCGCTATGGATGCGGCCATAGCCGCCAATGCGGTGCTCGGTGTAACGGAGCCGATGATGAACGGCATCGGCGGCGACCTGTTTCTTCTTTATTGGGACGCCAAGAGCGGGAAGCTGTACGGGTTGAATGCCAGCGGCTGGGCGCCAAAAAACCTAACGATTGATTTCCTCAAGAAGCAAGGTATTACTGTGATGCCTGAGGACGGCATCCACAGCGTGACGGTTCCCGGGGCCGTCGACGGATGGGAAAAGGCCCATCAGCGCTTTGGTCGGCTCCCCTGGAAAACTCTTTTCACTCCCGCAATCTTCTATGCCGAGCACGGTTACGCGGTTCCGGAGATCATTCACGATTTCTGGGGTATCGGGCAGAACAAACTCAAGCAGACCGACGAAGCGCAGCGTCTGTTTCTTCTGCATGGCAAGATTCCGGAAGTGGGAGAGATGTTTTCCAATCCTGATCTTGCCAGGACCCTCCGTTTGATCGCGGAAAAAGGATCGCAGGCTTTTTATCGCGGTGAAATTGCGCAAGACATTCTGAAGACTTCATCCGCTCTGGGCGGCACCATGCAGGCCGATGATCTGGCGGAATTTTCTTCCGAGTGGGTGGAACCGATTTCGGTGGACTACCGCGGCTGGAAGGTCTACGAACTGCCGCCCAACGGCCAGGGGATGGCTGCGCTTGAAATGCTGAACGTCATGGCCACGTCACAACCTGACACAGACGGCCCCCAAGGCGCGACAGAACTACATAAGAAGATCGAGGCCATGAAGCTGGCCTATGCCGATCTCTACCGCTATGACGCCGACCCGCGATTTTCTCATGTGCCGGTGAAAGGCCTGCTTTCCCCAGCGTACGCGGCGCAACGAGCGGCCCTCATCGATCCCGCAAAGGCGAACTGTACGCCGGCCAGCGGCGCCCCGGCAAAGAGCGACACGACTTATCTTGCGGTCGTCGACACCGAGGGCAATATCGCTTCTCTCATTCAAAGTGTGTATGACTACTTCGGCTCAGGAGTGGCTGTGACCGGCCGCGGATTCCTGCTGCAGGACCGCGGCGGTCTGTTCGTGCTCGATCCCAGCCATCCCAATGCCCTCGCGCCCCGCAAGCGTCCCTTCCACACCATCATTCCGGCATTCATGGAGCACGGAGACTTGCACGCAGGCTTCGGAATCATGGGTGGCTCCAATCAGCCGCTCGCTCATGCACAGTTCGTTTCCAACGTGGTCGATTACGGAATGAACATCCAGGCGGCACTTTCCGCTCCGAGGTTCACCATCCGCGATACCGGCGAACCCATCAAGTGCACGATCGTGATCGAGTCACGGATCGCGTCCGAAGTGCAGGGTCAATTGCGCCAGAAAGGGCACGACCTGGTTGTGAGGAAAGAATACTCCGCATTCATGGGACGAGGCCAAGCCGTTCTTCACAACTCCAAGACGGGCACAAATTTTGGCGCTTCCGACCCGCGTGCTGATGGCTCAGCCGAGCCCGAGCCAATCCCGATGCGGTAGGGCATGCCATGGACATTTTCAAATCCGGGTTCGGGCAGACGATGCAACGAGACTGTTAGGGTCTGCGCCAATGACTGCGATGCAGGCGCAAAGGGTAAGGGAAGGACACTGAACCGTGGCTGAGTCCGATAAAAGAGACGTCATTCGATCGCGCGACCGCGAACTCGGAGTGGGGCGCCGTATCACCCGCCGTGACTTTCTCAACGGCGTGGCGGTGGGTATCGGTGCGCTGGGCTACGGTAGCGTGCACCATTTGGCCTTGGGCTCGGAAGCTGCTGGGGAAGTAGTCCCCCACCCCGCTGGAATCTATCCGCCTGGATTGACCGGCATGAGGGGGAGCCAGCCGGGCGCCTATGATGTTGCCCACTCTCTGCGTGACGGGACTTTTTGGGAGACTGCCGGAAATCCGACAGACACCGGCGAGACCTATGACCTGATCGTGGTAGGAGGCGGCATCAGCGGTTTGGCCGCGGCTTACTTCTTTCGCAAGCAGGCCGGTCCCAAATCCCGCATTCTCGTTCTCGACAATCATGACGATTTCGGCGGCCACGCCCGGCGCAACGAGTTCCGGGTTGGGGGGCGTTTGCTCCTAAGCAACGGAGGAACCCAATCTATCGAAAGTCCTTCCGAGTACAGCGATGTAGCCAAAGGCGTTCTAAAGGACTTAGGAATCGAGCCGAAGGTCTTCTACAAGGCGTACGACCAGAAACTGTACTCCCACCTGGGTACGGCTTGCTTTTTCAGCAAAGAAACCTTCGGCGAAGATCGCTGCGTGCCCGGCATGGGCTCGGTCGGCTGGGCGGAATTTCTGAACAAGTCTCCGCTTCCTCTCAAAGTACAGCAAGAGATCGTTCGCCTTTACACGGAGAAGAAGGATTATCTCCCGGGCCTTACACGCGAAGAAAAGTACGCGCGCTTGGCGAAGATAAGTTACGCCACGTTCCTCACGGAAGTATGCCACGCAAATCCCGCTGTGCTCCCGTTCTTTCAGACATATACGCACGACTTGTTCGCTGTGGGGATTGACGCGATCTCCGCGCTAGCTTGCTATAGGAATCCTGACGACTACGGGGCCTACCGTTACGCGGGCTTCGACGGCATGGGCCTGAGTGCGCGAGAAGACAAGGAAGAAAAAGAAGAGCCTTATATTTTTCACTTCCCAGATGGCAATGCCTCCATTGCTCGGCTGCTGGTTCGGTCACTAGTGCCAGGTTCGATTGCCGGGCACACGATGGAAGATGTGGTCACAGCCCGCGCCGATTATGACAAACTCGATCAGCCCTCATCTCCTATTCGCATTCGGCTGAACAGTACCGCTGTGCGCGTGCGCCATCTCGGCGCGCGGGACCCGAAAGAAGTGGAAGTCGCATATGTGCAAGAAGGAAAGCTGCGGAGCGCAAAAGCAAGCGCCTGCGTACTGGCCTGCTACAACGGCATGATTCCTTATCTTTGTCCTGAACTGCCGGCGGGGCAGAAGGAAGCTCTGCACTATGGCGTCAAGGAACCATTCATCTACACTCATGTGGCCATTCGCAACTGGACCGCGTTTCATAAGCTGGGCATCCGGCAAGTTGTTTCCCCTGGCAGCTATCACTGCTTCACTACGCTGGACTTCCCTGTCAGCCTGGGCGAATATCGATTCCCAAGTACTCCGCAAGAACCGATGGTGCTGTTCATGCTGCGAACGCCTTGCAAGCCCGGCCTGCCGCGCCGTGAGCAGTACCAGATGGGGAGGTTTGAGCTGATGGACACGCCATTTTCCACCTTTGAGCGCAGCATCCGCGATCAGTTAAATCGGATGCTCTCGCCAGGTGGATTCGATGCGGCGCGGGACGTTGCTGCCATTACTGTGAACCGCTGGGCACACGGATACGCGTATGAATACGATTCTTATTCCGATCCGCAATGGGCGCGGGATGAGCGTCCCTGTGTGGTCGGGCGGAAACAATTTGGGCGTATCTCGATTGCGAATTCCGACGCCGGTGCCCGCGCTTACACAGACGCCGCCATCGACCAAGCTTATCGTGCAGTTCAGGAACAACTGAAGGGTGCATAAACAACCATGGCTAATCCAGAGCACGAAGATGTCACTCGATCCCGCGACCGCGAACTGGGCATGGACCGCAACATCACGCGTCGCGATTTCTTGAACGGGGTAACGATCGGCGTGGCAGGAGCGCTCGCCAGCACGTGGCTCCCCGGAATGCTTGCCGCCCAAACATCCGCGCCGACCGCCCAGGATGCTCCCGGCTATTACCCGCCTACGCTCACCGGGATGCGCGGTAGCCATCCCGGAGCTTTTGAAACTGCCCACTCCGTACGTGACGGTAACTTCTGGGAGAAAGCTGGCAAGCCCACAGATACCGGAGAGACCTATGATTTGGTCGTCGTAGGTGGCGGCATCAGCGGCCTGGCGGCGGCATATTTCTTTCGTGAGCACGCCGGACCTTCCGCTCGCATTCTCATCCTCGACAACCACGACGACTTTGGCGGACACGCCAAGAGAAACGAGTTCCGCCCCGGCGGCCGGCTGTTGCTCACCAATGGCGGTACGGTCTCCATTGAATCTCCGTTTCCTTATAGCAAGGAAGCGCGCGGCTTACTCACAGAGCTAGGTATCGATCCTCCAGTCCTGGAGAAGAAGTACAGCGGCAACGTAGCCTTCCGCGATCTCGGTTCTGGCTACTTCTTCGACAAGGATACTTTCGGCACCGAGCGGCTCGTCACAGGCGCGCCTGGCGGCTTCTTCGGTCCGCAAAGTGCATCGGGTAAGAAATGGGGACAATTTCTGGCCAAGACCCCTCTATCCACCAATGCCCAGGAAAGCATTGTCCGCATTCAAGAGGGCACTGCCGACTACATGCAGGGAGCGCCGCAAGCGGAGAAGAAGGCACGCCTCTCGCGGATGAGCTACAAAGACTTTCTGCTCAATGTAGTGAAGGCCCACCCCGATGTGATTCCTTTCTATCAATCCCGTACGCATGGTCTGTACGGAATCGGTATCGACGCGGTTCCAGCCCTGGATTGCTGGGCTTTGTATTTTCCAGGCTTTCAAGGAATGGGTCTGGACCGCACACCGTCCAAGGGGCTAACCTTCACTGCGTTGGGAGCAGTGACTCCGCAAGAGGAGTATCACTTTCATTTTCCCGATGGGAACGCATCCATTGCGCGCATGTTGGTGCGGTCGTTGGTCCCCGGTTCCGCTCCAGGCAGCACCGCGGAGGACATCGTAACCGCCCGAATGGATTATGGCCGCTTGGATCATGGCGATTCTTCCGTTCGCATACGACTGAACAGCACCGCAGTGGCGGTGCGTCACGTGGGAGATGCTGCTTCCGCAAAGGAGGTGGATGTCCTCTACGGCCGAGATCAAAAGGTATACAGTGTTCGAGCCAAGGGAGCCTTGCTGGCCTGCTGGAATACGGTGATTCCTTACATCTGTCCAGAGCTTCCAGAGGAACAGAAGAAAGCCCTGCGCTACGGGGTCAAGGTGCCGCTGGTGTACACGGTGGTGGCGCTCCGTAATTGGAACGCGTTTCGCAAACTTGGGGTTCGCAGTGTCTCCTGTCCCGGCATGTACCATTCTTCGATCAATCTGGACCAGAGCGTTAATATCGGCGACTACAAATCTTCGCAATCACCGGATGAGCCGATCCTTGTGCACATGCTGCGTGCCCCCTGCCAGCCTGGCCTGTCCGCGAGGGAGCAGCAACGCGCCGGTCACTACGATTTGCTAGCCACCTCGTTTGAAACGTTCGAACGAAATGTCCGCGACCAGCTCGGGCGAGTGTTGGGTTCCGGTGGGCTTGATCCAGCGCGCGATATCGACGCGATCACAGTGAATCGCTGGCCTCACGGGTACGCTTACGAATACAACCCGCTGTGGGATCCGGATTGGCCGGAGGGGAAGCGCCCGTGTGACATTGCGCGGCAACGCTTTGGGCGCATTGCCATTGCGAATTCCGACGCCGCTGCCGCCGCCTATACCGACCAGGCTATCGATCAAGGCTACCGAGCTGTACAGGAATTGTTGTCGAGCTAATGCACCAACTCTATGGAGGAAGGAATGAACAATCGAAGGATTGCCGTTGTGCTGATTCTGATGAGCATCGCTCTAACCCTCCCGTGTGCCGCGCAACAATCCCGGGTTGAAAAGGAAATCCGCAACTTGGAAGAGAAGATGAACGCGGTCTATGCCGCGAACGATCTTCCTGCCTATTTCGCCTACTACTCCCCCGACTTCACGCAATGGCTTCCGGAGGGACGCACCGATTTGCCGCAATACGTAAAGTCGTGGACTGAATTCATCAAGAGCGGCGGACGGATCGAGTCGGGTCAGGTTTCCGATATGCACGTGCAGATCGACCCGAGCGGAGACACGGCCGTTGCGAGTTATCTGTTGCGCGTCAAAACCCGCTCGCCCAAAGGCGAAGTCACCGACGAGGAGTTCCAGGAGTCGGACGTCTGGTTCAAGCGCAAGGGAGTGTGGAAGGTCGTCCACCTGCACTATTCACCCGCGCCCAAGAAGAAATAGTTTTCATCTCGCGATCTCGGAGAGCATTTTCATGAGCGACTCGCACGACCGCTATTTGGGCATGGACCGCCCCATCACACGCCGCGATTTTATGAATGGTACTGCCATGGTGGTTGGAGCCGCTTTGCTGCCGCCGGGCCATGTGTTCGGCGCCACCAACCCCAGCGCGACCAACCAAAATGAGCCGCAGAACCAACCGGGATATGATCCGGCAGCCAAGAGTGGTCTGCGCGGTAGTCACCCCGGCTCCTTCGAGATTGCCCACAGCCTACGCGATGGCACTTTTTGGGAAACGGCAGGCAAGCCGGTCGACACCGGGCAAACCTACGACTTGGTGATTGTTGGAGGAGGGATCAGCGGTTTAGCAGCCGCCTTCTTTTTCCGCGAGAAGGCGGGAAAATCGGCGCGCATCCTTATCCTGGAGAACCACGACGACTTTGGAGGCCATGCCAAGCGAAATGAGTTCCACCTCGGCGGCCGGCTGCATCTGTTGAACGGCGGTACGTTCCTCATCGATAGCCCTACGCCATATAGTCCAATAGCAGATGGACTGCTAAAGAAGCTCGGTATCGATCCGCCACAATTCGAGGCGAGATTCACGGACCACAAGCTCTATCAGTCTCTCAGTTTGCGTTCCGCTGTGTTCTTCGATAAAGAGACATTTGGCGAGGACCGGTTGGTGGTGGGTACGCCGGGCCGCGGCTGGAACGATGAAGTTCCCGAAAACCAAGCAGCGAAAACAGTTCCCTGGACGGACTTCATAGCCAAGACGCCGCTCTCCAAAGAAGTCCAGCGCGACATCGTGCGCATCCAGGAAGCCAAAGTGGACTACATGCCAGGGCTTTCTTCCGCGGAGAAGAAAGCGCGACTTTCGAAGATGAGCTATCGGGACTTCCTGCTCAACGTGATGAAAGCAGACCAAAGGGTGATTCCGTTTTATCAACGACGAACGGAGGGAGAGTGGGGAGTCGGGATTGACGCCGAACCTGCCTTGGACTGCTGGGCTCTCGGGTTGCCCGGGTTTCAGGGCATGGGTCTGGAGCCCGGCGGCGCACCGCATATGAGCTATTCAGCGGCTGGCTATGCCAATGGCGGCTCGTATCATTTTCACTTTCCTGACGGGAACGCTTCAATTGCGCGATTACTCGTGCGTGCGTTAGTCCCTGACGCTGTGCCCGGCCACACCCCGGAGGATGTAGTTACTGCGCAAGTCGACTATGGCCGATTGGATCGAGAAGACGCTCCCACAAGACTCCGGCTCAACTGCACCGTGGTTGGCGCACGCAACATCGGAACGCCTTCGGCTGCCAAGGAAGTCGAAATTACCTATGCGAGTGGCAAGCAGCTGTCTAGGGTGAGGGCCAAGGGATGCGTGCTGGCATGCTGGAACATGATGATTCCTTATTTGTGCCCGGAGCTTCCCGAACCACAAAAAGAAGCGTTGCACTATCTTGTCAAAGTGCCGTTGGTTTACGCGAGCGTCGGGATTCGCAACTGGACACCGTTCCAAAAGCTAGGTGTTCAGAACGTCTCTTCGCCGGGTTCGTACTGGTCCGACGTTGGCCTCAATTCTCCGGTGAACATCGGCGACTATCGAAGTCCTACCAACCCTGAGGAACCGATCTTGCTGCACCTTAGCCGGTCTCCTTGCCAGCCTGGTTTGCCAGCGCGGGAGCAGCACAAGATCGGCAGATACGAACTGCTGACAACGACTTTTGAGACCTTCGAGCGGAAGATCCGGGACCAACTTGCCCGGACCCTCAGCCCCGGCGGATTTGATCCGGCACGCGACATCGAGGCCATCACCGTGAATCGATGGCCGCATGGCTATGGTTACGAATACAATCCCTTGTTCGATCCCGACTGGCCCGAAGACAAGCGCCCCAATGTGATTGGCCGCAAACGCTTCGGAAGGATCACGATCGCGAATACCGATTCGGCGGCCACGGCCTATACCGATACGGCCATCGATCAGGCATACCGCGCCGTAAGCGAGTTGTTGGGAAGCTGACAATGCACATGGAAAAACTGCTCTCTGGAGGGCTGTATGCTCCGGTCCGAGACTCCGCTGTGCACTCACAGCTTGGGCCGCCATGCTCACTTTACTTGCAGAGATTCGACATACTTCGAAAGATTGCTGATCCTCTGCTGCACCTCGCTTTCGTGTCCGCCGGCCACCGAGCGAAACAAAGGTCCCCAGATCGGCATTTCCTTGGAGCCGTGGGCAGGCAGACTGCTCTCACCTCGCAGGGTTGAGGAAATCTTCAACGCGGGATACTTGCCCCCGTTGTTCCTGGCGAGGACTGTGAGATCTGGCGGAGTCGTTTTGAGCGCTGCGGCGGCGGGGCCGCCACCCTTGCCATCGGTACCATGGCAGGTAACGCAGTAATTCGCGAACATCTCTTTCCCGGAAGCGGGTGATGTGGACTTTACGGGGACACGCTTGATGGTTTTCGCAGATTGTTCTTGGGCGTTAACAGAAAATGTCACCGCTAACACCACCACTAGTAGAGCACTCGCCAGCTTTTTGACGGCCATAGTCCTCCTTCTGGAAGCGACCGCTCCTGCCCAGCGCCAATTCGTGGCTTTACCGGAACATAGCGGCGGACATTTTTTTGCTTGACCTCTCAGTCCGGTTTCTCTAGGCTTGCACAACTATATGTAAGGTTGCAAGCGGATTTTCGTTGCAGTTTTCTGCGTTTGTTTCGCTCCGCAACTAGTGGGGGGGGTCATACATTGTTGGCAATCTTTAGTCGTTGCTGCGCAGGAGACCGCTCATGAATCACTGGAAACGGCTGGCAGTCTGGTTGTTGTGCTTGGGATTCCCCCTTCTCATATGGTCACAGACCGGCCTCACTTCATTGCGTGGCACTGTGACCGACCCCTCGGGAGCCATGCTTGCGGGTGCAGCGGTTACCCTTGAGAACCCAGCGACTGGGTTTCACACCGCCCACAGCACAGACCAGAACGGAGCCTACGAGTTTCCTCAGATTCCGCCCGGCAAGTACACGATTACGGTTACCAAAGCAGGGTTCGGAAAGCAGGCGAAAACGGCCGAACTGCTGGTCAGCCAACCTGCGACGATCAATTTTGCACTCTCAGTCCAGGCCATAGCTGAGACGGTCGAGGTTAGCGATATCGCGCAGACTGTCAATACGACCGATGCGACCATTGGCAATGCGGTGAGCAATTCCACGATTCAGGCGCTTCCCATGGAAGGGCGTAATGTGCCGGATTTGCTCAGCCTACAGCCGGGCGTCGTCTGGGTGGGAAATCAGCAACCCAATGCCCGCGATCGAGACAGCCGGAACGGTGCAGTGGCCGGCGCACGCTCGGATCAGTCCAACGTCACCTTGGACGGAATCGACAACAACGACCAGAGACAGGGTTACGCGTTCACGGGCGTGTTGCGATCAACGCTGGATTCGGTGGAAGAGTTTCGCGTCACCACGACCAACTCCAACGCGGACAGCGGCCGTTCTTCGGGGGCACAGGTCACGCTTGTCACCAAGAGTGGGACTAACACCTTTCATGGCAGCCTATATGAATACAACCGCAATAGTCTTGGGCACGCCAATGACTGGTTCAACAAGGCGGCCGAGCTCCAGTCTGGACTGCCAAATAAGCCAGGCAAGTTGATTCGGAACACCTTTGGAGGGACGTTCGGCGGCCCCATTAAGAAGGACAAGATTTTCTTTTTTCTCAACTACGAGGGCCAGAAGACGCAGGAGAATAAGCAGCAGAACCTGACGGTGCCCACCGCTTCATTCAAGGCTGGTAGCGTTAGCTACAACTGCGCTGGGGACCCGTTGTGCCCAGCGGGTGGAGTTCAAACCTTAACAGCTGCACAGGTCGCCAGTATGGACCCGCTGTGCACGACCACTTGTCCATGGGGCCCTGGTGAAGACCCGAACGCACTGGCCACGCTTAACGCCTACCCCGACCCCAACAGCCCCGGAGGAGACGGTCTGAATACGGGAGGTTTCACTTGGTCCGCTCCCAATCCCACAAGGCTCAATACTTACATCGCGAAGCTCGATTATCAGCTGACCACAGGCCAGCGACTGTTTGTGCGCGGCAACCTGCAGGGAGACAGAAGCTCTTCGTTCCCGCAGTTCCCCGGCACTCCTCCGAGCGCCGCCGTCGTGGACACCGCCAAGGGAATTGCCATCGGGCACACTTGGACCATTAGCAGCACCCTGATTAATAACTTCCGCTACGGCTATGTCCGTCAAGCGCTGAACAATGTGGGTGCAGGGAACAACTCGTTTTCGGATTTTGTTGGAATCAGCCCTCTAACCGCCGAAGACACTACCACCCTCCTGAATGTGCCGGTGCACAACTTCGTTGATGACGTTACCTGGGTCAAGGGCAAGCACACGTTGCAGCTCGGGGCGAACTACCGTTTGATCCACAACAATTCGTCGTCGAATGGCGTCTCATTCAGCTCGGCTGCCAGTGGAAATACCAATATCAGCCAAGCTGCGATTGCCGGAACCGGCCAGAGCTTTGATCCCGCGGCGTTTGGCTTCGCCGGAGTGTCTGGAGATTTTTCCACCAGCTACGACAATGCAATCACCGCCATCGCAGGTTTGTTGAGCACCATTAATGTGCATAACAATTACCGCGTGACGAACGCGACTACGGCTACGCTATTGCCGACCGGTTCGATGATCCCTCGTGATTTCAAGGCCAACGAATTCGAGTGGTACGTGCAGGATTCCTGGCGTGTGAAGCCCAATCTGACGATCACGATCGGCCTGCGGCATACACTCTTGCAGACGCCGTATGAAGTGCATGGCCAGCAGGTAGCTCCCACAATCGATTTGCACCAATGGTTTAACAATCGCGCCCTTGCGGCTGCGCAAGGGACGGGGAACCAACCGGAATTCGCCTTTGCTCCTTCCGGCCAGAGCCGCGGAGGCAAGCCGTACTGGAGCATGAACAAACTGGACTTTGCGCCGCGCTTTGCCGTCGCCTATGCTCCCGATTCCAGGACCTCGATTCGCGTTGGTGTCGGGATGTATCACGACCATTTTGGTGAAGGGATTGTTGACGGTTTCAGCCAGTTTGGTTCGTTTGGCTTGACCAGCACGCAGGCGGCCCCGTCTAATATCTTCACGCCTGATGATGCCCCGCGTTACATCGACAGAAATGTCGTGCCGCCGTTGCAGTCGGCGCCACAAACCGTTACCTACCCTGTTTTCCCTCCGGCCGATACCGATACCGGCTTTACATTCAACTCGAATGGTATCGATGGCCGAATCAAGACGCCCCATTCCTTTGCAGCTGACTTCTCGATCCAACGGCAGGTTGGAAAAGGGTGGACGTTCGAAGCGGCATACGTGGGCCGGTTCGGCCGGCATCTTCTGCAGCAGCGCGATCTAGCTGCGGCAACCAATCTTGTGGACCCTAAATCGGGGATGGATTACTACACCGCGGCCCGTATGATGTCGGAATTTGCGTTGGCGCACGGCGAGGACAGCACCGCCACGATTGATCCCATTGCCTATTTTGAAAATTTGTTTCCAACCGCAGCGGCAGGAGGGTTTAGCGCAACCCAGAATATTTACACCGGCTCGGGTGGCTCCGATGCTTGTCCTTCTGGCTTCCGCTGGGCGAATCGCCCAGGGCGGGAGGTCGGTGCGCCATTTCGCTTGGGCCTTCTTGCGACCCAACTTGCGAACGGCGGCGTTTCGCCTGTTTGCGCCGGGCTGCCTCCGGTACCTTTCTGGGATCCTCAGTTCTCCTCGCTCTTCGCATGGTCCTCTCTCGGCACCAGCAGTTACAACGCCGGCCAATTTATGTTGCGTCATCCGATGGCTCACGGATTGCAGGTGGACTTCAGCTATACCTATTCGAAGTCGCTTGATTTGGGTTCGGACGCAGAACGCACGAATTCGCAAGGCACGACTTCAACCACCAGCACCCTCGCTCAGGGCACGAGCACAGTCCTCAGCTACATTGCAAATCCCTGGAATCCGAGGTTGAATCGGGCGCCGTCGGACTTCGATCTCCGCCACGTGATCACCGCGAACTGGTTATACGAATTGCCTTTTGGAAAAGGAAAGGACTTTGCTGGAGGCGCAGGAACCTTGCTGGACGCCGCTATTGGAGGCTGGCAACTCTCCGGCTTAACTCGCTGGACCAGCGGGTTTCCGTTCAGCGTGATCGACAACCGAGGCTTTACCCAAAACTTCCTGTTCAACAGCAACATGGTGCAAACCGCCCCCATCAAGTCGGGCTTATTCATGATCAATGGAGCACCGTATGCCTTTCCCGATCCAAGCGCGGTGGTGGCCGGTGTACAAATAACACCGGGGGTTGCCGCTACGCTGACTCCCATGCGCTTTGCCTATCCAGGAGAAGCGGGAAGCCGCAACAACTTCCGCGGCCAGGGCTACTTCGGGATTGACATGGGTTTGGCGAAGACTTGGAAAATCCATGAAAAAATGAACCTGAAGTTCGCCTGGGAAGTCTTCAACGTGACCAACTCTGTTCGCTTCGACACGAATACAGGCGCGCAATCGCCTCTTGACAACGGCTCCGACGACGGATCGTTTGGCCTGTACCGAAAAACTCTTACCGTCGAACGGGTCCAGCAGTTCTCTCTGAGGTTCAGTTTCTAACCTCGGGTTCGAGGCTGTAATCGTGCCAGTGCTGGGCGGCCCGGATGGTGGGACTTTTTCCGCTGCTGGAGGAAGTCAGATTGTCGCCGGCGGGCATCCGCAGCGACTGCAAGAAAACAGATACTTGTCGTGGCAAAAGCCGGCGCTCAAAGTGCGCCTCAGGGGTCGCGATGAAGGCTCTTTTTACAGTTTTCTTGCTGCTGCTTTCGCCGCGATTGAGTTCTCCGCAGTCGTTGGCACGTCCCGATGACGATCAGAGCAAGATTCTGGCGCTGGAGAATGTGTGGAACCAGGCAGAAGCGCACAAGGACGTGAAGGCGCTGGAAATGTTGCTGCATCCTAACCTGGTTTACATTGACTACGACGGCTCGAGGATGACGAAGGACGAGTTTATCGCCAGCGTGAAAGCTCCGGCGCTACATCCCGAACAGATTGTGAACGAGTCCATGACCGCATACGTGTACGGCGACAGCGCCATGGTGACCGGAGTGTACAAGGAAAAGGGTGTTAGGAATGGAAAGGCGTACCAGCGGCGCGGGCGCTTCACCGACGCCTGGGTGTTCCAAAGCGGGAGATGGATGTGCGTTGCCAGCCAGTCAACGTTGCTTGGAAAATAACTGCCTGTGATCGCCCGCCTCGACCGGCGCAGGTTGACACATACAATCGGGAGTGTGACGACGGCGAGGACCAAGCCGGTTACTTCTCGTAGACCGTCGAGCCTCCTGTGACCGTGCGCACAATCTCGATATCTTTGATTTTCTCCTTGTTCACGGTGTGAGGATCGTCTGCTAGCACGACGAAGTCCGCCAGTTTGCCAGGTGTGATGGATCCTTTGATCGCTTCCTCATGTGAGTTGTACGCACCGTTGATGGTGTTCACCTGCAGGGCTTCATCTACGCTGATTCGTTGGTTGGCTCCCCAGGTCTCTCCATTCCAGCCGGTACGTGTCACCATGCCCTGAATGCCCATCAGCGGGGCGAACGGCCCGGGGCTGAAATCTGAGCCGGCCGCGGCCCGAATTCCGGCGTCGAAGAAGGAACGGTACGCCATGCTCCGCTTCATGCGTTCTTCCCCATAAAAGTGAAATTTGTCGGAATTGTAGTACGCATAGGTGGTGAAGGGGGCAGGAACTGCGCCGAGCGCCTTCATGCGCCGTAGGAGATCATCGTTGATCAGTGTGCAGTGGGTGATCTTGGGGCGCACGTCGGGACGTGGTGCGGCCTGCTGCGCCCGTTCATAAGCGGTAAGCACCATGTCGATGGCTACATCCCCGTTCGCGTGGCAGTTGGGTTGAATGCCCGCCCGCTGCACGCGCTCCACCCAGTCGTTGAGATCCTTCTGCGTCTCGGTGATGTTGCCGCTGTAAGGAGGATTGGTGTTGGCATAGGGCTGGCTCAGCGCCATGGTGCGCTCGGAGAATGACCCGTCGGCGGTGTGCTCCGAGGTGGCGCCAAAACGAATCCACTCGTCTCCGAACCCGCCGCTGATCCCGTTCTTGATCATTGCCTCCAAAATGTCCCCGCTGGTCTCGAAGCTGACCCGGTGCAGTAGTTCGCCGCGTGCCCGCACTTTCTGGAGTGCAAACAAATCGCCCCCTTCGTGGTGAACGCTGGTCAGGCCATAGCGGACAAACTGTTTGGAGATGTATGCCAGTCCGTCGCGATCGCGCTGCTCCTTCTGCTCTGCGGTGAAGGTCTCGCGTTTGCCAACGTTGTTGAATACGTCACGCGCGCGATCGGTGACTCGTCCGTTGAGTTCGCCGCTTTCGTCGCGGTCGTACGTTCCGCCCATCCGGTTGGGAGTGTTCTTGTTGACTCCAGCCAACTCAAGGGCTTTGCTGTTGTAGAAGGAGGTGTGGCCGCCGCGATGATGGACCACTACCGGATGTTCTTTTGAGACTTGGTCGAGATCGTGCACGTTGAGCTGGCGGTTATCCTTCACTTTGGTGTCGTCGAAAAAGTATCCATCGACCCAATAGCCCGCAGGCGTCTTCTGGGCTTTGGCGCGGAGTTTATCGATGATGCTGGCGATGGTGACAAACTCGACCTCAAAAGGGTTGCCGACGAGGACTTCGTAGAGCAGGGTGTTGCCGCCCGCGTGGTTGTGGCAATCGATAAATCCGGGCACGATGGTCATCTGTTTTGCATCGAAGGTGTGCGTTCCCTTACCGATGAACGCCTTGGCTTCTGCTGCGCTCCCCACGCAGATGAACCGTCCACCCTTAACGGCAAAAGCCTCCGCCTTCGGCATGCGGGAATCGACGGTGTAGACCTTGGCGTTGAATACGACCAGGTCGGCGTGGCGAGGATCGTTGTCAGCACTCTCCGTTTCAGCGAATACGGTTGTGCTCAGAAGACTACCGCTGGCAAGGCCAGCCACGCCAGCTCCGGTCAGGCCCAGGAATTCTCTACGATTGTGACGGTGTTTGTTCATCGCTCCTCTTCCTTACCACCGCGATCAGATCTCTCGCACCAACCACGGACCCTGGAGAAGTCTAGAGTGCCCGCTCTTTCGATGCGTAAGGCGATGGCCGTCATGGGCCGAAATGCAAATGGATCAGTCGCCGGCACCTACGGCTTCCAGCTTTCCGGTCGCCGTGATCTCCCGAACCGCGCGGTAACCTTGGTCAATCGCAGTATTGGTGTAAGCGTGGCCATCGGCATCGGAGTTAGCAATGTGAATGCGTCCGAAAGGCCGCCGGCCAATCACGCATGGCCGCTCGGAGTCAGCGCGGTCTAGCGGCTCGAAGAGCGGATTGTATTCGTAGGCATAACCGTGCGGCCATCGGTTCACGGTAATGGCCTGGATGTCGCGAGCAGACTCGAATCCCCCGGCGCCAAGCATGCGTCCGAGTTGATCGCGGATGTTGCGTTCAAAAACGTCAAAAGGTGTGGTCATCAGCTCATAGCGTCCTGCCCGATATTGATCCTTGGCGGGCAAGCCGGGTTTGCATGGCGTACGCAGAAGATGCAGCAGGCAGGGTTCTTGCGGTGTGCTGGAGAAACGATAGTCTCCGATTGAAACCGGAAAATCCAGAGACACTCCGTTGAAGTAGCCGCCCGGCGCATAGATCGAGCTCAGCCCTAACTTCTGGAAAGATTCCCAATTCCTGATCTGCACGTTGGTGTACACGAGCGGAAGTTTTACGCAGTAGTGCAAGGCTTCTTTCTGCTTCT
>JAIQFZ010000032.1 GCA_020073015.1 Terriglobia bacterium | reverse complement strand
TTCTTCTGATTGGGGCGGTCGCCTTGGTCGACGCCGCTGATGCTGCCGTGCCCTCCGGGCCTCCCAAAGTGAAAGTTGCGCCCGTCGAGGAAACCGTCCAGGGACACAAAATCGTCGATCCTTACCGCTACCTGGAAAATTCCAGCGATCCTGACACCCAGCAGTACGTCGAGCAGGAGCTGGCGTACACCCGCAATCTCCTCGACCCGCTCCCCGGACGCGACAAGATCAACGCTCGCCTCTCCCAACTGCTGCCCATTGGCACCGTCGGCGTTCCGCAGATGGGCGCCGGGTACTACTTCTATACTCGCCGCGAAGGGAATCAGAATCAGCCTGTCCTTTATGTGCGTGAGAGCCTTCACGGAACCGACCGCGTCCTGGTCGACGCCAACAAGATGTCCGCCGACGGCACCGTTGCCCTCGATTGGTGGTTCTGCTCCGACGATGGCAAGTATGTAGCTTATGGCACCTCAGCCAGCGGATCCGAAGAAAGCACCCTGCATCTGGTTGAAAGCGCGACTGGAAACGTGCTGCCCGAGACCATTGAACGCACCCGCTTTGCCAGTGTCGCCTGGAAGAAGGACAGCTCGGGTTTCTATTACACGCGCCATCCGAAGAAAGGCGACGTTCCTGCCGGCGAGGAGGTCTACCACGTCAAGGTCTTCTACCACTCGATTGGGAGCGATCCGGCCAAAGATCCGCTCATCTTTGGCGAAGGCCGCAAGCCGCAGGACATTCCCACGGTGAACCTTTCCGAAGATAACCGCTGGCTTCTGATCACCGTTTTCGAGGGTTGGACGAAAACTGAAATGTACCTGCAGGACCTCGCGTCGAATAACCCGCCGGTTGAGATCACCACCGGCAAAAACTTTCTCTATGGCGCTGACTTCTTCCAGGGCAAGCTCTACATCACCACCAACGAAGACGCGCCCCACTATCGCGTGTTTGTGGCCGAAGCTGCCCATGCTAAACGCGAAAACTGGAAGGAACTGATCCCGCAGACCGATGCGGTGCTGCAGGGAGCGAGTGTCACCGGAGGCAAACTCTTTGCACAGTACGAGCACAACGCCACTTCTGAATTAAAGGTCTTCGCGCTCGATGGCAAGAAGTTCGACGACATTCAGATGCCCGCGATCGGCGATGTCCCCTCCATCGGCGGCCGCTGGGACCGTGACGAAGTGTTCTTCGGATTCCAGTCCTTCACTGTGCCGCCCTCGGTTTATCGCTACGACTTGGGAAGCCGCAAGACCAGCCTCTGGGCCAAAGTCGATGCGCCTTCCATCGATCCGTCGGCCTATGACGTCGAACAGGTTTGGTACACGTCGAAAGACGGAACCAAAGTTCCGATGTTCATGGTCAGCAAGAAGGGAATTGGGAAGAACGGCAAGAACCCGACGCTGCTTACCGGCTACGGCGGTTTCAACGTCTCGCTGAAGCCGACCTTTAACCGCAGCATGTATCTCTGGATGGAGCACGGCGGCATCTACGCCGTCGCCAACCTGCGCGGGGGCGCCGAGTTCGGCGAAGACTGGCATCGCGCCGGCATGCTCGAGAAAAAGCAGAACGTCTTCGACGACTTCATTGCCGCCGGAGAATTTCTTGTCGCGCAGAAGTACACCGACCGCGATCACCTCGCCATCTACGGGGGATCGAACGGCGGCCTCCTGATGGGCGCCATGATTACCCAGCGCCCCGATCTGTTCCGCGCCGTTGTTTGCGCCGTGCCGCTGCTCGACATGCTGCGCTACCAGAACTTCCAGATCGCGAAACTCTGGATCCCGGAGTATGGATCGGCTGAGGATCCCAAGCAGTTCGAATGGCTCTACGCCTATTCGCCCTATCACCACGTGAAACCGGGCGAGGAGTATCCCGCCATCCTCTTTATGACGGGCGATACGGATACGCGGGTCGATCCCATGCACGCCAAGAAGATGGCGGCGCTCATGCAAGCCGAAGCCAAGAACGGGGCCAGCAGAGAAAGACCAATCCTGCTGCGCATCGAGACCAAAGCCGGACACGGCCAGGGTAAGCCGGTTACCAAGCAGATCGAGGAGAGTACCGACATGTACTCGTTCCTGTTCTGGCAGTTGGGGGTGAAGCCGTAGTCGCTACGGCAACTTCGCGGGCAAGAATGCCAGCGCCACACGCCCGGCCAGTTCCCACTGCGCTCCCCGTGCCCTCTGTGGTTAAATGTTCTCGATGCCCGCTGACCCCAAAATCCGCGTTCTAGTTGCCAAGCCCGGCCTCGACGGCCATGATCGCGGCGCCAAGGTCATTGCCCGCGCCTTGCGTGACGCCGGCATGGAAGTCATCTATACCGGTCTGCGCCAAACGCCCGAAATGATCGTCAACGCCTCGCTGCAAGAAGACGTTCAGGTCATCGGTCTCTCGATCCTGTCCGGGGCGCACAACGCGATCGTCCCGCGCGTCATGGACTTGCTTAAGCAAAACAAGATGGACGATGTCCTGGTGTTGGTCGGCGGCATTATTCCCGATCAGGATGTCGAAGGACTCAAGAAAATCGGTGTGGCCGGCATCTTCCAGCCCGGCACGCCGATGGACGACATCGTCAAATTCATCCGCGAACACGTGAAGCCGCACGGCGTGCCGGCCGCCGGATAATGCCCGAGCCCGACACTGCGCGTCTGCGCGAGCTCCTCAAGCAAACGATCGGCCCCGCTCCCTGGTATTGGCAGACATTTCCTGTCCTCCGCTCGCGGGCCGGGCAACGCTTCGTCTGGACGCATCAAGGCGATCAGGGTTCGCTCGCCTATGTCATCACTCTTGCTCGCGAGCACGAACCCGAAAAGCCGCGCCTGGCGCTGAATACCTACTGCCGCCCGTTCCTGGTGCCGCCGCACTATCTCGGTGTCTGGTGCCCCCAAGGCCGCAACCTGCGCTTCACGTGTTTTGATCCCGATCAGCTCAAGGATTTCGACCTCTCCGAACTTGCCGGATGGTTTAAGCAGTCGCACGAGCGCATCTACTCTGCTACTGAACCCATTGCGGAGTTCGAAGTCCCGGTTGCTCTGGTCGCAGGCACGCACAAGGTCGACGTTCCGGCGGAACTTGCGACCGTCGAAGAACTGATCGTTCCCACCAACTACAAGGCCATGAGCAACGACGACCCGGCCTTTGCCCTGTTTACCGTGTACCTGCACGCTGGGCTGGTGGAGGTGCTGCCGCAGAAATGGTTCACGGGCGCGCAGTACGATGTGGGTCGGCAGTGGATCCCGCGCGCTCTACGGGATCCCGAGTCACATCGGATCGTGGGCGAATGCTTCGGCGTCGGAACGTTTCTGCTCGAGGAAGACGGCTGTCGCCTGGAACACTGGATCGAAAAACGCAGTTGACATGGCCGGACAATCGCAATCAATCGGCTTCACTTTGGCGCGCGAGGGAGGCGTCCTCCTCCTGAGGCTCGTCTCTGAGGACGGAATGAACCGTCTCACGCGCCAGAGAGTCGTTGCCCTTCAGGAAGAAATTCGGAATATGGCTTCCGGCGACGCTCCGGTTTTGCCGTTGATCATCTCCGGGGAGCGAAACTTCTCGGCAGGAGCGGATCTCAATGAGATTCGCCATCTGAGCGGGCCCGAGGCATTGGAGTTCGCGCGCCTCGGCCAATCCTTGATGCACGCCATCGAGAGCTACCCGGCGCCGGTGATCGCGGCCATTGAAGGACATTGCATGGGTGGGGGACTCGATCTGGCGCTCGCTTGTCATCGGCGGATTGCTTCGCCGCATGCGGTCTTCGGACATCGCGGCGCCGCGCTTGGCCTGATGACCGGTTGGGGTGGGACGCAACGCCTGCCGCGGCTGATCGGGAAGGGAAGAGCACTGGAACTCTTCGTCGCTGCCGAAAAAGTGACCGGCGCCCGCGCCCTCCAGATCGGACTTGTCGAAGCCATCGGCGACGATCCGCTGGCTGAGGCGCTGCGACGAGTCGCTGGCTACGCTTAGCGCCTCTGGAGCGGAAGGGGTTCCCGCTTGAAGATTGGCTCCAGTGCATAGCCGGTATATCATTCCAACGATCATGGAAGCGCTTGATCCGGCCGCGGAATGGCTTCGCCTCTCCGAGCGTTATCGCCAGATGAGTGACAGCGAACTCCTGGTCCTCGCCCGGCAAAATTCCGAGTTGACCGAGGTCGCCCAGCAGACTCTGGCGCATGAGATCTCCCAACGCAGACTGCGTTTGCAACCTGAAGAGCCGCCCGCTTCGCCGAACCCTGAGCCGCCGCCCGATTCCTCCTACGCCGAGGACCGCGAATTGGTCGAGATCTGCACGGTGTGGAGCTTGTCGGATGCGCTTCAGGTGCAAACGCTGTTGGATCGGGCAGGAATCCCGTTCTTCATGGGGCCAGAGAAAGCTACGGGCGTCGACGCGGTGACCTCGACTTTCGTCAACGGCGTCAGCGTGAAAATTATGCGTGTTGGTTTGCCCTGGGCGGGCCCGGCAATGAAGAATTACACGCCCGCGAACGAGCCGGGGCCAAGACTGGAAGTAGATAGCGACCCTTCGGTCCGCTGCCCCAAATGCCATTCCACGGAAGTCGTCTTTGAGCGTCTGATCACTGAGCCGACAACCGCGACGGACAACTCCTCCTCCAAATTCGAATGGACCTGCGATTCCTGCGGTTACCAATGGGACGACGAGGGCATCGTAAGAGAGGAATAAACAACGTCAGCTCGGAAAGGCGAGGTCACCGTTGCGCTCGTTGACCGGGTCGTGAGCGCAAACGTGTTTGCAACACCTATCCACTTTCTTCGGCGATATATCCAGAGCAGCGGGCGCACAGGAGTGCGATCCATACAGCGCGGATGAGACGGATTCGCAACCTGATCTTTGCCGTGACTGTTCTTCTCGTCATAGCCACCGAAGGCTAACGGTTGCGTTTAATCTCTTTGACCAGAGCATCCGCCAATCCGCCTTTGATGTGAGACATCTGCTCTTCTTTTGTGGCGATCCCAGCACTCATAGTAGCTTGGAACTTAGCTTCCTTTTCGAAACGGAACACCTCCTGGTTGTTCGTGGCATCACGAAACACGAAACGGGCCTTAGCCTTGCTAACGCCGACGGGCAAGGGCCACGTCATAAACCGGGCGCCGCTGCTCCCTTTGTCGAAACCGATGATTGTGGTGGAGAGAATCACCTCTCTTTGCTCCTCTTTTGCGGAAGGCTCTGAGGTAGGTGGCTTTTCCGACGGCTTCTGGCTCCCATCGACTACTTTTTCAAAAATGCCGCTCGCTCGCAGAGCGGCTATGGCACTGAGCTGCAGATTGGTTTCTTCTCCCGCCGGAAAGTCTTTTGTAAGCTGGCCATTCTCAACGGTAAAAGGTTCGACTTGGATTGCGGTATACCCAGCTAGCGGTTTACCTGGCTTCTTTTGCTGCGCCCAAACAACCGACGCCAAACACGCGCATAGAATCAAAATCGAAATACTGGTGCGTTTCATAGCCGCCCTCCACGAAGCAACTTCGGTTCAAGCCGAAGGATGCGTTTCCCGCAAATTCGGAGCCTTCGCCTCAGGGGGTGATGCGTCTCAACGGGCAAAGACTGCACTTCGGAGAGGCGAGTGAGTTTACTTCCATATTGTCCTGCTTTTCCACCATGGCGACTGTCGAAAATGAAAGGTAGGTAGACCGGCTACGCTCAGAACCCTGTCAATCAGCGCCCGGTCCTGATTACGCCATTTCACCAGCAAGCGCGGGAAGGGTATTCGTGAGGTGAGTTCTAGAACACCAGCGACCAATTCAGAAACGCCCACATCCACATCAGATTCAGAAATCCAAACGCGCACAGATAGAAACTGAACTGCCTCCCATTCCACCGCCGCTCTGCATAGCTGCCCAGCATCACGAACGCCGGATACGCCGGCATCAGATAGCGCGCGGCCCCCAGCAGCGGACGCCCGGTGTACATCAATATCTGCACAATCACGGCCAGCGCGAACAGCTTATCTTCTAGGCGCACTTCGCGGCGCAGGCTCAGTGCCGCCACCAGAATTACGAGCCCGAGCTTGATCGCGAGCAGCAGATCGTGCTGCGTGGCCATCAACCGCAGCGCCTCCCACACGCTGGCCCACGGCGGAGCGAGCGTCGCGCCCTGATACACGCGATAGGCCTCCACCACCGAGAGCCGTCCCGACCAGCGCAGCCATCCCCAGTAACTCAGCAATCCCAGGGGCGTCAGAGCCACAAGGGCCGATGCCCAACGCTGGCTGCGCAGCGCCATCACGGCCAAGGGGATTGCGACCAGCACTCCCGAGGGCCGGCAGAGTCCTGCCAGAAGGCCGCACGCGGTTGCCGCCCACCATCGTTGCTCGCGGCCGAAGACCACGGCCCATACGATCAGGGCCAGGTTCAACGCTTCCGCATATCCGGCAAACAGGACGAAGCTGGTCGGCCACACGCAGACCAGTAACGCCATGCGCAGCTTTCCCACCCCCGACAACTCAGGCGCCAGACGCAGCAGTCCCCAGAAAAAGAAGAACGTCGCGACCGTCGACACCACCAGCGCCGCCGCCGTCACCGGCATCGCCCAGTTCAGTAGCCGAATCGTCGACGGATAAAGAGGATAAAAAATTACCGCCATCGGCAAGTCGTACCCGCGCTCGGCAATCCGCAAATACCAGAGCGTGTCGAAGCGCTCCCAGATGCCCAGCCACGCATAATGCCATCCGCTCGGCGGCGGAAGATTCTCGGTGAGCGCGTTGCTCCGAATCAGGGCCGCGTCCGGATGCAGGAACGGCGATGCGACTGCCGCTGCGACCGAATAAAACAGCCGCAGGGACGCCGTGATCGCCAAAGCAACCTGCCAGGCTGGCCGGGATTCGAGCTTGCACAGCATTTTTCGCATCCGAGTCTACCAGCATGGAGGTTGCGGGCCGGCGAGGCGCCGGCGCTACGATCGGAGACGCGACGAGCGGCGTCTCTACACGTACTCCTCCTCGTCCCCGCTGGTATAGTAAGTAGTTTCCGAATTCGCCCTCATGGCCGACCGAACCGAATCCACCGCGATCGCGATCAACAACGTGCTCGCCACCAAACTCGATCCCGCCTCGCTGCGCTATGAATCGAACATGCGAGCCCTGGCCGACCTGGTCGCCCAGGTTCGCAACGAGGAAGAAAAAATCCGCGAGGGCGGCGGCCCCAAGGCCATCGAGAGCCAGCACGCGAAGAACCGCCTCACCGCCCGCGAGCGCATCAACCTGCTGGCCGACCCCGGCTCCTTCTTCGAACTCGGCCTCTACGCGGCCCACGGCATGTACGAGGAATGGGGAGGCGCGCCCTCCGCGGGCGTCATCACCGGCCTCGCCCGCATCCAGACCCGCATGGTCATGCTGATCGTCAACGACGCCACCGTCAAAGCCGGCGCCTTTTTTCCGATGACCACGAAGAAAGTCATCCGCGCGCAGAATATTGCCATCGAAAATCGCATCCCGACGATCTACCTGGTTGACTCCGCCGGCGTCTTCCTGCCGCTGCAAGAAGACGTTTTCCCCGACACGGACGATTTCGGTCGCGTGTTTCGCAACAACGCTGTCATGTCCGCCATGGGCATTCCGCAGATCGCCGCCATCATGGGCATGTGCGTCGCCGGCGGCGGCTACTTGCCGGTCATGTGTGACCACGTCCTCATGACCGACGGTAGCGGACTGTTTCTCGCCGGACCCGCGCTCGTGCAGGCCGCCATCGGACAGAAAGTTTCCGCCGAGGACCTGGGTGGCGCCGCCATGCACTCCGCCATCAGCGGTACGGTCGATTTCCGCGAACCCAACGACGAAGCCTGTATTGCGCGCATCCGCTCGCTCATCGAGAAATGGGGATATCGCCGCCAGTCTCTCTGGGACCGCAAGAAGCCTGCCGACCCCGCACTCGCTGCCGAAGAAATCTACGGAGCCTACGACGCCTCGCCCGCTCGCCCCTACGACATGAAGGAAGTTCTCGCGCGGATCGTCGACGAAAGCCGGTTCGACGAATACAAGCCCGAATACGGCAAAACGCTCCTTTGCGGATACGCGCGCATCGGCGGCTTCGCCGTCGGCATCGTCGCCAACCAGAAGCTGCACGCCCACCAGACTGACCACGAAGGCCACAAGCGCGTCGAATTTGGTGGCGTCATCTACACCGAGTCCGCCGAAAAAGCCGCCCGCTTCATCATGGATTGCAACCAGAACCTCGTTCCGCTGGTTTTCTTCCACGACGTCAACGGCTTCATGGTTGGCCGCGATGCCGAGTGGAGCGGCATCATCAAAGCTGGCGCGAAGATGGTGAACGCGGTGTCGAACTCTGTAGTGCCGAAGATCACGGTGATCGTCGGGGGCTCCTTCGGTGCCGGACACTACGCCATGTGCGGCAAAGCCTACGACCCGCGCTTCGTGTTCGCCTGGCCGACCGCGAAATACGCCGTCATGAGCGGAGATTCCGCCGCCGGCACACTGGTAGAAATCAAAGTGAAGCAACTGGAGCGCAGCGGCAAGAAGTTGACCGAAGAAGAACGGAAGGAACTGTTCGATTCCGTAAAGAAGACCTACGACGAACAAACCAACCCCCGCTACGGCGCCGCCCGCCTGTGGATCGACAAAATCATCGATCCGATGGAAACACGGCAAGCCATCACGCAGGCGCTGGAGGCGGCGTCGCTGAATCCGGACGTGCCGGAGTTTAAGGTGGGAGTTCTGCAAACGTGATTAATCCCGCTGCCGGGATGTTCACCCGTTCTGTTGCGCAAAAGTGTGTCTAATGAAATACCACGAGATATTTCCGATAGATCACCGAGATCTCGAGAAGATGATCGAGAGTGGGAATGAGAATGCCATCATCGACGCTCTTCTAAGTGCGGCCTACTACGACCCAGATTGGCGGTGGGTTCAGGGGCTCTGTCTCCGCTTCCTTGACCATCCCGCCACGGATGTACGGTGGAATGCAGCCAACGGCCTCGGCCACATTGCTCGAATTCACCGGAATTTGGATCTGGAATTGGTCCTCCCTAAACTACTGGCGTTGAAGGAGGACCCTTCGATCGCTTCTTCCGTGGAAGATGCGTTGGACGACATCCGTCATTTTCTCCGTGTCCAATAGCGACTCGGCATAAGTTTGTACTCAGCAATGACCGACGACATCAAACTAGTCGAATGCCCGCGCGATGCCTGGCAGGGTCTCAAAGGCCAGATCCCTGCCGATCTGAAGGCCAACTACCTGCAGGCCCTCATCAGCGCAGGCTTCAAGCACATCGACGCGGTCAGCTTCGTTTCGCCCAATGCTGTCCCGCAGATGGCCGACTCGGAGGAGGTCCTCAAAGAACTTGATCCGCCCGATGACGTCGAAATCATCGGCATCGTCGTCAACGAGAAGGGAGCGCAGCGCGCCATCAGCACGCAATCGGTGCGCACGCTGGGCTTCCCCTATTCGATCTCGCCGACATTTCTGCAGAACAATCAGCGGCAGACTCTGGAAGACGCGATTGAGGAATTGGAGAAGATCGAAAAGAAAGGTGCCGAAGCCGGCCTCGCCACCGTCGTCTATATCTCGATGGCTTTCGGCAACCCCTACGGCGACCCCTGGACCGTAGACGAAGTCGTCGACGCGGTGGACCTGCTGGAGGTTCAGGACATCCACGTGATCTCGCTCGCGGACACGGTCGGTGCGGCTTCGCCGGAAAAGATAAAGGAAGTGGTCTCCGCCGTGATGGCGAAGTTTGACTACCTGGAGATCGGCGTCCATCTCCACAGCCGCCTGGACCAAGCGGCCGCCAAGATTCTTGCCGCCTACGATGCGGGCTGCCGCCGCTTCGATTCCGCCATCGGCGGCCTTGGGGGGTGTCCCTTTGCGCAAGACGATCTAGTCGGGAACATTCCGACGGAAACCGTGATCGAAGCCCTCCGCGGGCGCGGCGCGCAATTGCCCGCGCTCAAGTCGTTGGACGCGCTGCTGAAAGCCACGGCTGCGATTGGCAGTCGGTACAGGGTTCTGTCAGCCGTGGACTAGCGCGGATCGGTTTCTGCTTGTCATGCTGAGCGGAGCCGAACTTCGCGAACGCGAAGTCCGGCGGAGTCGAAGCACCCCTACCCCACCAGTGCTCTGGTGGTGTGGGTAGCGATCCTTCGGCTTCACGATCTGATTCGCAGGCGAATCAGATCGCTTCGCTCAGGACGACAAGTGTTGTTAAACTCGACCCACAGCACAACCCATGAGCCAATACACAACCATCCAATTGACTTTCGACGCCGGCATTGCCACCCTCACCCTCAACCGCCCCGACAAGCGCAACGCGATCAGCTACGAACTGATTGACGATCTGCTACGCGCTCTTGAGGAAGTGCAACACTCGTCCGCGCGGGTCCTGATTCTTACCGGTGCGGGCAAGGCTTTTTCCTCCGGCCTGGACCTCGACAACCTCAAAGCCCTGATCGGCCGCACGCCTGAGCAGAATCTCCAGGACTCGCGCACCATGGTGAGCCTCTTCCGGTCGCTGTACGAATTTCCCAAGCCGACGATCGCGGCAGTCAATGGCGCTGCCATCGCCGGGGGCACCGGGCTAGCCCTGCTCTGCGATTTCACGCTGGCCGTTCCCGAGGCGAAGTTCGGATATACCGAAGTCCGCATCGGGTTCGTGCCCGCGATCGTCTCGACTTTCCTGCTGCGCCAGGTCGGCGAAAAAATCGCTCGCGACCTGCTCCTCACGGGGCGGATTTTCGACGCCGAAGAAGCCCTGCGCATCGGCCTGCTCAAGGAGATCGTTCCACCGGAGAAGCTGATGGATCGCGCCCGCGAACTCGCCGCCCAGTTGATGGAGAGCAGTCCCATGTCACTCACCTACACCAAGCGCCTGCTCACCGATCACGCGCGCGAGGTACTCGATGCGCAAATCGAAGCCGCCATCCGCGAGAACGCCGGCATCCGGGCGACCGCCGACTTCCGCGAAGGCATCACCTCGTTCCTTGAAAAGCGTCGGCCGAAGTGGACGGGCCAATGAGCCGGAACACCACATTGACTTCGACCAAGGCCGACCCCGCGGTGAACGAAACCCGCATCCGCGTCCGGTACGCCGAAACCGATCAGATGGGTGTGGTCTATCACTCGAACCACTTCATCTGGTTCGAAGTGGGACGGGTCGAACTGCTGCGCCAGCTTGGCTTCAGCTATAAAACCATGGAAACCCAGGACGACTGCTTCATTGCCGTGGTTGATGCCCGCTGCCGCTACCGGGCTCCCGTGCACTATGATGACGAGGTTGTTGTGCGTACCTACCTGAAACATGTACGGGAGAAAGTGATCCACTTCGGATACGAATTGTTGAGAGCCGACGGAACTCAACTGCTCGCCGAAGGCGAGACTACGCACATCGTGGCCAACGCGCAAATGAAACCGCGAGCGCTGCCCGACAAATATCTAAGAGTCTTTCGGGCCGCGGTGGGACAAAGAGCATCGTGAGTCCAGCTCAAGGCGTGGACCAGCGAGCGAACGACGAGCGACCAGCAACCAGCAACCAGGAACTGCCCTTGAAAGCCCTTCACATCAACGGAAACGATCTTACCCTTGAGGCCGTGCGCGAAGTCGCGGTCGACCGCCGGCCCGTGCTCCTCGACCCCGATGCGCGTGAGGCCGTCAACCGCGCCCGCGTCGTCGTCGATACGCTGGTTGCCAACGATAAGGTTTCTTATGCGATCACGACGGGTGTCGGCAAGCTGAGCGACGTGCGGATTGCCGGGGACCAGATCCGCGAGTTGCAAGTCAACCTGATTCGCTCGCACGCCGTCGGCGTCGGCGAGCCGCTCACGATTCCCGAGACGCGCGCCATGATGCTCCTGCGCGCCAACTCGCTCTCGAAAGGGAACTCGGGGGTGCGCGCTGCGACCATCGATATGATCTGCGAGATGCTCAACCGCGGTGTCGCTCCGGTCGTCCCCTCGCAGGGCAGCGTCGGCGCCAGCGGCGACCTCGCGCCGCTCGCGCACTTGGCGCTCGCACTCATCGGTGAGGGCGAGTGTTTCGATGAAAACGGCGCGCGCATCGCCAGCACTGAAGCCTTGAAGCGCGCACAGATCAAGCCGCTCGTGCTGGAAGCGAAAGAAGCCGTGTCGCTCATCAACGGTACGCAAGCCATGCTGGCGGTGGGCACACTGATGCTGCTCGCCGCCGAGACGCTGGTCGACTCGGCCGACGTCATCGGGGCCATGGCGTGCGATGCGCTCCAGGGGACCAACGTCGCTTTCGATGAACGGATCCAGAAGGCACGCCCGCATGCCGGGCAGATCAAGACGGCCGCGAACCTGCGCCGTTTGCTCGAAGAGAGTGAGATCCGCGTCTCGCATCGCGACTGCGGCCGCGTACAGGACGCTTACTCGCTGCGCTGCATCCCGCAAGTGCATGGCGCAGTCCGCGACACGCTCGCACACTGCCGCCGGGTGTTTGAAACCGAGACCAACTCAGCCGTCGATAACCCGCTCGTCTTCGTGAAGAATCCGAGGGCGATGGATGGCGAGGGCGATGTACTTTCCGGCGGAAATTTTCACGGCGAGCCGCTGGCCTTCGCGCTCGATTTTCTAGCGATCGCTTTGAGCGCGCTCGCGGGCATCAGTGAGCGCCGGCTCGAGCGCATGGTGAATCCCGCGCTCAGCGAAGGCCTGCCCCCATTTCTCGCGCCCGGCGCGGGTTTGAACTCGGGCTTCATGATGCCGCAGGTCACCGCCGCGGCGCTGGTCAGTGAAAACAAAGTGCTGGCGCATCCCGCGTCGGTCGATTCGATCACCACGTCGGGCAATAAAGAAGACTTCGTCTCGATGGGGATGACGGCGGCCAACAAGTTGAAGAGAGTGGTGGAGAACGCGCGCAACACGCTGGCGATTGAGGCGATGGCGGCGGCGCAGGCGATCGACTGCCTGGCGCCGTTGAAGACATCGAAGCCACTGCAGCAGGCCCATGCGGCCGTACGGGCGGTGTGTCCCACGATGGAGAAGGACCGAGTGATGTATCAGGACTTCGCGCGTATCGCCGAGATGATTGCGAGCGGGAAGGTGGCGGAAGTGGTTCGCTAACGGCGAATCTGCCTGTGGGACGTGGGACGGTTGCCCCGCCATCGGACGAAATAACCTACCAACGTACGTTCATTTCTCACAGACACGGGGCTTCAAGGCGGGTAAAAGTGTCGGGAGGGCATGGCTTCAGCCATGCCGGTCAAAAACCATCGCCAATCGGCTTGAGCCGCTGAGGTGAGAATGTCGAAACCTCCTCGGGACTACACCTCTTTCGGTACGGACGTCTATTTCGTGACGGCCAGTACCTGGCGAAACCATTCGCTGCGGTAATGCAAGATGGTGTCGACGAATAAGATTGCCAAGCCCTGCCCTCCCGTGTTCGGCGCGGGGAGCCGCTTTTACGCTGACGTCTCTGCGGCGCCTTCTAGCCCAAGTTCCTTCGCGACCGTCCTCATCGCCTCGATGCAGAACGCGATGTGTTGTTCCAGGTCGACGCCCAAGTCTGCCGCGCCCTTCACGATGTCATCGCGGCTGACGCTGCGGGCGAAGGCCTTGTCTTTCATTTTCTTTCGAACCGACTTCGCTTCCACCTCGGCCAGCGACTTTCCCGGCTTCACGAGGGCACAGGCGGTGATGAATCCGGCGAGTTCGTCGCACGCGAACAGTGTCTTCTCCATGGTCGTGATGCGCGCGACTCCGCTGTATTCGGCGTGCGAGAGAATGGCGCGGCGAATTTCCTCCGAGTATCCACGTTCCTTCAGGATTTCACTTCCTTTGAAAGGATGGTCTTCGGCGGTGGGAAATTTCTCGTAGTCGAAGTCGTGGAGAAGTCCAACCAGGCCCCATAAGGCTTCGTCGGCGCCTGCCTTGCGGGCGTAGGCGCGCATGCAGGCCTCCACTGCAAGTGCATGTTTTCGCAGGCTTTCGGACTGAGTGTACTCAGTTAGTAACCCCCATGCCGTCGGGCGCTCATTCATGGTTTTGTACCTGTTTTCTCCTGGTTTTCGCCGCCTAATTAGGATTTTCTTCTACAAATACCGTGTTTCTTCGTACTTTTTTCTTGACTTCCACAGGGCCAATCGTTGAGATTACGCTTCAGTTGGCTTTGAGAGTAGCCCCTGCTCTGGCACTCCCAAACCCTGAATGGCCACTACACTGACTCCCGTCGATTCACGGGAGGTTGTACGTTGCGACCGCTGTCTGCTGGTCCAATTCCGCACAACCAATAATCTCTGCCGGCGCTGCCACTTGTCCTTGGATGAGGAGGAGCCGGAAATCGTAGCGCCCGCGGCGGAAGTTTTGCCGATGAGCGTGAATGGCAACGGCCACGGGCATCTGAACCTGGCGCACTCCATTCGTTCGTTGCGGTTGCGCAATGGTTTGAGCCAGCGGCAACTCGCGTTGCGCATGTCGGTCCCTCGGACGTATGTGTCGAAGATCGAAAATGAGAAGGCGACACCCACGCTCTCGTCGCTGGAGCGGCTGGCAAGAGCTCTGGAAGTGAACGTGCCGGAATTGCTCTGCGGTGGGGAACGTAACCGGCAGGAAGAAGTGCGCGAGCTGATGGAAGATCAGTTCGTGGGCGAAATCTTGCCGTTCGTCGCGCAACTGAACGGGATGCAGATGTCGAGCATTCTCGCGCAGGTCAGGGATCTGACGGTGAGGCCGCGGCGGAGCGCGTAGCGAGCTACGCGCTTCGAGCAAGCGCTTAAGGTTGAGCAGCAGTGCGTGAATCCTTCGCGCAGGATTCCGGGCGCGGCTGGCGACGCGCAAGCGTCTTAATTCTTTATCCGGGCAACCAGCTAACTGGACAGCCGGAGCTCTCGGGCTCCGGCTTTTTTCTCGGCATTCGACACGAACAGCCCGACTAGAGCCGGTTTTGCACAGGGTAGCAGACAATCTCTGCGATAAGTGCGCAACAGTTTGCATGTCATTCCCAGATTTCTTGGAAAAGCTCGGCGTTTCCGCTTGACCCTCCTGGGCGAAGGAGATACGCTCTGCGAACTCCCCTAAAAGCTGGGAGAGTACTACCCAGCAAACTCAGTGGTGAACAGGAAAATTCCCATGAAGATTTCTCGGTTCTGTGTGCTGATTCTGCTGATCGTGCTGGGAGCGGCGGTGGCGTTTGCCGACTCGGTCAACGATCCCAGGATCATTATTCACGGCGTCAGCGGTAGTTCGCCGACTCCGCTTTGTCCAGCGAAGGGATGTACGGGCGTTGGCATGAACTTCAGTTTCAGCGTCCCCAAGCACGGCTCTGGATTTTTGTTCTTCACCAATGCGTCGGGGAAAAATTGGACGTCTTTGACGCTGATTGAAAACGGCACGGTGCCGGCCTCCGCCATTAGCTGTATACAGAACCTGTTTACGAGCTGCACAACCAAGACCTTGCAGAATGGCTCGGTGGAGATTGTGTTGTCGGGGATCAGAAGCGGCAAGAATCCCGAGATCGGGATTCTGAACGGGCAGAGCTTCACCATTGGGTTTGCCTGCCTTGCGGAGAGCTGCTGGCCGGGTGGGTTGGATTTCACTGCGCACGCGGGAGCTGCTCCGGAACCCGGTACAGTTGCCTTGATGCTGACAGGGCTGGGTGCGTTGGTTTCGCGACGGAAACTGTGGAAGAACCCCTTCAACTCTTAGGGGTTCTTTTTGGAAAACTCTTTCACCAACTGAGAAAACTGCGGCAGGGCCTGGAGCTTGGCAAGCTCAGGATCGTTCCAGGCCTCCTGCGCAGCGTAGCCTTTCTGCAGAGCCGTCCGCAGTGCCTTCAGGGCATCTTCCGGTTTCCCAATCATCGCTTTCACTTGCACTTCTGAATACATCAGCTGCAGGTCCTCGGGGCTGATGGAGCGGGCCCGCTGGATGTACTGCAGGGCATTGGTGGCATCGCCCTTCTTGGCGTAATAGAGCGCCAGATCGCCCATGATGGTGAAGGAACGCGGATTCACCTGGAGTTCCTGGAACGCCAGCGTGATCGCCTTGTCATAGGCCTGGGCAGCCTGCTCCGAGTGTCCGGACCAGCGGTAAGCATCGCCCAGGTTGCCAAGAATTACCTCTTTGTTGGGCGCCATCTCGGCCGCCTTCTGGTACATCGTCACCGATTCGTCGTAGCGTCGCAGAAAGAAATAACAGGTTCCCAGGTTGGAATAGGTTTCGGCATCGGGAGCGAACGACAAGGCCTTCTGGTAATTCGGGATCGCTTCCAGCCACTTACCTTCACGGAAATAAACTGTGCCGATGTTTTCGTAGCCGATGGGATTATCGCTGGCCAACTCGACGACTTTCCGAAAAGCCTCCATCGCCTTGGCCGAATCGCCCAGTTCCAGGTAGGCCTTCCCCAGAGAATTATGATTCCACCAGAAGTAGGGGTTCGCGGCGACGCCGTTCTGGTAGGCTGCGATGGCTTCAGCCGCTTGCCCACTGGCGAGGTAGGCGTCCCCCAAACGGCGATAGGCTTCATCGGAATTAGGTGCCAGTTCCAGCGCGCGTTGCAGCTCGGTGATGGCTTGCGCGTTCTTGCCGGTGGTGGAGTAGACGCTGCCCAAGGCGAGATGGACCTCGGGCAGCGTGCTCGAGAGCCGCTCCGCCTGCTCGGCCGCCAGCGTCGCCTTTTGCGCCCACAGGCTCTCCTTGCTTTCGCCGTACATGCGATCGCTGGCGTCGGCCAGCCCGGCGTAGGCGAGGGCGAAGTTGGAGTCCTTGTCGATGGCCTGCTCGAATAGGTCGGCGGCCCTCTTAATCTCTTCCGGGTTGTGGCCGTTGCGCAGGGCGTTCCGCCCCTGGAGGTAGAGATCGTAGGCCTTCACGTTCTCGGTGGGGTGAGCGCTGCTGCGCGCCAGTTCTTCGTTGGTCGGCTTGAGCGCGAGCGCGGTGACCAGGTTGCCATAGATCTGGTCCTCGAGCGCCAGCAGATCTCCGGGGATGCCCGAGAACTCCTGGCTCCAGAGCCTACCCTTGGTGGCATCGTCGAGACTCAGGGTGACGCGCAGTTTGTCGCTGCTGCCCTGCACCATGCCTTGCAGAACCAGGTTGACGCCCAGTAGCTGGGCGAGCTTCGCGACCGGCAGATCTTTGGCGGCGACTTTTTCGACCGCGTCCGAGGAAGCCAAGTGGACTTCCTTCAGCTGAAATAGCTTGGCGGCGAGCGCTTCCTCAATTCCATCAGCCACGTAACCGAGCGTTTTTTCCTCTCCGATCCGCTTGAGCGGGAGGATGGCGACATATTTTCCCTTGCTGAGCGGTGGGATGCCGTGGACCACACTCCCGCCCTGTGAACCGGAACGGACCAGCACCGTGCGTCCGGTGAAGGCCGCCAGCACGACCACCAGCACGGCTCCGGCGATCCACATCCAGCGCGACCCCGGAAGATCGAGGTTGAAGCCCGAGGAGTGTACGACCGGGTGCGCGATCATCTTGGAAAGTGCTTCGGCACTGATGTTCGGATTCGCCTCCCAGGTGGTCAGCTGCTGCAACAGTTCGACCACCGAGTGATAGCGATTGACGGGCTCACGCTCCAAGCAGCGGCCCACGATTGCACTCAGGGATTTGGGGACAGAGTGATCGACATCGGAGGCCGGGCGCGCATCTTCGCGCGTGCGCTTCATCAGGCTGGCAATGGCAGTGTCGGCCTCGTAGGGAGCTTTGCCGGTCAGCAGTTCGTAGAAGATGAGGCCGACGCTGAAGATGTCGGAACGTTGGTCAAGCGTCACGCCCAGCGCCTGCTCGGGGGACATGTATTCGAGCGTGCCCACGATGGCGCCGGTCTGGGTCAGGCCGGTCTCGCCGAGCGAACGCGCCAGCCCGAAATCCATCACCACGATCCGGCCATGCTGGTCGCGCATGATGTTCTGCGGCTTCAGGTCGCGGTGGATCACGCCCTCGGCATGGGCGGCATCGAGCGCGCGGCAGACCTGCTCAATCATGCCGATGGCCTCGCGCGAGGAGAACTTGCCATGGTGGCGGAGCAGCGTGCGCAGGTCCTCGCCGTCCACGTACTCCATGCTGATGAAGCGGATGCCCTCGGCCTCGCCCAGGTCATAAATGCGCACGACGTTCTTGTGGGTGATATTGCGGGCAAGAATCAGTTCCTGCTTGAAGCGCTGCAAGATGGCAGGGTCGGTCGCGAGTTCGGGACGGATGACCTTGAGCGCGATCAGCCGGTCGAGCTCGCGGTCGCGCGCCTGGTAGACGGCGCCCATGCCGCCCTGTCCAAGGACGCGGAGGATTTCGTAGCGGCCCCCGAAAACAGCTCCCGGCTGGAGCGCGCGGAACGCCGAGATACCGTTCTGGTCCCCCGAGGACGGCTGAAAGACATAAGGCATCGCCGCCGAGACGTCCGGAATAGGGGTGGCCTGCGGCATGGTCACGGCGTCGGAAAGCGGAGGCTTGGAGAGCGGCGGCGGGGTCTGAGCGGCAGCGGCAGCGTGGTCTCCGGGACGAAAAGTCCCCGGCATCGTCGGGCGATCGGAATCGTTGGCCCTGCGGTCGCGCTCGTCCATGGGAATTGCCTGGTACGGAGAGCCGGCGGAGGGAGCGCGCCTCAGACCTCAACGACAAGGCGACCCCGCGTCTCAGGTTGTCGAGGGGATTCGAGAACCCAACACCCCGATATGCCAAGGAAGTATACCCCCGAAATGGCTTTGGGGAAAGCGGGGTAAACCCCTCCGAAACATAGTGTTTTTGCGGTCTCGGCCGTTTCACCAGGCCGAACCGGGGATATAATGCCCGAGACTGGGAGCTTCTCGCGTGGGGTGAGAACATGGGACTCTATTCGCACTACGACGGCGCGCACAACCATCCGGTGAACCGCGCTCTGCATATGATCGCCATTCCGCTGGGCTTCTCGTCGGTCATCGTGGTGTGGTGGCACTGGGTGATCGCGCTGCTGCTGATCCCGACCGCGTTTGCGCTCGCCTGGCTCGGCCACTTGATCGAAGGGAATAAGCCGGCATTTCTCACCAACCCGGTGCATGTATTCGTGGCTCCCTTGTGGTTGGCGCGAAAGGTCTTTGGGACTGGCGGGAAAAAGCCCGCCTAAGCTCACCGCAGCGATTCGTATCAGGGCATGCCTTCCTTCAGACCGCAGAGAGGGAGAAAGAGCGCGCCTTTAGGCGCTGGACTCAACCGTTCGAGTTGCGCCCCAGTGCTGCTGGGGAAGCGCACATCAATCCTCGTGTTACTTCCGTCCTCTTTTGTCCTCCGCCCATCTGGTGTGTCATAGGCTCTGCGCCGATCCATCGCGGACGATCCGATTCGCGACGTTTATACCAACCGGTCGGTACGGACATTTCGTTGTTCCGGCGGATCGTGCTTAAATAAAAAGTTGGGCGCCATTTCAGCGCCGTCCCCGCGCGCGGCATCCATCGTTCTCAATTTGTCGTCCCGAGCGACCCTGAGCGTAAGCGAAGGGGGAGTCGAGGGACCTTGTGTCTTCGGAGGATTCTTTGGACTTTCAACTGAACGACGAGCAACTGCAATTAAAGAAGAGCGTACGCGAGTTTGCCGAGCGCGAGATTGCCCCCAACGTCATGAAGTGGGACGAAGTCAGCGAGTTCCCGCTACCCACCATCAAGGAATTGGGCAAGCTGGGCCTGCTGGGCACCATCTTTCCGCCCGAGTACGGCGGCGCCGGCATGGGATACGTCGAGTACGTCACCGCCATCGAAGAACTTTCTCGCGTGGATGGCTCAGTTGGCATCATCGTGGCTGCGCACACGTCGCTTAGTTCGAACCACATTTTTCTCGCGGGCAATGAAACGCAAAAGAAGAAGTATGTCTCGAAGCTGGCCACCGGCGAATTCCTCGGCGCGTGGGGATTGACCGAGCCGTCAGCCGGATCGGACGCCGGTAGCGCGCGCATGATGGCCGCGCGTGCCAAAGGCGGATGGGTGCTCAACGGCACCAAGACCTTCATCACCAACGGCCACTACGCCGACGTTGCCGTAGTCCTGGCGGTTACCGATCGCGCCGCCCACACCCATGGACTCTCCGCCTTCGTCGTGGAGAAGGGCACCAGGGGATTTCGCCCGGGCAAGAAGGAAAACAAGCTCGGATTGCGCGCCAGCGATACCTCCGAGCTGGTCTTCGAGGATTGCTTCTTGCCGGAAGAAAACCTGTTGGGCAAGGAAGGCGCCGGCTTCATCGACGCCATGCGCGTGCTGGACGGGGGCCGCATCTCGATCGCCGCGCTCTCGCTCGGCATGGCTGAGGGCGCGTACGAAGCAGCCCTCAAGTATTCGAAGCAGCGCCAGCAGTTCGGCAAAGCGATCTCAGAATTTCAGGCTATCCAGTGGAAGCTGGCCGACATGGCCACCGAAATCGAAGCCGCAAAACTTCTGACTCTGCGCGCCGCCTCTATGAAAGATGCCGGCATGAAGACCACTCTCGAATCTTCCATGGCCAAGCTCTACGCCAGCGAAGTGGCCGTGAAGTGCGCCAATGAAGGCGTGCAGATCCACGGCGGCTACGGCTTCATCAAAGACTATCCCGCCGAAAAGTTCTATCGCGACGTAAAGCTGTGCACCATCGGCGAAGGCACCAGCGAAATCCAGCGCCTGGTGATTGCGCGGCAGTTGCTGAAGGACTGAATCAGCAACACCCACGTAGGGACGGCCGCCCTCGGCCGTCCGGGCGAGCAAAGCTTCGCCGAGGTCATCCCAGAATCCGTACCTCTTCGGACCGAATAAGAGCTCCTAGAATTTTCTTGACATCTTGTACTATATGACATACAGTGTGTGTCGTACACTGTATGTCGCAGAGTAATGGCAATCACGACCTCTTCGAAAACCTTCGCCTGGAGCTCCGCCGAGGCTGCTTGAGTCTGGCTGTCCTGTCGCAGCTCCGGACCGAGCGTTACGGTTACACGCTGCGCAAAGCCCTGGCCGAACAGGGCATCGAAATTGACGAAGGAACGTTGTATCCGCTGCTGCGCCGTCTGGAAAGTCAGGGCCTGCTGACCAGCGTATGGCGCGAGGAAGAGAAGCGGAACAAGCGCTTCTACCGTCTTTCTCCCGAGGGCAAGGTCATTCTCAAACAGCTGGTTGTGGAGTGGCAAAGCATCAATGCATCGCTGAACGGAATTCTTTAAGGAGCTGGCCATGGACCTACTCGATCGTTATCTGCAGGCCATTGAATTCTGGCTGCCCAAGCGGCAGAGGCAGGACATCATCGCGGAATTGTCCGAGGACCTCCGCTCGCAAATCGAGGAAAAGGAAACCGAACTCGGCCGCAAGCTGGAGGACGCGGAAGTGGAAGCGATCCTCAAGCGCTGCGGTTCGCCGTTGACGGTGGCGTCACGCTATCGGCCCCAGCAGTACCTGATCGGGCCCACACTGTTTCCCCTCTACCGGTTCGTCCTGACGGTCCTGCTCATCGGCTGTGTGGTTCCCCGGTTCCTGATCTGGCTCGGCTTCCTGCTGGTCGATCCCGCGCATCGCGGCTATCTGCACATGGAAAACATGTGGGTGACCATTCTCTATTTCGCATTCTTCACGACTCTGGCTTTTGCGATCGTCGAAAGAAGCGGCGTCAAGCTTGACGATCTGGGCCACTGGAGCCCCCGCAAACTGCCACCGCTGCGCAATCCGAACCGCATACCGCGTTGCAACTCGCTGTTTGAAATCGGGGCGATTGCGGTCTTCAATGTATGGTTCGTCAGCATGTTCTGGCCCCGGCCTGTGATTGATCTGTACGGAGCGCAGATCACGCTGGCACCTGTATGGCAAATCTTTTTCTGGAGCTTCCTGCTTCTGGCGACGTTCAATCTCGCCCTTTCCGGTACAAATCTTTTCCGGCCCCACTGGACGCGGCTGCGCGCCAGCCTCCGCCTGGTGGCCGACGGGCTCGGAGCAGGAGTGTTTTGCTGGTTGCTCAGAACGCAAGTCCTGGTGCGAATCACCGTTCCCGACCTTGAGCCCGCAAAAGCGACGGTCCTCACCAACCTGATCAACACATGGATGGCGAACGCGTTTTGGTATGCCATCGCCATTTCTGTCATGATCCTTGCATTCGATGTCTACCGGGTGGTTCGCCTAAACACGGCGTCCCGCTCGACTTTAAGCCGGCTAGCCCACGCGTGAGGAGATCGAGATTCTGCGCCGGCGATTGGGCTTGGGAGCGAAAAGCAGACACAAGCTTTTTTCGCACACGGCCAAGCTAACCGGCACTTTGTAAAGCCTATGTCCAAGGTTGCGAACCTAAAGCCGACGGCGATTCTAGACTGCCAGCATCCGAGGGTTCGCCAGCTGGCCCAGGATCTGCGCGGCCGCCACGCCGACGATCGGGCGTTCCTCACGATCGCTCACACCTACCTCGTGCATGCCGTTCGCCCCGTGTACTCGGTGGACGAATGGCAACCTGCCTCGGTAACCCTGCAAAAACAACGAGGCTCTTGCAGCCAGCGCATGGCCTGCCTGGAGGCCTTGGCGCGTGCCGCCGGCATTCCCACAAAAGCGCGGGCCCTGCGCATCGCGGGAAGTTTCTGGTACCCCCGGTTTCCCTACGCCCGCAGGTTCATCCCACGAGACATTTTGCTCGTGTGGCCACAGTTCTTTCTGGATGAACGCTGGGTAGATTTCGACGAGATCTACGCTTCCCCGGTCATCCAATCAGGGCAGGCTCGTGAGCTGTTCACGAACCGTGGTGAATCCCTTTTCGATGCGGTCGCCAACACGGCCGTCGATTTCTTCGGCAAGACGCAGGCGGCAGGAGGTGAGCGTTCCGCTTGCGACCTTTCCAGCTTTGTCCTGGCGGATGAAGGGATCTTCGAGACCCGGGACGAAGTGTTTCTGCGTTTCGGATCGTTTCAGCGCACTTGGCGCGGGCGCGCTTTCGAAATGATTCTTGGCGGGCGCAAGAGCTGTTGAGGGAAGCCTGCGCGAGGTCTCGCACTTCCCCTTCGTCGACTACCAACCTCTGCATTACACTGTCAGTTTGATCAGCAGCGTTCAAGACTCGATCTCGCAACTCCGTGCCGGCAATGCCCGCGCGCTCGCCCGAGCCATCTCGACCGTTGAGAACCGCTCGCTCGGCTGGTCAGACCTGCTGAAGGCGCTCTTCCCGCACACTGGTAAAGCGCGCATCGTCGGATTGACCGGCGCACCGGGCTCAGGCAAGAGCACACTCGTCGATCAGCTTGCCAAGCACTATCGCAAGCAGAATCAAACCGTCGGCATCATCGCCGTCGATCCGACCAGCCCTTATACCGGGGGGGCGATTCTGGGTGACCGCATCCGCATGCAGGACCACTTCAGCGATCCGGGGATTTATATCCGCAGCATGGCCACGCGCGGATCGCTCGGCGGACTGGCCCGCACCACGGCTGACGTGGCCACCGTCCTCGATGCCTCGGGGCGCAACCGGGTCCTGATTGAAACCGTCGGCGTCGGGCAGGACGAAGTGGACATTGTGCGCCTGGCCGACGTCACGGTAGTGATTCTCGTACCCGGCATGGGCGATGATGTGCAGACCATCAAAGCCGGGATCATGGAGATCGCGGACATTTTCGTCATCAACAAAAGCGACCGCGAAGGTGCCGAGCGCGTGGAACGTGAGATTCGAGCCATGCAGTCGCTCGACATGCGGAAAGACGGCTGGACGCCGCCGGTCGTGAAGACCGTGGCGAGCGAAGGCAAGGGCACTGCAGAACTGGCCGCGGCGATTGCTGATTACGAAGCGTACCTGCAAAAAGAAAACCTGGCCTTGAAGAAGAACGTTGAGAACTGGCAGGAACGGCTGATTGAGATGTTGCGCGACGCCATGCTGGAGGAGGCGCGCGCCCAAATCGACGGCGGCACCCTGGAGCGCTACGCGGCGGAGATCGCCGACCATAAACGCGATCCCTACACGCTGGTCGAGGAGATTGTCGAAAAGATAGGGCATCGCTAGTTATGGAAACGCCGGACAAAATCCTGGCAGGGCTCCTATTGCTTGCGATGGCGGCGTTTCCGGTTGCCGTTTTCCTTTATCTACGCACCGCTTACCGGAAGGGTCGATGGCCGGAGGTGAAGACGGCCGCCATCGTCGCGGTGGTCGCGATGCTCATCCCTCTGGGACTGAGAATTTGGGTTGACTGGGAAGTCAGCCACTTTCTACGCGTTATCGAGCATCCATTCGCACTGGGCAGCATTTTTTTCATCCTTCTGATGTGGCTGGCGCATCGAGCCCTGATGGCGCGGATAGGGGACACGCATGATCACCATTGATCACCTGGGTATCGCAGTGAAGTCGCTGGCGGCGGCGAAGTCGATTTATGAAAAGCTGGGACTGACCGTCTCGCCCGAAGAGACCGTCGAGCAGGAGAAAGTGCGGGTGGTGATGGTGCTGGCTGGCGAAAGCCGCCTGGAACTGCTGGAGGCAACGTCGGACGATTCGACCCTTGCCAAGTTCATCGCAAAACGCGGCGAAGGGCTGCACCACGTCTGCCTGCGCGTTCCAGATCTGGCGGCCGCAGTCACCAAGCTAAAAGCCGATGGCGTGCGCCTGGTGTCCGAACAAATCAAGACGGGCGCAGGCGGGCACCGGTACGCGTTCGTGCACCCGCAGAGCACCAGCGGCGTGCTGCTGGAGTTAGTCGAGAGCGGCCACTGACCATCGTGCCTTGGTCGCCTTCTGTGTCCTTGCGGGTTGAACTGGTTTCAAGAGACCGGGTTCGGGAAGGGCACGGCTTGAGTGGCTGCGGAAAAACTCGATGTTGCAGTTGATTTTGGGTGGCGCAGCGATTTATCGCTGCGATGACTGGCTTATTTTTCAGTGCCGGCTTTAGCCGCTGAGGTGAGACTGTCCACGAGGAAGTACTCGGCGCGTTTGGACCTTATGCTTCTGCTAGCCATCGATACCTCGGGCAAGAACGGCGGCATCGCGTTGGCGCTTGCAACACCCGGCCAGAGCGATGTCGAGATCGTGGAGGTTGTTCCGTTGGCCGGCGGCACATTCTCAGCCCAGCTAGTGCCGCAGATTTCCGCGCTGCTCGAAAAGCACGGATACAGCAAGAGAGACCTGGCCGGATTTGCCGTTGTGTCCGGTCCGGGATCATTTACTGGGCTGCGGGTCGGCTTGGCGGCCATCAAAGCATTGGCGGAGGTTCTACGGAAGCCGATCTGCTCGGTTTCGCTGTTGGAAGCAGTCGCGCGGAGCTGCAAGGCGACGGGCCGCGTGCTCGCCGCACTCGATGCCGGCCGAAGCGAAGTGTATGTCGGCGACTACCAGCTTGATTTCCAGTCGCACCTGCGCAGCGAACGTCTGCTCAGCCGGCAAGAATTCGTCACGGAAAGCAAAGGGAAGTCGGTGATTACGCCCGACGCTGCGCTCGCCGAGATCGCCCGCGCCGCCGGAATCCAAGTCGAGCCAATCAACTATCCTGACAGCCGAGTGATTGCCCGCCTCGGTTGGTCGCGCCTCGAACGCGGCGAGACGGTCTCACCCGAAGCACTCGACGCCAACTACATTCGCCGCTCCGACGCCGAGATCTTCTCCAAACCGAAGCCCTGAGCCGCTCATGCCACCCGCCATCCGCTCCGCCACGCTCGACGACGTGCCGGTGATCCTTGCCATCGAACAGCCATCAGTGAACGCCGCCCACTGGCCGGAGGAAGAGTACCTAAAACTCGTAAAGACCGGAGTAGTCCTGGTGGCCGAACGAGCCGGTAAGGTCTGCGGGTTTGTATGCGCGAAGGCCGTGGCCGGCGAATGGGAGATCGAAAACGTGGTGGTCGCCCCGGAGTCTCTTCGCCAGGGAATAGCCGATCGGTTGATGCGCGCGCTCATCAAGCAAGCCGAGAAGGGCGCCGCATCCAGAATCCTGCTGGAGGTGCGGGAATCGAACCGACCGGCGCAGAGACTCTATGAAAAGCACGGATTTCGCGAAGTAGGACGCCGTCGCCAGTACTACACCAGCCCCCCCGAAGACGCGATCCTGTACGGGCGCCCCTGCGAATCTGAAAAATAACATTGAGGACTTGCTCGATTTACGAAGTCCAAAAACTCTGACGCCCCAACTACAACATTGCACAAGAGTTGGTGCAGCTTTGGGGCCCCTGACCCGGGGCTACCAGCCGTGGAAAACTCCCTATGAAAATTCATTGATCGCCCCCTATGCCTGTGCTAACTTTTAACCGCACCTTAATAGATCTTAGGAGGCCTGCAGGATGCTGACTCCGAGAGACCATCTCCTGACCAGTCATGAAGAGTTCCGGCGGCTGGTTCAGGAGCACTCGCAATATTCCCAACGGCTGGAATCCCTCACCCAGAAGCGATACCTCACCGAAGACGAAAAACTAGAGGAAGTGCGGCTCAAGAAGCTCAAGCTGCGCCTCAAAGACCAGATGCAGAGTCTGGAATCGCAGTTCCAGCGGCAGTCTGCCTAGAACGACTGGCCTGAGCAATCGGGCTTGGAATCGCCGCAAAACGCAAGGCCGCAGTAGAGCCATGCCATCATACCAGGCGCGTCTAAGCGCCTTTTTTTATTGCAGTTATGTAGAATCCACTAGCCTCGCTCTATAATCGTTTTGATTCCCATGGTTCGTGACGGCTACTTCTATGGTGCGGGTGGTATTCTCGCAGCAGGCGTGATCGCCTGGCTGGCGGCTTGGCCTTATGCCATTCCAGTATTGCTTCTGGCGGCCTTCTGCCTATGGTTCTTCCGCGATCCCGAGCGCCAGATCCCAACGCTCCCCGGGGCCGTGGTCTCTCCCGGCGACGGCAAGGTGACCGATGTTTCTCTGGTGACCACCGGCGGAACTCCACGCAGCCGCATCAGCATTTTTCTGAGCGTCTTCGATGTGCACGTGAACCGCTCGCCGATTGCCGGCGTGATCCGCGATGTGCGCTATCAGCGCGGAAAGTTCCTGAACGCCATGGGCGCGAACTCGGCGGAAGAAAATGAGCAGAACATCGTGACCGTCGAGGGCGAGGGGCGCACCGTGATCTTCAAGCAGATCGCCGGCCTGATCGCGCGCCGCATCGTGTTCGACCGCAAGGTCGGCGACACGGTCGCGCGCGGTGAGCGCATCGGGCTCATCAAATTCGGTTCCCGCGTGGACGTGCTGTTCGATCGCGATGCCGCGATCCAGGTCAAACCCGGGGACCGCGTCCAGGGCGGAGCTACGGTGCTCGCCGTCCTGCCCGTTGCGCAGCCCGTCGGAGTCAGCACCAGTGGAGAACGGGAGGGCTCAGCATGGAAGAGTTGACTCCCCATCGCCGCGACTCGGACCGCACGCGCGGACGACTGCGCAAGGGCATGTACATTCTGCCCTCGCTGTTCACGACCGCCAACATTGCGGCCGGGTTCTATGCCATCCTGCAAACCGTGCACGGCAGCCCGGCCGAGGCCTGGCACATGGACTATGCAGCACGGGCGATCGGCTTTGCCGTCGTGTTCGACGGCCTCGACGGGCGCATCGCGCGCATGACCCGTACCGAAAGCGAGTTCGGCAGGGAACTCGACTCCCTCGCCGACGTCATCACCTTTGGCGTTGCCCCAGCGCTCCTGGCCTGGATGTGGGGCTTTCATTTGTTGCCGGCGGCGATTCAACCCGAAATGCGTCTGAAAATCATGCAGCTAGGCTCGATTGCCTGCTTCGCCTTCCTCCTGATGGGTGCGAGCCGGCTGGCTCGCTTCAACATCGCGGTCAACCCCCAGCCGTCCAACCCGGGTCGCCCGGGCAAGAAATACTTTGTGGGCATGCCGATTCCCGCCGGCGCCGGCGTCATCGCCGCCGTCGTCCATTATTACGCCGGAGTGCCCATCGCTTCCTGGTGGACGGCGGCGAGCTGGCTCATGATGGTCGTCGTGGTCGGCTACCTCATGGTCAGTACCTGGCGCTTTTACAGCTTCAAGGATATTGATTTCCGATCCCGCCATCCCTTCCGCCTGATCATTTTCATCGGCGTGTTGATCGCGTTGATCTGGGTATTTTCGCGGCCCGTGCTATTCGCGATCGCCGTGCTGTATATGGCTTCCGGCGTTCTCTGGCGATTGCAGTGGATTATCCGCCGCAAGACCCCGCCTGCACCTCCGCCCTACCGGGAGGCATCTCAGACTCCATGACGCCGGTTCCGAAATCTTCCGTGCAGCCCGACCTCCGCGGCACGAACCTGTATCGCGTGGCCATTGTGGGTGCGGCCACGCTCAAGGGAAAAGACTTGGCCGAAATCCTGCGCGACCGGAATTTCCCGGCCGTCGACGTGCGCCTGCTCGATGACGACGAATCGCTCGGCCAGCTGGAAGCGGTCGGAGACGAGATGAGTTTCATTCAGAGCGTCCGCACCGAGCAGTTTGAGCGCGTGGATTTTACCTTCTTTGCTTCCGACCCGCGCTGCACGCGCAACAACTGGAAGGCAGCCCGCGATCTGGGCAATACCATCGTCGATCTCTCATTCGCGCTGGAAGATGAGCCGGGAGCCACAATCCGCTCGCCCTGGATCGAGCGCCTGGCCGGCCAGCCGGTGCCCCCGGAATTGCAGCCCGGCCCCGTGGTCGTCGCTCATCCGGCCGCGACCGTTCTGGCCATGCTCGCTCTCCGGGCGGGCAAATTCCAGCGCATGGCCGCGACCGTCTTTGAGCCAGCCTCCGAACGCGGCCAGAAGGGAATGGACGAACTCCACGAGCAGACCGTGAACCTGCTCTCGTTCCAGGAACTGCCCAAGAACGTCTACGACATCCAGGTCGCCTTCAACATGGTCACCCGCTACGGACCGCGCTCCGACTTCGCGCTCGAAGCGATCTCCGGCCGAATCCTGAAACACTACCGGCAGATTGCCCCCAGTGCAGCCGAGCCCTCGCTGTTCGTGGTCCAGGCGCCAATCTTCCATGGGCACGCCTTCGCCATCTACCTCGAGACCGAGAAGCCAGTCGCGATTGAAGACTTCTCCCAGATGCTGGCCGGAGATCATGTGGTCGTGACTCACGGCGCCGAGGATGCTCCGACCAACGTCAATGCCGCTGGCCAGGGAGACATCCTGGTCTCTCTCGCCCGCGATGCCAATCATGCCAACGGCATTTGGCTCTGGGCAGCGTCCGACAACCTCCGCATCGCCGCCCTCACGGCCGCCGAATGCGCCGAGAGCATGACCGCCTCCCGCCCCCGAGGTCAGATTCAATGACTCGTTGGGCAGTCCTGGCAGCCCTGGCATTGAGCACCACCGGCAGCAGTTGCGGCTACCACACCGTGGGACATACGATAGCCCTGCCCCAGAACGTCCACACCATCGCGATCCCCGGCTTCGTCAGCCAGAGTCAGACGTTCCGCATCGAGCAGCGCTTGACCGATGCCGTCGTCCGCGAATTCAACGCCCGCACCCAATTCCATGTGATCCACGAAGCGCAGACCGATGCCGACGCAGTACTCAAAGGAACAGTCCTCGCCGCCTCGGCCACGCCCGTCGCGTACGATTCCAAGACCGGCCGCGCCGCCAGCGCGCTGGTCACTGTCAGCATCCAAGTGACCCTGACCGACCGCCAGGGAAAAGTGCTCTTCCAGAACCCCTCCTATCTTTTTCACGAGCAGTATGAATTGTCGCGCGACCTTACCAGCTTCTTTGAGGAAGACTCGCCCGCCGTGGATCGTCTGTCCCGCGATTTCGCCCGCACCCTCGTGGCCAACATCCTGGAGGCGTACTGATGCGCGGCTTCAACCAGTCGGCCCGTTTCCTCTCCGAACTCGAGTCGCGCAAGCTCAAGCCGGCGTACGTGTTCGTAGGCGATGAAGCGTTCTTCCGCAAGCGCTGCCGCGATGCCATCCTCGAACACCTGGTCGCCCCCGACTCCCGCGACTTCAGTGTGTTCGAGTTTGATCTGGGCGAGACCTCCCTCAGCGAGGTGCTCGATCGCGCCCGCACCCCTTCGCTCATGGCCCCCTTCCAGGTATTTTTCGTGCGCGGCGTGAAATCCCTGTTCGGACGCGGCTCCAACGAAGAGAAGATCGGCGCCATCGAACAGTATTGCAAAAACCCCAATCCCGATGCGCTCCTGATCTTCGTCGCCGACCACATCAGCATTCCCGCCGATGCCCGCCGCATGGACATGACCGACAAAGACCGCTACCAGAAGATCCGCGAGGATCTCGGCCCGTTCTGCGGCATCGTCGAGTTGGCGCGCGTGGAAGAAGGAGAAGCGGTCCGCTGGATTGACGAGTATTGCACGACCCGCGGAGTCAAGATCGACGCGGACGGCGCCCGCGAACTGACCGACGCGCTCGGCGCCGACATGATGATGGTCTCGAACGAACTCGAGAAGCTGATTCTCTACGTAGGCGAGAAGAAAAAAATCACGCTGGGCGACGTCGAGACCATGGTGCTCGCGGCGAAACAGCGATCGCTCTACGAACTGACCGACGCCATCTCCGCCAAAGACCGCGTGCGCGCCCTCGAAGTCCTCGACGCCCTGCTCTCCACCGGAGAGGGCGAAGAGGCCGCCATCGGCCACCTCTACATGCTCGCGAAAACCTTCCGCCAGATGCTCGTGATCCTCGAACGCAACGTGCGCGACCCGCGCATGCTGTGGGCCGCGCTCTGGCAAGGCTTCCGCGTGCCACCCTTCGCAGCCGACGACATCATCCGCCAGGCCCGCCGCTACAAATCGAAGCGTGAACTGACCCGAGCCATCCGCTTGGTAGCCAAGGCAGACTTGGCCCTGCGCTCCAATCCCCCCGGCAAACGCCTGATCCTCGAAAAACTAATCCTCGATCTAGCCGGCGAACCCAAACTCGAAACCCAGGGTGGCTGGATGCAGGAAGAACTGCCGGTATGAGGAAGGATGCCTCGTGCATCGAGACGGCGCAAAAGGTGGCTGAAAAGCTCGATCCGCTCTTGATTTTGGGTGGCGCAGCGCTTCCAGCACTGCGATAACTGGATGGTTTTTACTGTCGGCTTCAGCCGCGGCGGTTACCCTGCGCGCCGTAGAAAATGCTTTTCCGCCGGCCTACCGAGATCATCCAATCGAAACAATGCTAAGTTTGCCCGCATACCTCAAACGTATCAACCACGCTGTCCCGACCGCTCCCACGCCCGTAACGTTGCAAGCGGTCCACCGCGCCCACCTCTTCGCCGTCCCCTTCGAAAACCTCGACATCTATCTCGGCCGCACAATCGCCTGCGACGAAGCCCGCTTCCTCCACAAAATCGTCAACCAGCACCGCGGCGGCTTCTGCTACGAACTCAATGGAGCCTTCGCCGCCCTCCTACGTGCGCTCGGATTCCAGGTCACCCTGCTCTCCGCCCGCGTTGCCCGTGCCGATGGCAGCGACGGCCCCGAGTTCGACCACCTCACCCTCCGCGTCGATCTCGAAGAGCCCTGGCTAGCCGATGTCGGCTTCGGAGACAGTTTCCTGGAACCGCTACGTCTGAAACCCGGCGTGGAGCAGCCCCAAATCGGGCGCATCTATCGCCTGACCGACGTCGAAGGCGTCTTCAATATCGAAGTCATGACCGACGACCAATGGAAAAGGGCGTACTCGTTCACCCTGCAACCTCGCCAACTCTCCGATTTCGCCGCCATGTGCCACTATCAGCAGACCTCGCCCGACTCCCACTTCACGCGCAATCGCATTTGTTCCAGGGCGACCGCCGAAGGCCGCATTACGTTATCCAACGACAAGCTGATCGAAACCCGAAACGGCATCCGCAACGAGCGAGTACTGGCGAGCGATCAAGAGTGGCGAGAGAAACTACAAGAACGGTTTGGTGTGACCCTGCCCTGAACCGTAGCGCCGGCAACCTGCCGGCAGCCTGCCCTGAGCGAAGCCGAAGGGCGAGGGCAACTTGCCCTCGCGGTGGGGGCGGGGCGCCCCCACGACTGCCGCCGAGGCGGCGGCGCTACACATTGCCAATACAAGCTCAAGAACTTCTGCTATCTGACTTCTGACTGCTGCCTTCGGCCTACCCCTTCGCCCCCGCCACTGCCCTCCGCAGCTCTTCCACCTCGGTCGACCCCGGCTTGATCTTCACCACGCGATCCAGCTGTTGCCGGGCCAGCGCGGCCTGTCCATTTTTGGCGTAAGCAAGTCCGAGGTGATAAATGTAGGTCGCGTTTTCCGGTTCTTTCTTCACGGCTTCTTTGAACAGGTTGATCGCGTTCGTGTACACGCCCTTCTGGTAGTAGGCCCAGCCCAGCGTGTCGGCGGAGTTGGGATTGTCGGGAAGCTGGCGCCGCGCCGTCTGCGCCATGGCCAGAGCCACGTCCACATTCCCGCCCTGCTGCAGCATCACGTACGCCATGTTGTTGGAGGCCAGCGGATTATCGGGCCGAAGCTCCAGCACTTTCTGGTACATCTGTTTTGCCTTGTCCCAATCCCGCCGGTTCTCGTAGATGCTGCCGGCCAGCAGGTAAAACGCGATTTCTTTCGGGTTCGTCTTGGCGCCATCCAGAAAAGTCTGAAGCGCTTGATCACTCGCGCCGCTCTCGTTCTGTGCCATGCCCAGCTTCAGCACTGCGTCGGAGTTGTTCTTGTCCAGTTCAATGGCCCGTCGGAATTCCGTTTCCGCGCCCGGATAGTCCTTCTTCTGCTCCATGAACAGACGGCCCAGCATGGTGTGAAAGCCGGTGTTGTTGGGATACTTGGCAATTTGGGCTTGCGCCCTCGCAATCGCCTTATCGGGCTGCTTCTGCACCAGGTCTACGTTGAGCACGCCGCCCAGTGCGTCGGTCGAGTTTGGATCCTGATCCAGCGCCTGTTGATAGGCCCTTTGTGCGTCGGCCAGCTTGTTTTGCGCCATCCGCAAGTTTCCCAATTGCACGTAGGCCGCCGGGTTCTTGGGCTCTTTCTCGAGCGACTGTTTGATAAAGTCGTCCGCTGCCGCAAATTGCTTGCGATCGATCTCGGCCACGGCGCGCAGGAGGTATCCGTCCGGAGCTGCGGGCTGCAGACTGATGATCTGGTCCGCTGCTTGCGCCAGCGCCGCGGCATCGCCGCGATGAATCGCGGCCCCCGCCAGCGCACGGTGCGCTTCCACAATGTCAGGACGCAGCCGGACCGCGTTTTGCCATTCTGCTTCCGCCCGGCTGGCATTGCCCAGTTGGTCGAAGGCCAGTCCCAGCTGGTAGTGCGCGACGCCATTATCGGGTTCGGTTTTCAGCACCCCCTGCAGGGTGTTAGCAGCGTCGCTTGCCTTGCCGCCCCGAATCTCAATCTCGCCCTTGTAAATCTGGGCGTCGATGTCATCGGGCTTGGCTTTGATCACCTCGTCATTCAGCTTGCGTGCCTGCTCGAGTTGGTCCTTCAGGATTAACAGCTGGATGTAGTTCTTCTTGACCACCATATCCTTGGGGTGGTCCTGATACAGCGCCCCGTATTCCGCCGTGGCCTTGTCGATCTGGTCATTGGCAAAGTAGAAGTCGCCCAGCATGCGGTAGCCCACCGAGTTGTTGGGAAAATCCTTCTTCGACTGCCGGAGGAAATCCTCGGCCTGCGAGAACTTGCTCTCGGCCAAATACAGTCGGGCCAGCGAGCCGCGCGGCTCGGGATCGCTGGGCGCGCTGTCAATCGCTCGCCGGAACAATGGCTCCGCTTCCGCAAATCGCCCGCGTACCTGGTAGAAGTTCCCCAGCGAGATCAGCGCATTCGTCGACTTGGGGCTGAGCTCCACCCCCTTCTTGAAACTTGCTTCCGCCGCATCCCATTGGGATGCGCGCATCTGGACGGCCGCCAGGCTCAGATACGAATCGGAGCGGTTGGGATCCAGTTGCAGCGCTTTCTGCATGGCGGCCAGGGCTCCCGCGCCGTCGTTGTTCAACAGCGCGTAGTTGGAGACCGCGACAAACACTTCGGGATTGTTCGGTTGCTTCTGGGTGAGCAGATCCAAATGTTCCTTGGCGTCGCTCAGCTGCCGGTTGGCGATGAGAAGGTTCGCCATGTCCAGATGGGCGGCATAATGATCCGGCTGGAGTTCCACCGTCTTCACCAGTTCCTGGTACGCGCCCGGCCACTGCTGGAGTTTCATCGCGGTCTGGGCAAGCTTGTAGTGGGCTTCCGTGAAGCGCGCGTCCACCTGGATCGCGTTCTCAAACTGGATAGCGGCTTCCTTGTACTGGCCCTTATCAAAGTAGCGCTCACCGCTTTCCAGGTACTTCTGCTTGCGGACGTTCGGATCGCGCGAGCATCCTGTCAGGAGCGCCCCGAGAAAGCAAACCGCGACCACTGCAAAATAGAGCCTGGACCGTTTCGTCATGAATGCATCTCCGAACCCCTCAATTTCGCGCAAACTTCGTCTTTTCAATACTCTATGCACAAAGGTACTCTCTTCGGCGCGGACCGAAAAGTTACTGGCGTTATTATCGCAGACCTCCCAAGTGGCAGGCGTATTCGTACAGACTTCTGGCCATGACGCTCGTGTACAACTGCTTTGGTAATCTCCCCTAACTGTTCCGGCCGTGCCATAGTTTTTTCCCAGCTATGACTCACTTTCCCCAACCCAATGCCAACCAGCGGTCGCCCCGCGTACAACTCAACGGGTCGGTCGGAGCCGCAGTCCTAGCCGAAAGTGGCGAGCGGGCGCGTGCCAAACTGCAATCCATTTCCATCACCGGCGGTCTGCTCCAGTTGCAGCACGAACTCTCTGCCGGCGATTTCGTGGAGATTGCCTTTCACACCCGCTCCGGTGCCGTTCATGGCATGGCCGAGATGCTGCCGCCTATGCGCAAGTTTCAGAGCGCCTGCCTGCAGCCTTTTCGCTTCATTGCCTTGGGCGACGAAGACCACCGCAAGCTGCGCATGGCGCTTGATTCCGCGCTCGATCGCAGCTTCCTCGACCCGGTCTCCGATCGGCTGAAAACGCCGCCCGGACTCTGAGTTCCGCGCCCGCCAGAGGACCGCTTGTCGTTATACTGGGTCCTCTGCGATGACGTCCCACGCCCTCACGCACTCCGCGGCCGAAACCATCGCCTTCGGACGCCAACTCGCGGCCCAGCTTTCTCCGCCTCTCATCGTTCTACTGCGCGGCGATCTGGGCGCCGGTAAAACCACGCTCGTCAAGGGAATCGCTGAAGGCTTCCACGCCGCTTCCGCCCAGGACGTCACCAGCCCTACCTTTACCCTGGTCCACGAATATCGCAGCCCACGTGCCACCCTCTATCACATTGACCTTTACCGGATCGACACCGAGCGCGAACTGGAAACCCTCGGACTCGACGACCTGCTCTCGCCCGATAGCATCCTCCTGATCGAGTGGGGAGAAAAGTTCCCGCGATTCGTCCGTGATCGGAACCTGGAAATTGTTCTGGAACGAGTGGGAGAAGACGATCGCCGGATCCAGTTCACCGCTTTCTGACAAGCGGGGCGGGTGCCACCGTCATCGCGCTCTTGGCGATGAGTGGGATGGCGCGCGTAATTCCAGCCGCGGGCAGGACGCCGGTGCACTCCATTCCCGCACCATCGAAAACAGGAGTGCAGCCGCAAACACC
>JAIQFZ010000170.1 GCA_020073015.1 Terriglobia bacterium | reverse complement strand
TCAATTGATTTTTCGCGCTCACCCAGGGCTTACGCCCTGGGCTAACTTATTCCGCCCCTTCGGGGCTGATCATCGTCGCTCCACCTTTGCTGACAGCTGAGAGCTGACGGCTGAGAGCTACTTATGTTCCTTCCCGAACGCCTTGATCTCGACGTCCACACCCGCCGGGAGATCAAGCTTCATGAGCGCGTCAACCGTCTGCTGGGTCGGCTCGAGAATGTCGAGCAGGCGCTTGTGCGTGCGGATTTCAAACTGCTCCCGCGACTTCTTGTCGACGTGCGGCGAACGCAGCACGCAGTACTTGTTCTTCATCGTGGGCAGCGGAATCGGGCCCGCGATCTGCGCGCCGGTGCGCTTCGCTGTTTCCACGATCTCGCCCGTCGACTGGTCCAGGATGCGGTAGTCGTAGGCTTTCAACCGGATTCGGATTCTCTCTTTTCCAATCACTGTTTCACTCTCTAACCCCTCCCGGCTCTCCGGGAAGAAAGAACTGGCGGCAAGCTGCAAGCCGCGTTTTGTGTAGCGCGGACACTCTTGTCCGCGCTGACTGTCCGGATACCGCATGCAGCGCGGACAGGAGTGTCCGCGCCACACTAGCTACTGAACAATCTCCGCGATCGTGCCCGCGCCGACCGTGTGCCCGCCTTCGCTTTTCCATCGCCACCGGTGTGATCAGCTCGATCACCAGGCTCACGTTGTCGCCCGGCATCACCATCTCCGTGCCCGCCGGCAACTCCGCTACTCCGGTCACATCCGTCGTTCTCAAGTAAAACTGCGGACGGTATCCCTTGAAGAATGGCGTATGCCTTCCGCCTTCTTCTTTCGTCAGGATGTACACCTCCGCCTTGAACTTCGTGTGCGGCGTGATCGACGCCGGCTTCGCCAGCACCATCCCCCGCTCCACGTCTTCCTTCGCAATGCCGCGCAGCAGCAACCCGGCGTTGTCGCCGGCCAGACCTTCGTCCAGCTGCTTCTTGAACATTTCCACGCCCGTCACGACCGTCTTGCGCGTCTCGCGGAAGCCGACGATTTCCACTTCCTCGCCCACCTTCACCTTGCCGCGCTCAATTCTTCCCGTGACAACGGTGCCGCGGCCCTGAATCGAGAAGATGTCTTCGATCGGCATCAGGAACGGCTTGTCCAGTTCACGCGCCGGTTGCGGCACGCTCTTGTCCACCGCCTCCATCAGCGCGTCAATCTGCTTCTCCCACTTCTCTTCGCCGTTCAATGCGCCCAGCGCAGAAAGCCGGATCACCGGCACGTCGTCGCCGGGAAACTTGTAGCTCTTCAACAGCTCACGTACTTCGAGTTCGACCAGATCCAGCAACTCGGGATCATCGACCGCATCGCACTTGTTCAGCGCGACGACAATGTACGGCACACCCACCTGGCGCGCCAGCAGCACGTGCTCGCGCGTCTGCGGCATTGGACCGTCGGTCGCTGCCACAACTAAGATCGCGCCGTCCATCTGCGCCGCGCCCGTGATCATGTTCTTGATGTAGTCGGCGTGGCCCGGGCAGTCGACGTGTGCGTAGTGCCGGTTCGCCGTCTCGTACTCCACGTGCGCGGTCGCGATGGTGATCCCGCGCGCCTTCTCTTCCGGAGCGTTGTCGATCGAATCAAACGACCGGAACACAATCTTCGGGTTGTGCTTCTGCAATACCTTCGTGATCGCCGCCGTCAACGTCGTCTTCCCATGGTCGATATGACCAATCGTCCCTACGTTGCAGTGCGGCTTTGTGCGGTCAAATTTTTCCTTCGCCATTTCCTTGCTCCGTGTGGCGCGGGCACTCTTGCCCGCGTGTGTCGTCCCTACGGGACTCAGTTCCTGCGCTTCACCGACCCAGGGCTTACGCCCTGGGCTAACTTATTCCGCCCCTTCGGGGCTTGATTCTGCACCCTTCACTGCTTCGTTTTGCTAGCGACTAGCGACCATCAACAAGCGACTACTTCGTTGTCGTCTTTCCCTGCGTCTTGGCGATGATCTCCTCTGCCACCGAACGCGGGGCTTCCTCATATCGCGCAAAATGCATCGAGTACTCGGCGCGGCCCTGGGTGCTGGAACGCATGTGGGTCGCGTAACCAAACATTTCCGCTAGCGGAACGATGGACTTGATCACTTGCGAACCGGCGCGGTGCTCCATCCCTTCGATGCGTCCACGGCGCGAACTCAGGTCGCCCATGATGGCTCCGGCGTAGTCTTCCGGCGTCACCACTTCCACCGCCATCACCGGCTCAAGAATCACCGGGCTCGCCTTGCGGGCAGCTTCCTTGAAGGCCATCGAGCCGGCAATCTTGAACGCCATTTCGTTGGAGTCGACTTCGTGGTAGCTACCGTCGTAAAGGGTCGCCTTGATATCCACCATCGGATAGCCGGCCAGAACGCCGCCTTCCATGGCTTCCTGCATCCCCTGATCGATGGGCTTGATGTACTCCTTCGGCACCGTGCCGCCGACGATATCGTTGATGAACTCGTAGCCTTTGCCGGGCTCGTTCGGCTCAAGACGAATCTTGGCGTGCCCGTACTGGCCGCGGCCACCAGTCTGGCGAATGTACTTGCCTTCCGCTTCCGAGTGCCTGCGAATGGTCTCGCGATACGCCACCTGCGGCTTGCCGACATTGGCTTCAACCTTGTACTCGCGCATCATGCGGTCGACGATGATCTCGAGATGCAACTCGCCCATGCCGCTGATGATGGTCTGCCCGCTGTCGGGATCGGTGTGAACCTTAAAGGTGGGATCTTCCTGTGCCAACTTGGCCAGCGCCATGCCCATTTTTTCCTGGTCGGCCTTGGTCTTCGGCTCAACCGCCACCGAGATGACCGGCACTGCAAACTCGATCGACTCGAGCAGGATCGGATGCTTCTCGTTACAGATGGTGTCGCCGGTGCCGACGTTCTTCAAACCGACCGCCGCGCAGATGTCGCCCGCGAGAATTTCCTGGATGTCTTCGCGCTTGTTGGCGTGCATTTTCAGCAGGCGCCCAATGCGCTCATGCTTCTGAGTGCGGGCATTCATGACCGACTCGCCCGACTTCAACTGGCCCGAATACACGCGAATGAACGTCAACTGGCCGACATACGGGTCGGCCATGATCTTGAACGCCAGCGCCGCGAAAGGCTCTTTGTCGTCAGCCTTGCGGGTGATCGGCTTGCCGTCCTCAGGATTCAGGCCATGCGTTTCGAGTGCGTCAAGGGGGGAGGGCAGGTAATCCACCACCGCATCGAGCAGCGGTTGTACACCTTTGTTCTTGAAGGCGGTTCCGACCACGACCGGGAACAACTTCAGGCCAATGGTCGACTTGCGCAGGGAAGCCTTCAACTCGTCGGCCGAAATCGCTTCGCCTTCGAGGAACTTGTGCAGAATGTCGTCGTCGTTCTCCGCGACGGTTTCCACCAGTTGCGTGTGGAAGGCTTCCGCTTTCTTCTTCAAGTCAGCGGGAATCTCCTCGGTGAGGTACTCGGACCCAATGGTCTCGTCCGTCCAGACGATCGCCTTCATGTCGATAAGATCCACGACACCCTTGAACTTGTCTTCCTGGCCGATGGGAATCTGAATCGCGACGGGCTTGGCATTGAGGCGCTTGCGGAGGGTATCGACGGCATGCTCGAAATCAGCACCCATCTTGTCGATCTTGTTAATAAAGCAAATTCGCGGGACGCCGTATTTATCGGCCTGACGCCATACTTTTTCTGACTGCGGCTGGACGCCGTGCACGGCGTCAAATACGGCAACCGCGCCGTCGAGCACGCGCAGCGAGCGCTCCACCTCGGCCGTGAAATCCACGTGGCCGGGCGTATCGATGATGTTGACGCGAATGTCGCGCCAGGTACAGGTGGTGGCCGCCGAAGTAATGGTGATGCCGCGCTCCTGCTCCTGCTCCATCCAGTCCATGGTGGCCGTGCCTTCATGCACCTCGCCGATGCGGTGCGTCCTGCCCGTATAAAACAGGATGCGCTCGGTCGTGGTGGTCTTGCCGGCATCGATGTGCGCCATGATGCCGATGTTCCTGCAACGCTCTAATGGGACTGTTCTGGGCACGGCTCGTTCTCTACTCTTCTTTCTGGGGCTCTGAAATTCAGCTTCTGCCTGCTAGCTCCTAGCTAGTAGCTAGAAGCTAGTGGCTGCGGCGCTCCGCGCCGCCTACCACCGGTAATGCGCAAATGCCTTGTTCGCTTCCGCCATGCGATGCACGTCTTCTTTCTTCTTGATGGCAGCGCCCTTGCCGTTGGCGGCATCGAGCAATTCGTTCGACAGCTTGTCGATCATTCCCTTTTCGCCGCGCTCGCGCGAATAGCTTACGATCCAGCGAATCGCGAGCGAGGTGCGCCGGTCCGGACCGACCTCGATCGGCACCTGGTAGTTCGCGCCACCGACGCGGCGGGTCTTCACTTCGAGCAGTGGCTTGGCATTCTCGACCGCCTTCTTGAACAGCTTGAGGGCCTCGTCACCGCCCTTTTCCTGCAGCTTCTCGAGCGACTTATAGAAAATGCCTTCGGCAGTCGACTTCTTGCCCTGCCACATCATGGAGTTGATGAACTTGGTCACCAGATCGGACCCGTAGACCGGATCCGGCTCCACCGTGCGTTTCGCGATATATCCTTTACGAGGCATTTCAGCTTCTAGCTCCTGGCTGCTAGCTTCTGGCTAGAGCCCAGACGCGGCAAGCCGCGTCTCTACTATGCTTTCTTCTGGCGCTTCGCTCCATATTTCGAGCGTCCCTGCTGGCGATTGGCTACGCCGGTGGCGTCGAGCGTTCCACGAACTACGTGGTAGCGAACGCCGGGCAGATCCTTCACGCGGCCGCCGCGGATGAGCACGATCGAGTGCTCCTGCAAGTTGTGGCCGACGCCCGGGATGTAGGTCGTAACTTCAATTCCATTGGTCAGACGAACCCGGGCGACCTTGCGGAGGGCCGAGTTCGGCTTCTTCGGCGTCTGCGTGTACACGCGCGTGCAAACCCCGCGTTTTTGCGGGCAGGACTGCAACGCCGGACTGGCCGTCTTGTAGCGGGGCCGCTCGCGGCCCGACTTCACCAACTGATTAAAAGTAGGCATTCTCGCCACTCCTTCAGCAAGACGCGGCTCACCGCGTCTCTACACCCGAGGCGCTAAACTTCTCGCCTTCACTGGACATCTGCTTTAGAGACGCAAACTCGCCGCGCCTCCCGGTCTGGCACAGGCTGCTTGCGCCCAGCCATACTCTCCCGCGCACCATGCCGGTGAGAATTTTGGTTTCCCGTTCTGACTAATCGCCGACGACGGTGACGCCACGCCTCACCCCAACTCCGGTTCGGAGGCGTTCCGTTTCGTCTGCTTTCCCCTGCATAGCCTCGCGTGACTCCCCTACTTCGGGCGCGGAGGTTTTCGCAGGACGTTTCAGCGAGGGCGTCCCCGGTTCCCACTTCCGACCGAGTCCGTACTTCCTCAAAGCTCAGCCAAGGTTTTCCCGGAACTTGTCGCCGACGCAGGTTGCGCAGCGCAACAAGCTACCGCACACAGGCAAGCCAGACTTAACTCGCGGAACCTTTTGATAATAGCAACTCGCTTGCACATCGTCAACCACTCATCGACGCATCTCAGAAACATAGGTTTCAACGTTTCAGGGTTTCAGAGTTTCAAGGGCTCAAGTCGTCTGGGAACGTTCCCCAATGCTGTCCCGTCCTTGAAACTATGAAACTTTGAAACCTGGGTCCTCTGCCCTTGCTCAAAATCCCGATGACCTTCTACACTGACAGTTTTCCGCTCCACACTAGGCTCGCGTCCCTCCACACTAGGCTCGCGTCCGGACAACCGGCGCGAGGAGGGTTCATGCATCGTAGCGGTACCGGCATCCTTATAGTACTGGCCATTTCCCTCTTGGCGTCCCTGACGGGATGCGTCGGCAGCAACAGCGGCGGCAGCGGAGGCGGAGGCGTGCAAACCGTCACCCTGACCCCTGGCGGGAACCTCTCCATCGACATCGGGGCCGCTCCCATCTTTGGCGCTACGGCTAGAAACGCCATTGGCCAAACCGTGGTTGCCACTTCGATTCAATTTACCGTGACTAGCGGAAACTCGAACCCCGCCCCGCTCAGCATCACGAGCTTCGGCGCGGCTTGCGCCGGTTCCTGGGACTCGACGGGAACGATCTGTTCTCCGGGCGTGCCGGGGATTGCCCTGGTCACGGCGACCGTCGATGGCGTTAGCAGCGCCCCAACCACGGTTTACGTCCATCAACATATCGATAGCATCCAAGTCAGCCCCGTCAGCCCGCCGCTCAACGACTGCTTTTCGGAGGGTCAAACCTGGGACTACCAGGCGGTCGCCTACGACATCAACCAGCACGACATTACGGACACGGTAGGACCGCTCACCTGGTCCACATCGAATGCGAACGTGCTCACGGTGAATACCATCACCGGTCTGCTGCCGAACCAGACGCAGGTCACGGCCAAGACTCCGGGCAGAACTCAACTCTTTGCCAGCGTTTCCGGGACCACCAGCGCCCCGCTCACGACTCCCTTCACCAGCTGCCTGGTCAGTTCTATCCGGCTGCAGATTGTGGGGGGGACTGGAAACTCATTTTCCATCAACAATGGTGGCGCAAAGACGATCAAGGCCACCGTCGTCGACACGTTGGGCGTAACCCTGACCAACCCGCCTCTGATTTGGAGTTCATCGAATCCGGAAGTCGCAAATTTCTCGAGTGCGACGAGCACCGCGGGAAGCAATTCCGTTACGGCCCGGTCGAACCAGGGCAGCGCGGATATTTCTGCTTCGTGCACTCCACCGACCTGCAACATCGGGGTGTTGCCCGGACTGCCGGTTTACGCCTCGGGTGGGAATCTGCCCAACGGCGAGCCGGGATATGGCGTGATCACGGCGAACATTACCGCGACCAAGCCTCCAACTTATACGGCATGGACGGCGACCACGGACTGCGGCACGGGCCCGGACTGCGCCAGCTTCACATTTGCGGTCACGTCAGGCACTACGCCCATCGGCGCAAGCGCGAGCCTGCCCCGCACGCCGAACTCCATGATGTTCAACCAGCAAGGCGCCCGGATCTATTTTGGAAGCGAGCAAGGCCTGATGTACCTGGACGTCGGCGCGAGCAGCCTTACCGTCACCCCGGTTTCTGCCTCGCCCACCCCCTGCAGCGTTTCGCTGTGTGGCATCGTGCTGGCGATTTCGCCGGATGGGAATCGAGTGGTGGTGTCCGACGGAAATTCCGTCCCTCCTCAGGTCTACATCTACAGCGCCGGGTCCGCGCCCGTCGACTTGATCTTGCCCAGTGGCACGGCCACGGCTGCTGCCTTCTCCCCGAACGAGATGAAGATTTTCATTCTGACCGACGCGGGCGTGATGTATGTCTACTCGAGCGTGGACGCGCTGTTCCCCGTGACCGTGGCTGCGTCCGTCACCGATGTGGCTTTCTCGGCGGATGGGAGCTTCGCGTTTGTGGCAGGGACGCCGGCGAATCAGGTCTCGGCTTTTGCGACATGCGACCTCGCCGATAGGGGTGATATTAGCAACCCCGTTGCTTTAACCAGCACTCCGCTGAAGCTTGTTCCGGCGCCGGAAGTCCAGGATGTATTGATCAACGCTAGCCAATCAGTTGTTACGCAGAACGTGATCGCGCTCGAACCACCGAACATCCAGACTCTTACAGCCCAGTTCATAGCGGGGGCGCCACTCGACCACGGAATCTTCACCTGCAACGATCCAGCTTTCCACACGGATCTCCCGACGTACAAGGGCTTCAGCGCGGGCCCTTCCATGAACCTTGGCCAGGGCAACTTCGTTCCGCTCTACATGCGGGTTGTCGGGAACGGGTCGCAGGTGATCGTGGTGGCGAAAAACGTTCCGGCAGTGCTGGTTGCAGACTTGAATCAACAGACGACGACCCCGATCGCGCTGGCCAATAACGGACTGCCCCTGGCGGCCTCGGCCTCGACGGACGGGAGCCAGGTGTTCGTGGCCGCGTGCGACGCATTTTCGAACACGAATCCGCCGCAGTGTACGAGCGGGTCCGTGCACCTCATCAACACCTTGAGCGGCGGAGATTTCCAGCAGGTACCGTACGTCAACATCAACACCAACAACAGCATGTGCAACTCGGCGAGTGCCCCGCCCTGTTTCCCGAACCTGATTGCCATTAAGCCGCAGTGATTGTGTGGCGCGGACACTCTTGTCCGCGAAAGCCGGCACTCCAGTCGGAACTATAGCGGGAAACATCGGCAGAGAGTCCTTGGTATCGGAGGGATGAGTCGCCAGCCTACACCGGGCCCACGTCTTTGCCGACGCTGTCGAGCACGCCGTTGATGAACTGGACGGATTCCGGGGTTGAGAACTTCCGCGCAATTTCAAGCGCTTCGTTGATGACCACGGCGCGCGGCGTCTCGGGATAGCCCAAGAACTCTGCCACGGCTTCGCGCAGCACATTGCGATCGACCGTAGCCATGCGGTCCATGCGCCAGTGCTGGGTGTGCTTCTCGATCAGGCCGTCGATCTCGGTCAGACGCTCGCTCGCCAGACGAAACAGGTCGTCGGCAAAACCCCGTACTTCGTCGTCCACATTGCTGCGCTCGGACCAGAAAGTTTTCCGGACAACGTCTGCGGTCTGCTTGCCCATGTCGGCCTGAAACAGCATCTGCAGCACCAGTTCGCGGGATTTACGTCGAGTACCCATAAAAGCTATCGGCTGTCAGCTCTCAGCTGTCAGTAAAACCTTGCAGCTGTCGAGACTGAAAACAGTTTACAGGACAGTTTGCAATGCGGAAGAAAGTAGATCAGGAGCGGGGCTTTCGTGTCCGAGGAGACGGAGCGGCGGCGGTCTTGCCTTTCCTCATACCTGACACCTGAGACCGGAGACCTTTCTTACTGACAGCTGAGAGCTGAGGGCTGACAGCTCTCTTCAGATTCGCCATCTCGACCGCTGCGAGCGCCGCTTCGAATCCTTTGTTGCCCATCTTCAACCCGGCGCGGTCGATGGCCTGCTCGAGCGTGTCACAGGTCAGGACGCCGAACGCGTGCGGCACGCCGGTCTCCTGCGCCGACTGTCCAATGCCGCGCGTAACTTCATTGACAATCACGTCGTAGTGAGCCGTATCGCCACGGAGGAGACAGCCAAGGCAGATGATCGCGTCATACCTCTTCGTCTCAGCGAGCGTGCGGGCAGCGGAGGGAATTTCGAAAGAACCAGGGACACGGACAAGCACGACATCCTTCTTTTTCGCGCCAGAGCGGAGCAGTCCGTCGTAGGCGCTTTGAAAGAGCCTTTCCGTGATGAAGGCGTTGAACCGGGAGACGACGATGGCAAACCGCTTTCCGGACGCGCTCAGGCTGCCTTCGAGTGCGCGAACCGGCGGTTCAGGAGGGCGTTCGGGTTTTAATGCTTTTCTCGTGTTGTTCTCCGTCTTACTTCCCCTTGAACTGTGCCGGACGCTTCTCCAAAAACGCCGTCGTGCCTTCCTTCTTGTCTTCGGTCGCACAACAGACGCCGAACAGAGTCGCTTCCAAGTACAGGCCCTCGGCGAGCGTCATCTCCATGCCCTTGTTCACCGCCTCCATGGCATACTGCACGGCCAGCGGCGCATTGGCGACAATCTTGGCAGCGATGGCCTCCGCGCGCGGGATCAAGTCCGCCGGGGCCGTTACTTCGTTGACCAGTCCGATGCGATGCGCCTCCTGCGCCGTGATCATCTCGCCGGCCAGCACCATCTGCATGGCGAGACCTTTGCCCACCAGGCGCGGCAAGCGTTGCGTTCCACCATAGCCGGGGATAATGCCCAGTTTCACCTCGGGTTGGCCGAGCTTTGCGTTATCACTGGCGAGACGCATGGTGCAGGCCATGGCCATCTCGCACCCGCCGCCGAGGGCAAATCCGTTGATGCAGGCAATCACCGGCTTACCAAGGTTTTCGATGAGGTTCAGCACCGATTGCCCGCGATGCGTGTACTCTTTGCCCGACACGGCATCGTGCTTGGCCAGCTCAGCGATATCAGCGCCCGCAATGAACGCCTTCTCGCCTGCGCCGGTAAAGATCACCGCGCGGATCGCCGCATCGTTCTTGATGTCGTGAAACGCCGCCCGCAACTCTTCCATGGTCGCCATATTGAGCGCGTTGAGCACCTTGGGACGGTTGACGGTGACGTAGGCGATGGAGTTTTTCTTTGAGAGGAGGATGTTTTCGAAGTTCATAGGGTAAACCTGTTATCTTCAGTTAACCGAAGAGCGCGCGGGGTCCCGCTCTATGAAACAAGTTTAGAAGGCGGAACAAGACTTAATCTCCCATTCGATCTCAGGCTCCAAGAATCGCTTGATGATCGTTCCGTCATCAGTGTGGACAAGGTATCCCGCTGTGAAACCCAGATCCTTGCCGCAATCACTCGTTGGATACACCTCGGTCGAGACCACAATCTCGCCTGAGTCGGCGAGCCAATGAACAGCGTACACGTTATTTCCGCGGGCTCTGCAGTAGTGTTTTTTGGCAAAGTCCATTTCAGCAATTCTAGTTGTTGGAACTTCAAGCACCCGATCGGCTTTGACCCGAAATACCCTCACGTGGTAGTTACCGATCGCACCGCCGTCGCTCCACATGAGGTAAAAAGCCGCTGAATCTGGCGCCCATTTAATGTAAATACCGGCGCTCAGACCTCTCAATCTGAATTGCCGGAGCAATTTCCGCCCCTGAAAAACCTGCAACAATCCGCCTTCAGAATCTTTGAACTCTCTATATCCGCTCAGCGCGGCGCGACGCTGGCCGTCCGGCGAAGGTATCTCTTGAGTTTGTTTGAGATCCTCCGGCATCAGCACTTGGGCTCGGCAATGGTCATTGTCTGACGCACCCGCCAATGGCGAAGCACCGACTAACGAAAATGCAACGAGCGCTAAGAGTCGAAATCTCATACCTTGATCCGACAAACGACAACCTACAGTTCATTCGCCACCGGCTTCTCCGGATTCGCATAATCATAAAAGCCGCGCCCCGTCTTTCTGCCGTACCAGCCCGCCATCACCAGGCGCTTCAAGAGCGGGGGCGAGGCGAAGCGGCGTTCCTTGAATTCGTCGTACATGACCTGCGTGATGTAGTAGGTGGTATCGAGGCCGACGAAATCGAGCAACGTGAACGGTCCCATCGGATAGCCGCAGCCGAGCTTCATGGCGTTGTCGATGTCTTCGATTGAACCCACGCCCTCTTCGTACGCGCGGATCGCATCGAGCAGATACGGCACCAGCAGCCGGTTCACGATGAATCCTGTCTTGTCAGAGGTGCGCACCGGCACCTTGCCCAGCTTCTTCGCGAACTCGTAGGCCGCGTCGTACACGTCGGGCGCAGTGGCGATCGTCTTCACGACCTCGACCAGCTTCATCAGCGGCACGGGATTAAAAAAGTGCAGGCCGATGAAGCGCTCCGGACGCTTGGTCGCGGCCATCAATTCGGTGACCGAGATCGAGGACGTGTTGGTCGCGAAAATCGCCTCGCGCTTCACGATCCCGTCGAGCGAGTCGTACATGTCGCGCTTCTGCTGCACGTTTTCGATGATGGCCTCGATGACGATGTCGCAATCGGCGAGGTCTTGCCGGTCGGTCGTCCCCTTCAGCCGCGCGCGGATCGCGTCTTTTTGCTGCGCCGTGATCCCGCCCTTGTCCACCGGCCGCTCGGCAAACTTGGCGAGCGACTTCTCAATTCCGGCAAAGCCCTTGTCAAGATACTTCTGTTCGACTTCGAGCACCGATACATCAAACCCGGCCATCGCCGCGACCTGCGCGATTCCGGAGCCCATGAGACCGCAACCTAAAACGCCAACTTTTTTGATTTCCATATGAATTCCTTTGACCACATTTGAGAACCTCTCATCAGGAGTTTCTTCTCTACCAGCTAAGCTTGCCAACAATGTAGATAGCGATGGCACCTGAGAACAGAATGAGGAGATATGTCCGCTTAGTCCACCCGAACCCTTCTCCATAGAAATAGGCCAAGCCAAAAGAGGTCACAAACCCTAACGCACCAGATAACGGTGCGGACAGTCCCAGCCGCCCATGCAGTTGGATCCGGAAATAGTCGGTCAATAGAATGGCTACAGCGCCGGCCACACCGTTTCGAAGACTCCACATGTCATTTCGCGGCATAGTGAGAAAAAACCTAATGAAAGCTCTCCACCACCATTGCGATCCCCTGCCCGCCGCCAATGCAGGCCGTCGCCAGCCCGTACTTCTTCTTCCGGCGGCGCAATTCATATAGCAGCGTGATCACCAGCCGCGTGCCCGTTGCACCCAGCGGATGACCCAACGCGATCGCTCCACCGTTGACGTTGACTTTCTCGCGGTCGAGGCCGAGCTCTTTCTCAACCGCCAGATACTGCGCCGCAAATGCCTCGTTCACTTCAATCAAATCGATGTAGTCCAGCGTCAGCCCGGCCCGCTGCAAGGCAATCTTCGTTGCCGGCACCGGCCCGCGTCCCATCAGCTTCGGCTCAACGCCCGCGATGCCCCAGTTCACGATCCGTCCCAGCGGAGTGAGATTCCGCTTCTGCGCCTGCTCGAGCGACATCACCACGACCGCCGCTGCGCCGTCGACGATGCCGCTCGCGTTGCCGGCAGTCACCGTACCATTCTTGCCAAAAGCCGGGCGCAGCTTGGCCAGACCTTCCATCGTGGTCTGCGGGCGCCGGTGGTCGTCTTCGGTCAGCGACTCGCCGGTAAGTTCCCCTTTTGAATTGCGCAATGGCACGGGCGTGAGTTCTTCCTGCAGACGCCCTTCCTTGTAGGCTGTGTCCGCCCCGCGCTGCGAGCGCAGGGCGAGCTCATCCTGCGCCTGGCGCGTGATTCCCTGCTGCTCTCCGTAGAGTTCCGCGGTATTCGCCATGTAGAGGCCGCAATAGGTATCGAGCAGCGCCACCATGAGCGAGTCTTCGAGCTTGCCGCCCGGCGCCAGCGTGAACCCGTCGCGCCCGCGGATCACAAAGGGCGCCTGCGACATCGACTCCATGCCGCCGGCCAGCACAGTTTTCGCTTCCTCGGTCTGGATCATCTGCGCGGCACTGACAATCGCCTGCATCCCCGAGCCGCAGAGTCGGTTCACAGTCATGGCCGGGGTTTCAATCGGAATGCCGGCGTGCAGACCCACATGCGCGCCCCGAGACATCGAGGAACGAAGCGAAAGCGGCCGACGTCGTCTTGTCCGCCGCCATGCGAGACAACC
>JAIQFZ010000169.1 GCA_020073015.1 Terriglobia bacterium | reverse complement strand
ATGCCGGCAGAGACGTTGTGACGCTGGCCACCACCTGCACGATCGAGCAAGTGGCGGCGCTGTTGTGGACGGGCGACCTTGCGGCGCCATTTCCGGCGGACGTGACCGACCCGGTGCCGCCCTCCCAGCACCCGTATCTGAAGGTAGCTGGTGTGAGCGTTCACATCGGCTCGCAGATTACCGATCTCAGTAACTTTCAGGACGCGCTCCTGCGCGTGGCGGAGTTCGTGCGCCACCTGCGTCGGGAAGGGCACGAAATCCGCTATGTCGATGCCGGCGGTGGCCTCGGGATTTCGTACGAGGGATCGCAGCACCAGTTCGCCGAGCAAATCTCGGCCTATGCAGAGGCCGTGCTCGAACCGTTGCGCGGGCTCGACGTGCATCTGTTGCTGGAACCCGGGCGGTCGATTGTCGGACCCGCCGGAGTGCTGCTCACGCGCGTGCTCTACCGGAAGACGAATAACCATAAGCGGTTCCTGATCGTAGATGCGGCGATGAATGACCTGCTGCGGCCGTCGCTGTACCGCGCCTATCACGAAATTGTCCCCGTAACCTGCCGATCCCAGGAAAAGGAAACCACGGACGTTGTCGGTCCAGTCTGCGAGACCGGAGATTTCTTTGCTCGCGAGCGCGAGCTGCCAGTCGTCGGCGAAGGCGACCTGCTGGCGATTCTCGACACTGGCGCATACGGCGCCGTGCTCAGCTCAAACTACAACACCCGGAGTAAGCCAGCTGAAGTCTTGGTGGAAGGAACAAAGGCGCGCTTGATCCGGCAGCGGGAGAGCATCAAGGATCACTTGAGATTGGAACTGTTGTAGTCCCTCCGGACGCCCCTCGTTCACGATCGTCACTGCTTCATTCCTTCAGCGTCGTACGTCACTTTGCCACCGACCCAGGTCTTGAGCACCCGGACGTCGCGGATCTTCACCGGATCGATGTTGAGCACATCATCGCTGAGCAGCACCATGTCCGCCAACTTTCCCGCCGTGATCGACCCCTTTTCGTTTTCCTGAAATTCAGCATAGGCCGAGCCCATGGTGTAAGCCTCGATCGCTTCCTTCACGGTCAGCTTCTGCTCCGGAAACCAGCCCTGCGGATTCTTTCCGTCCAAAGTCGCACGGGTCACAGCGGCGTACAGAGTCAGCATCGGATTCAGCGGAGCGACATTCCAATCCGTCCCCAACGCCAGCCGCACCCCATGGTCAAGGAACGTACGGAAGGCGTACGTCCGGCTGGCGCGATCGTGTCCAATGCGCCCTTCCGCCCACCGACCGTCGTCAATCGCGTGATACGGCTGCACCGAAGCGATGACGTGAAGCTGCGCGAACCGGTCAAAGTCCTTCGCTGCCATATGCTGCGCATGCTCAATTCGCCAGCGGCGATCGGCGGCGCCGTGCGCCTTTTCAATTTCGGTGTAGATATCGAGAATGGTTGAGATCCCGGAATCGCCAATAGCATGCGTGCAGAGTTGCAATCCCGCCGCGTCCCCCTTCATCATGCGGTCGCGCATCAGCGAGATCGGATGCATCTCGTCGGAGAGCAGCCCGCGATTGCCCGGGTGGTCGAGGAATGGCTCAAAGAAATAGGCCGTCGCCGAACCGAGCGAGCCATCCGCATACGCTTTCAGCGCGCCGATCCGAAGGTAGGGACCACCAAAGCCGCGCTGGATGCCGATCTTTACCTGGTCATCCACTTGCGTGATGAGGGGCGCAGCGTAGATACGCGTCGTCAGTTTGCCTTCATCCAGCAGCTCGTTGTAGATCGCGATGTCGGCGTAGTCGGGATTCATGTGCTGCACGCTGGTCACGCCCAGCGACGCGGCATGTTCCAGAGCCCGCTCAATGGAGTGACGGCGCTGCGCATGAGTTGGGACCGGAATTACTTTGTAAACCAAATCTGCAGCGGCATCTTTCAGCGCGCCCGTCGGATTCCCCTGCGCATCGCGGACGATCACTCCACCGGCTGGATCGGGAGTTTGGCTTGTAATTCCCGCCAGCTTCAGCGCCAAAGAATTGGCCAGGATCATGTGGCCGTCATAGCGGTTCACGGCGACCGGCGTTTTAGGAGTTACTGGGTCGATCAGGTCCTTCGTGGGCAGTTGCGCCGGATTCCATTTGGTCTCATCCCAATCGCCGCCCAGCAACCACTCATCCTTCGCTGTTTTAGCGGCACGCTCGGCGATCCGGCGCGCGAATTCCTGCGGACTTGCGGCATCGTTCAATTGCACGTTGTCGAGTTGCGCCCCACCGTCCGCGAAGTGGACGTGGGCGTCGTTGAAGCCCGGCAGCAGTCGCTTCCCTGCCGCATCCACAACGCGGGTCGCCGGGCCGCGCCACGCCTCGACCTCAACGGTCGATCCAACCGCCACGATGCGATCGCCCAGGATTGCGACCGCTTCAGCTTCAGGATGAGAACGATCCACCGTCCAGATACGCGCATTCCGAACGATGAGATCGGCAGCGGGCTTGCCCTGTGCGAAGACAACTCCGAGACAAGACAGGAAAAACAACAGCAGCCAGGAGGGAGATTTCATTGGGAACCCCCATCAAACAGAATCCGACCGAAACCGAAGAAGTCAGCGCTCGCCCCATTTCAGCTTGGTACTCAGCACCTCAAAGAATGTTTTCTGGAAACGCAGCAGCCGCGCCGGATGCTCAGCCTTCACGCAACGCACGATATCACCGTCGCGCACCGGCATGCCCACCTGTCCATCCAGACTTAAATAGGCTTCTTCCTGCCCGGTCTTGACCTGAATCTCAATCTCCACCGTGTCGCGCACCACCACCGGCCGGTGTGTCAGTCCATGCGGAGAAACGGGCGTGATCACGAAGGCATCCACGTCGGGCTTGAGGATGGGTCCGCCCGCGCCCAGCGAATATGCCGTGGAACCGGTGGGCGTGGCAACAATCAGACCGTCAGCCTTGTAGCTGGAAACAAACTCCAGGTCCACATAAAGCTCGAAGTGATTGAGGCGCGAGATGTTGCTTTTGCTTACGACCACGTCGTTCAAAGCTTCCAGCGTAGCCACGGCCTCGCCGTTCCGAATCAGCGAGCAACTCAGCATCGAGCGCGGATCGACCACGTAATGCCCGCGGTCAATCGCCTCCAGTGCCGGATACAGCTCGTCGAGCGGAAGTTCGGTGAGGAATCCGAGGGTGCCCAGGTTGATTCCGAGAATCAGCGTCCCCGCCTTCGACACCGCCCGCGCCGCCGACAACAGCGTCCCGTCGCCTCCCAGTACCAGCGCCATTCCCGGAGAGCGCGCACCCAATTCTGATCGAGGCATCACCTCGGAAGCCTGAAAGTACGCCGCGCTCTCCCGATCCATCAACACCGCATAACCGTGCTCCTCCAGCCATTTCTCCAGCTTCGGCAGTACTTCGGACAATTCCGGGCGGTCGGGTTTCGAAATGATGGCGACGATCTTTGGCAGGGAGGATCTCTGTGGTGCGTCGGGCATGGAATTCACGATTGTACAGAAACTAAGAGCGGAAGGCAGAAGTTAGGAGTCAAATTGCAGAAGTAGGTGCTTATGGGGTGATCTCCAGTTCTGAGCCACGCAACGCCTTTACTTCTGCACTTTGACTTCTAACTTTTGACTTCCAGCAGTTCTCCATAGAGCAGGAATTCGCGGTTGCCTTCCATGCCCAGAATCGGAGAATCAATCCATTTCGAGCGTCCGCATCCCAATTCCCGGAGCGCCGCTTCCACCTTCACCACAGCTGCCAACTGCGCGGATTCGTCGCGCACAATTCCGCCCTTGCCGACCAGTTCCCTGCCCACCTCGAACTGGGGTTTGACCAGCACCACAATCTGCCGCACTTCGGAACCAGACGCGCGAATCACCGCCGGCAGGACCAGCGTGGCCGAGATGAAAGAAACGTCCATGGCAATAAAGTCGATCGGTTCGCCAATCTCATCCCGCGTTAGATAGCGGGCGTTGGTTTTCTCCAGAAGCCGGACCCGCGGATCTTCACGCAAACGGAAGTCCATCTGCCCGTAGCCAGTGTCCACCGCAATCACCCGCGCGGCGCCGTGCTGCAACATGCAGTCGGTGAACCCGCCCGTGGAAGCACCGATGTCGAGACAGACTCTCCCGTTCAGATCGATGCCCCAGTGCTCAAGCGCTTTCTCCAGCTTCAGCCCGCCCCGGCTGACGTAGCGCAGATCTTCGCCCAGCAACCGCACGGCGGAGTCCTGTTCGACCGAAGCTCCAGCCTTTTCAATCTTTTGCTCGTTCACCAGCACTTTTCCGGCAAGAATCAGCGCCTGGGCGCGCTCGCGTGAGGGAGTGATGCCACGATCCACCAGCAGTTTGTCGAGACGTGTCTTCACCCGATGCCGATTCTGAATGCAGCGCACGATGACGCTAGCACCCGATGCGGTGCAGAATGTACAAACGATTCGTTAACAGAAGGTTACAAGAGTAAGTTCCCGTTTATCCACAAAGTTTTCCACACTTGTGTTGAAAATTTCGTCGAAATGCAAACTCTTCTGAACGGTGCTGATGCAATTTTGTCCGCCGATCAGAAGAAGCCGACAAAAAAGCCGCCCCTGAGGGCGGCTTCTGAACCAATTCTGTGGAAATCACTGCCGGAAAACCTAGCCAGCGACCTCTTCCAGCAGCTTTTGATCGATGTCGAAGTTGGCATGCACGTTCTGCACGTCGTCATGATCTTCCAGCGCCTCGAGCAAGCGAATCATCTGCGCCGCCTGCGCCCCTTCCAGCTTGATGTAGTTCTGCGGGACCATGGACACGCTCGACGAAGCCGGAGTGATGCCCGCCTTCTTCACCGCTTCCAGAACGGCCTCGTACGCAGCAGGCTCGGTGATGATCTCCCAGTGGTCGCCATCGTCCTTCAGGTCTTCGCCGCCTGCTTCCAGGACGATGTTCATCAGATCGTCTTCCTTGGCGGCCGACTTGGGCACAACAATGTCGCCTTTTTTGTGAAACATCCACGAAACGGCGCCGGCCTCGGCCATGTTCCCATTGTTCTTGCCAAACACGTGCCGGATCTCGCTCACCGTGCGATTGCGATTGTCGGTCGAAATTTCGGCCAGCAACGCGACGCCGCCCGGCCCGTAGCCTTCGAGGACGAATTCCTCGTAAGTCGCGCCCGGCAGTTCGCCCGTGCCGCGCTGGATGGCGCGCTTGATGTTGTCGGCCGGCATGTTCTCGGCCTTGGCGGCGACAATGGCCGTGCGCAGGCGCGGGTTCATATCCGGATCGCCGCCGCTTTTGGCGGCCATCGCGATTTCTTTAATAAGACGGGTGAAGATCTTGCCGCGCTTGGCGTCCAGCGCGCCCTTTTTGTGCTTAATTGTGGCCCATTTTGAATGGCCAGACATGGGAATACCTCGTATCGAAAGAACTTAAATTGCGATGATTCGCGAAACTCCAGGTCCGCCCGCGGAGGAAATCACAGCATCAGCCTCGACGTAAACAGTTCAGGCGAATACAGATTATAGCATGGGGTAAGCTCTGCTCGCGGAGGACGCCCGCGCCACACGACATCTTCCGAGCTTCGCTCGGCCGGACCGCCGAGGGCGGCTGTCCCTACGGGAATGACTCGCGGGTTATCCGGGAAAACAACACCGGAAATGAGCAGCATGCGGTAGCCTTGGTTGGCTCCAAACATGTCCGCCAAATCCATCGACCGGCCTTTGTCCGACTTAGAGGCGATCCGCTACCGCTTCAGCCAGGGTGAACCCTGGCGAGTACTGAAGCTCCTCAGCGCGCTCGACACTGTCCGCTTCCCGGACTCGTCTTCGCTCATCCGCTTCCACGAAGCACTCATGTTCCTCCGAGCGTTCCCGCACAGCCCCAGCGTCCTGCGCAAAACCGAGAGCCTGCTCAACAATTTCTGGAAGAAAGTCGATGCCCTCCGCAAGTCCGGCGCTGACATGGACGCCTTCGAACCGATCGAGGTCTCCGGCATCGCCGGCACGCAGATGGAAGACACCGTCAGCTTCGATCTGGCGCGCTGGCTCGTCCGCCGCCTCCCGAGCAAGGTCGAAATCGCATGGGACCACTACGATCCCGGACGCGAACTCGGCACCACGGGTCCCCGCTTCCTACCCCTGCTCGAAGACGACGCCTACGTCGAAGCGGACACGCCCTGGCGGCGGTGGCTGGAAACCGCCGCGGGTCAGAAGGGCTCTGATCCTACATGGCTGGTTCAGCGCTTCGTCGATCTACCGCTCCCGCCCAATCAGAAAGCCGAACTCTACGAGTCGCTGCGTGTGCCCTTACGTTGGCACCTCGGGAATTCGCCGGTATCGCGTACCCGGAATTGGAAACCGGTTCGAAACGTCTTTTACCACGATGGGCCTCTCATCAATCGCAGCGAAGTCTCCCTCGCGGACGAATTAGCAAAACGTCCGCCAAAGCTCACCAAGCTTTCGCGCCGCCAAGGAGAAGCGGTCATCGACGCCATCCGCGAGGTCATGCTCGTCCGCTATCGCGAACTCTACGGCACCACGCTGGGCGATCCGTCCTCCGTTGTCCGCGCGGACGTCGGCCGCGGCGTTTCCGTCTATCTCTGGAACCTGCCGCCCGAGCGCCGTCTTCCGCTGCGCGCCTACGTCGCAGGCCTCACGCTGAAAAACGGCGTGCCCATCAATTACATTGAAGCCATCGCGCTCTGCGAATGGATGGAGGTCGGCTTCAACACCTTCTACACCTTCCGCGGCGGTGAAGCTGGATGGATCTACGCGCAAGTTCTCCGCTGCCTCTGCCACCTGATGGGGACGACGTGCATCTCCGTCTATCCCTACCAACTCGGCCACGACAACGAAGAAGCCATCGAATCGGGCGCGTTCTGGTTCTACCGCAAGCTAGGCTTCCGCCCCGGCCGAGCGGACCTTCAGCGGTTAGTGGTACGAGAGGAACGAAGGATCGCCGCCAATCGCGACTACCGAACCCCGCCGCGTACTCTCAAGCGACTGGCAGCCGGGCATGTCTTCTACGAGTTACCCGGCAGCGAAATCGGGGCGTGGGACAAGTTCTCGACGCGAAACATCGGCCTCAGAGTCAATCGGCACATGGCCAGAAACTTCAGTGGAGACGTTAGTCGAATGCGCGAGTATTCCAAGCGTGCTTTGGAAAAAATCCTGGGCGTCCGGACGCGTTCGTGGACTCCCTTGGAGAAAGTAGCATTCGAGAATTTCGCCCTTGTTCTAACTGAAGTGGCGAAATGGCGTGCCTGGACAAAGAAAGAAAAGGAAGACCTGCTCGAAATCATCCGCGTCAAAGCGAAACCCAACGAAATGCTCTACCTGCACCTCATGCAGCAGCACGATCGCCTGCGAGAGGTACTGTTGAGGCTCGGATTCTAGGTGATGAGTGTAAACGGGAGTGGGTGTTGAAAAAGTCGTTCAACGGAACCCCTTTTTGTCTGCGGATGTGACCTTGCGGAGTCTTTACTTCTCTCACTTCAGCTAGGTGGTGGCGGGCACGACCGCAGGAGGGGCTTGGCTGAGGAACCGCACCAGTC
>JAIQFZ010000168.1 GCA_020073015.1 Terriglobia bacterium | reverse complement strand
CGCCGAGCAAAACCTTCATCGACCTGCGGCGGAGTGCCAGCTGGTGGGCTCCGTTTCTTCTGTTGGCGGTGGTCTGGCTAGCCTTCGTCTATGTTGTGGACCAGAAAATTGGGTTTCGGAAAATTACTGAAAATCAAATCGAGATGGTGCCGAAAGCGGCAGCACAGTTCGAAAAAATGTCTCCTGCAGAGCGCAACCAGCAAATTGAGGGAAGAACGAAAGGCTCTCGGTATTTTGCCTACGGGAAGTCGGTCCTGCGCCTGGGTTGGTTTGCTGTCATCGCTGCCGTTCTTATGGCGACATTCAAGTTTGGCGCCGGCGCGGACCTTTCTTTCAAGACTTCGTTTGCGATTGTCGTTTATGCCAGCCTGCCGATGGTGATCAAGCTGTTGTTGGGGATTGCCGCCCTACTGGCGGGGGTAAGTCCTGACGTCTACAGCCCGGACAATCCGATTGCCAGCAACCCTGCCTACTTCATGAATCCGGCAGATTCCCTTGTGCACTACTCACTGGCTGCTCCGTTCGACGTATTTGAGATCTGGATATTGATCTTGGGAGGTATCGGCTTCACCTGCGTTACGAAGGTGAAACGATCCACGGCACTGTTAGGGGTTTTTGGGTGGTACGTCCTGCTGGCGCTCATCGGCGTCGGGATTGCTGCCGCTTTCTCCTGAACTGATCTCCACACAGCCCTCGTCCCCCACGCGACCATTTACAATTGCCACGCTCATGCACACGGCAGACGTTGTCATTGTCGGCGGAGGCATTGTTGGATCGAGCATTGCTTATCACCTCGTGGCCGCGGGCCGCAAGAACGTCCTGGTGATCGAGCGCGAGACGGCGCAGGGCAAGGGATCCACGGGGAAGAGCATGGGCGGCGTGCGGGCGCAGTTCTCTACGCCCGTCAACATCCAAATGTCGCTGTACTCGATCCCGTTCTATGCGAGCTTTGAAGAGCGGCTCGGGTATCCCTGCGACTACCGGCCGCAGGGATATCTTTTCTGCGCGACCAATGGGAAGCACATGGCCTACCTGCACGCGAACTACGAAAAGCAGGTTGCCCTGGGGCTGAAGAACGTGCGCCTGGTGACGGGCGATGAGATTCGCGGCATGTTTCCGCTTCTGCGCGGCGACGACATTGTCGGCGGCAGTTTCTGCTCGACCGATGGGTTTGTTGATCCCTACAGTGCGATGATCGGCTTCATGACGTGGGCTGCCGACCATGGCGCGACACTGTGGAAGAACGCAACCGTGACCGCGATTGCGCGACGTGACGGAAGCTTCGAGGTTGCAACCACGCGCGACACAGTTTCGACGCCGGCGGTCGTGAATTGCGCGGGAGCGTGGGCGGCGGAGATCGCCGCGATGGTTGGGATCGACTTGCCGGTTGAACCACTGCGGCGGATGCTGGTTCCGACCGAGCCTTTCGACCAGTTTCCGCATACCGCGCCCATGATCATCGACATGTCGACTGGGTTCCACTTTCGTCCTGAGAGCCGCGGGTTCTTGCTGGCGTGGAACGATCCGGAGGAGACGCCGGGCTACAAGACTGACTTCGAGCCGGCGTTCATCGAGAAGATTCTGACGCACGCCGCCGATCGGGTGCCGGTGTTTGAGAATGTCGAGGTGAACCCAAAGCGCGCGTGGGCGGGGCTGTACGAAATGACACCCGACCATCATCCGATTCTGGGCGAGTCTCCCGAGGTGCCCGGCTTTTTCTTCGCCAACGGCTTCAGCGGGCACGGTGTGATGCACTCGCCGGCGACGGGCAAGATTCTGAGCGACCTCATTCTGACGAAGAAGACGGACTTGATCGACGCGGCGCTACTGAGTTTCTCACGCTTTGCGGAAGGACGAACGATTCACGAGACCGCGGTGCTGTAGTCCATGCTCGGCAACCGCATCATTTATCATGGCCGCGACAAAGAATCTGACCACAGAGGACATAGGGGAGCACAGGGTACAGCGAATTGAGCTTTCCTCTGTGAACCCTGTGTCCCCTGTGGTTAAGGTTTTTTCATGCCCCAAGAACAAAACTACTGGCTCACCACCGTGCAGATGCCCACGCCCCCGGCGGAGCCGATGCCGGAGACAGCGGACGTAGCCGTCATTGGCGCGGGGTTCACCGGGCTATCGGCTGCGCTGGCCATGGCCAGGCGCGGCGCCAAGGTGGTGGTGCTGGAATCGGAAACCATCGGCTGGGGCGCGAGTTCGCGCAACGGCGGCATGGTGCTGACCGGCCTGAAACTCGGGGCCAACAAGCTTATTTCGGCCTACGGGCGCGAACTCACCCACCGCATGTACGCCGCTTCGCTGGATTCGATTGCGTGTGTTGAGCGCCTCGTAAAAGAAGAGAGCATTGCCTGCGACTTCGCTCGCACCGGTCATCTCGAAGTTGCCTGCAAGCGGATGCATTTCGACGACTACGCCCGGCAGGTGGAAGTCATTGCGCGCGAGTTCAATCACCAGTTGCGCATCGTGCCGCGCCATGAACTGCGGAGCGAAATCGGATCGGACATTTATTTTGGCGGCATGGTCGATGAGATCAGCGTCGGGCTCAATCCCGCGCGCTATGTTGCCGGACTCGGCGCGGCTGCTCTGCGTGCCGGGGTCAGGATCTGCGAGCGCACGCGCCTGCAGAACATCCAGCGCGAATCGCGCAACGGCGTGCCGGGATTCCGGCTCAACAGCTCTCGCGGCGCCATCTGGACGCGCGACGTGCTCGTCGGCACCAGCGGCTACACGGGCGGCGCCACCCCCGCGCTGCGGAACAAGATCATCCCGATTGGGTCGTTCATCATCACGACGGAGGTGTTGCCGGATGCGCTGGCGCGCGAACTCAGCCCGCGCAACCGCCAGATCTACGACTCCAAAAATTATCTTTACTACTATCGCCTCACGCCCGACAATCGCATGCTTTTCGGAGGCCGGGCCGCCTTCTTTCCGGAGACGGATCAGACGATCCGTAAGAGCGCGGACCTTCTGCGCCGGGGGATGATAGAGGTCTATCCGCAATTGCGCGACACGAAGGTCGAATATGTTTGGGGAGGCACGCTCGATTTCTGCTTTGACATCATGCCGCACGCCGGGCGGGTGGATGGCATCTACTTCGCCGTCGGATACGCCGGACACGGCGTTGCCATGGCGACCTGGCAAGGCCACAAAATGGCGGAGTGGATCGCAGAAGAGAAAACCGATAATCCGTTTGCTGAGATTCCATTCCCGGGCGCGCCACTGGGGCTTTACAACGGCAAGCCGTGGTTCCTGCCGTTCGCGGGTGCGTACTACAAAGTGCTGGACTGGATTTCCTGAAGGCTTGAGGTTTTCTTGCTCGAGAACATGGAGGAATTCATGTCGCTGTTCGGACTCATCGAATACAAAGACGCCAACCCCGAAGTGCGCGCGATCTATGACGACATCATGGCGGTGCGCAAGACCGACTGGATCAATAATTTCTGGAAGGCCATTGCGCATGACCCCGTCCTCCTCAAGCGCACCTGGGAAGACATCAAGCAGATCATGGCGCCCGGTGCGCTTGACCCACTGACGAAAGAGATAATCTACGTCGCGGTTTCGGTCACGAATCAGTGTGAATACTGCATTGCATCGCACACCGCATCCGCGCGCAACAAGGGCATGACCGACGCCCAGTTCAAGGAGTTAATGTCGGTGGTCGGCATGGCCAACGAAACGAATCGCCTGGTCGCCGGTTACCAGGTCGAAGTGGATGACCGCTTCAAGCCGCAGCCTGTTAAGTGATCGATGCAGCGACGGGCATCCCCGCCCGTCGCGGGTAGCGCCGCCGCCCCGCCGGCTGTACACCAGGGGGCTGCCTGTTCTTTCCCGCACTGGGCGATTCCCAAAGTTCTATAATCGTCCCAAACGCTCGGGGAGGATGGTCCATGGCCCAGATGACGGTGACTCCAGTTGCAACCCACGGTTTCTTTCTGGATGGGAAGTGGCTGGAAGAGGGCGACATCGTCGATATTCGCGCACCCTATGACGGCGCGGTGATTGCGCACGTCTACCAGGGACGCCGCGAGCATGCCGAAGCCGCCATTGCTGCCGCTGTGAAAGCCTTCGGAACCACGCGGCGGTTGCCCGCCTTCGAGCGTCAGCGCGTTCTCCGCCAGATTGCGGCCGGCATTCAGGCGCGCAAAGACGAATTCGTGCGCACCCTGGCGCAGGAAGCCGGCAAGCCGATCAAGTCCGCTCGGACGGAAGTCGATCGCGCGATTTTTACTTTCAACATCGCCGCCGAGGAAACGGTCCGCGGCTACGGTGAATACTTGCCGCTCGACTGGCAGCAGTCCACTGCCGGGCGCTGGGGCATTGTGAAGCGCTTCCCGCTGGGGCCGATCGCCGGCATCACGCCGTTCAATTTCCCGCTAAATCTCGTGGCGCACAAAGTTGCGCCGGCCATCGCCGCCGGTTGCCCCATGGTGCTCAAGCCCGCGCCCCAGACACCCCTGAGTTCGCTGCTTCTGGCCGAAGTCATCCAGCAGGCGGGATGGCCCGACGGTGGTTTCAACGCAGTGCTGCTCTCGAACGAGGATTCCAGCCTGCTGGTCACCGACGATCGCATCAAGCTCATCAGCTTCACCGGCAGCGCCGCCGTCGGATGGGCCATCAAGGCCAACGCGGGGAAAAAGAAAGTTGTTCTCGAACTCGGCGGAAATTCCGGCGTCATCGTTCACAGTGACGCCGATGTTGCCTACGCCGCCAATCGCTGCGTCACCGGTGGCTTCTCCTATGCGGGCCAGGCATGCAACTCCCTGCAACGCATTCTGGTGGAGCATTCCGTATACGGAAAATTTACTGAGTTGTTCCTGGCGGGAGTCAGCAAGCTGAAGGTGGGAGATCCGCTCGACGAATCGAGCGATCTCGGCCCGATGATCCGCGAAAGCGACGCTATCCGCGCTGTCGATTGGGTGCAGGAGGCGGTTCGCGGTGGAGCGCGCCTGCTGTGCGGCGGGAAGCGCAAAGGCTCGCTGCTCGAGCCGACCGTGCTCACCAGTACCAAGCCCGACATGAAAGTGAACTGCCAGGAAATTTTTGCGCCCGTGGTGACAGTCGAACCCTACAACGATTTTGCTTCTGCCCTACGCGAGGTCAACAACTCCGCCTACGGCCTCCAGGCGGGATTGTTTGCGCGCGACGCCAAACTCATCTTCCAGGCCTATGAAGAACTCGAAATCGGCGGCCTCGTTGCCGGTGATGTTCCCACGTTCCGCATCGACGAACTTGCGCTGACGATTTTCCGGTCTGATTTCTGGGGGAAACGCGGCCTCTCGTCGGTAATCAAAATTCCCAAATTGAAACAAAGAAAAGCCGAATCAAACTGTTCCCAAAAGCGGCTCAACTGTTATACTCACATGTTTCAGTGCCCTGGGTCACATGAGCATGTGACGTAATTCGCACGACCAGTTTCAGCCGGGAGCGGCCGCAGACCGAGCCCGCAAGCAACCGACGCGATATTCAATGCAAATTTTTCCACGCAGCAGCAATGCAATAGCCCGGGCCTCGCTATTTGGCGCCGTGTTTGCCGTGGCCGGGCTGTTCTGGGTGGTGGCGCAGCTCCAGCGCTCGCCCTACATCACCTACGCGGGAGTCAGAAAGTCACAGCCGGTGCCCTTCAGCCACCAGCACCATGTCACCGGGCTTGGCATCGACTGCCGCTATTGCCACACTTCGGTGGAGCAGTCGAGTTTCGCGGGCATTCCGCCCACCAAGACCTGCATGAACTGTCATGCGCAGATCTGGACCAATGCCGCCTACCTCGAGCCCGTGCGGGAAAGCTTCCGCTCCGGACGGTCGATCGAGTGGACGCGCGTCAACCAGCTGCCGAACTTCGTGTATTTCAATCACAGCATTCATGTCAACAAGGGTGTTGGCTGCAACACCTGCCACGGCCCGGTGGACCAGATGCCGCTGACGTATCAGTACGCATCGCTGCAGATGGAGTTCTGTCTCGACTGCCATCGCGCGCCGGAAAAATATCTGCGTCCGCGCGAGCAGGTTTTCAACATGCGGTATGAGCCGCCTTCCACCGGCGAGCCGGTCGTAGTGGATGGGATCGCCTATGCCGAACAGGGAAAACTGGGCGAGGCGCTGAAGAAGCAGTACAAAGTCCGTTCGGCTCGAGAAATTACTGATTGCAACACCTGCCATCGCTAGCGGCAGGCCGAATTCGCGAGAAGGATTCGCCAGAGATCGAAGATCTGAAGATGAGCATGGACGATCAGAAAACGAAACAGGCCGGCGTCGATGTCTGCCCGAGCAAGCGCAAACAGCTTGACCTCGCTACCGTGAAAGCGGAGATCGAACAGACCACCGGTCCCGAATACTGGCGCAGTCTGGAAGAGCTTGCCGGCAGCGAAGAGTTCCAGGAGATGCTGCACCGCGAGTTTCCCAAAGGCGCCTCCGAGTGGCTCGACGCGTTCTCCCGCCGCGGATTCCTGAAGACGATGGGCGCGTCGCTGGCGCTGGCCGGGCTCACCGGTTGCACCCGGATGCCGATCACCGAGATCGTGCCCTACGTGAAGCAGCCGGAAAACGTCATTCCAGGCCGCCCCAAGTATTACGCGACGGCGTTCACGCTCGGCGGTTACGCCTCGCCGATTCTGGTCGAGAGCCATCTGTTCCGTCCGACAAAAGTAGAGGGCAACCCGGAGCACCCGGCGAGCCTTGGTGGCACTGACATTTACGCGCAGGCTTCGATTCTTGATCTGTACGATCCCGATCGCGCGCAGAACATCACTTATATGGGGGATGTGCGCTCGTGGAATGCTTTCATGGAAGCCGTCCGCGGTCCGATGAGTGTGCAGAAGAGCGTGGCGGGAAGTGGCGTGCGCATTCTGACCCAGACTGTTTCGTCGCCCACGCTGGCCGCGCAGATTCGCAGTTATCTCGACGCCAATCCGCAGGCGAAGTGGCATGTCTACGAACCCATCAACCGCGACAACGTGGTCGAAGGAGCGAAGCTGGCTTTCGGCGAGCCGGTTGAGACGCGCTACGACCTGTCGAAGGCGGACGTGATTGTTTCGCTCGATGCCGACTTCCTCTATGCGGGATTCCCGGGTTGCACACGCTACACACGCGATTTTGCCGCGCGCCGCAATCCGGATGCAAACATGAACCGGCTGTATGTGATCGAGAGCACGCCAAGTTCGACGGGGATGAAGGCGGATCACCGGATACCGGTGAGAGGAGCCGAAGTCGAAGGACTCGCGTACGCGCTTGTGGATTCGGTCAACGGCCATCTGAACGGAGGTCTCGTCGTCGCTGGCCTCCGTCCTCCAGTCAGTCCGGAGCACCAAAGGCTCATGGGGATCGTCGCCGGGGATCTGGCGAAGCACAAGGGCTCCAGCGTTGTGATTGCCGGGGATCATCAATCTCCAGCCGTTCATGCACTCGCCCACGCGATGAATCAGGCACTTGGCAACGTCGGAAGCACGGTTTTCTATACCGACACCGTCGATGCCAATCCGGTCAATCGCAATGATTCGCTGCACGCGCTGGTGGAAGACATGCGCGCTGGAAAAGTCGATCTTCTGCTGATCCTCGGCGGCAATCCCGCCTACGACGCGCCTGCTGAGTTGGAATTTGCGTCTGCGCTGAAATCGAACGCTGTCAATCTGAAGGTCTATCTCGGCTCCCATCGCAATGAGACTGCCGAGCTCTGCCAATGGCACGTTCCCGAAGCGCACTATCTCGAATCCTGGAGCGATGCCCGCGCTTACGACGGCATCGTCAGCATCGTCCAGCCCCTAATTGATCCTCTGTACGGCGGGAAGAGCGCGCACGAGATCATCACGATCCTCGCGGGCCAATCGGGCTTGACCGGACACGACCTCGTTCAGCAGTACTGGCAGAAGCAACACGCGGGTGGCGATTTTGACGCGTTCTGGCGGAGGTCGCTGCATGATGGCTGGATTGCGGGTACAGGGTACCCTTCGAAGACCGTTGCGCTGAAACCAACAGCCTATACTGTTACCGCTCACGAGGTGAGTACCTCCCCTGTCGAACTCAACTTCCGACGCGATCCTTCCATCTACGACGGCCGTTTCGCGAACAACGGATGGCTGCAGGAACTCCCCAAGCCGCTGACCAAGCTGACTTGGGACAATCCGATCATGATCGGCCCGGCGATGGCCGAGCGTCTGAAGCTCAACTTCAAAGACGTTGCCGAGCTCGAATTCAGCGGAAAGAAAGTCAAAGGTCCGGTTTGGATTCAAGCTGGACATCCCGACAACTCAATCACTGTCTTCCTCGGCTACGGACGCACTCGCGCGGGCCGCATCGGCACTGGCACCGGCTTCGACGTCAGTCCGCTTCGCACGAGCAAGGCTCCGTGGATTGCGAGCGGCGCGCAGCTTCGCGCTGTCGGCGGCACATACCCGCTCGCCAGCACGCAGGGCTATCAGACGATGGAAACGCCCGTCGGCGAGCGTGAGCTAGTACAGGAGCGCAGTCTCGAGGAGTACAAGAAAGACCCGAATTTCGCGAAGGAAGGCGAGACTCCGAAGGAACTTACGCTTTTCCCGAACTTCGACTACTCCAAGGAAGCTTATTCCTGGGGCATGGCGATCGACCTGAACGCCTGCGTTGGGTGCAATAACTGCATCGTCGCGTGCCAGTCGGAAAATAACATCGCCGTCGTCGGCAAAGAGCAGACGATGAAAGGCCGTCACATGCACTGGCTGCGCGTCGACGCCTATTACAACGGCCCGCGCGAGAATCCCAAAGGCTTCTTCCAGCCCGTGCCGTGTATGCAGTGCGAGAACGCACCGTGCGAAGTGGTTTGCCCAGTGCAAGCGACTACCCACAGCAGCGAAGGCTTGAACGACATGGTCTACAACCGCTGCATCGGCACGCGCTATTGCTCGAATAACTGCCCGTACAAAGTGCGGCGCTTCAACTTCCTGCTTTTCCAGGATTGGGAGACGCCGCAGTTCAAGCTGATGCGCAATCCCGACGTCACCATCCGCAGCCGTGGCGTCATGGAAAAGTGCACGTACTGCGTGCAGCGCATTAATGAGAAGCGTATCGACGTGGAAACTGCTTCGGTGCGCGAAGGTAAGGACATCCGCATCGGCGATGATCTGCAGACTGCCTGTCAGCAATCCTGTCCGGCGAATGCGATTGTCTTCGGTAACCTGAACGATCCGAACAGTCAGGTCAACAAGTGGAAGGCGCAGGCGAGGAATTACTCCCTGCTGGGCGAGCTGAATACGCGGCCGCGCACGACATATCTGGCGGAAGTCCGCAATCCCAATCCCGAGTTAGAAGCCGGGTCAAAAGCATAAGTGGAGCGCATGTAAGGCATGGCCACCAACACGCAAATCCCCGTGGCAGACAGGCGAGCGCCGGTCATGGAACCGGGGCACACCTTCGTCACCATCGGCGAGAAGGTCAGCAACATCGTGCTGAAGCGCCCCATCTCCCTGGGATGGGTGCTTGGCTTCTTCATCATGTTCTCGTTGATGAACATGCTGTTGTTTGCCCTTGGGTATCTGTTCCTGAAAGGGACTGGTATCTGGGGCATTAACATTCCGGTCGGCTGGGGCTTCGCCATCATCAACTTCGTGTGGTGGATCGGAATCGGCCACGCGGGCACGTTGATCTCCGCCATTCTGTGCCTGTTGCGCCAGACCTGGCGTAATTCGATCAACCGTTTCGCCGAAGCCATGACGCTGTTTGCGGTGGCTTGCGCCGGCGTCTTTCCGCTGGTCCACACCGGGCGTCCGTGGCTGGCCTACTGGATGTTCCCCTACCCCAACACGATGAACTACTGGCCGAACTTCCGCAGCCCGCTCATCTGGGACGTGTTTGCGGTTTCGACCTACTTCACCATTTCGCTGGTGTTCTGGTTTGTGGGATTGATTCCGGACTTTGCCACCATGCGCGATCGCGCCGAGCATCCCCTGACGCGCGGTATCTACGGCATCCTCGCCATGGGATGGCGTGGTTCCGCCCGTCACTGGCATCGCTACGAAACCGCGTATCTGCTGCTCGCGGGACTGGCGACGCCGCTGGTGCTGTCGGTGCACACGGTCGTCAGCTTCGATTTTGCCATCAGCATTGTGCCCGGCTGGCACACCACAATCTTCCCGCCCTACTTTGTCGCGGGCGCGATCTACTCCGGGTTTGCCATGGTGTTATGCCTGGCAATTCCCATCCGCGCCATCTACGGCCTGGAAGATTTCATCACCATGCGTCATCTGGAGAACTCGGGCAAGGTGATGCTGGCCACCGGATTAATTGTGGCCTACGGTTACGGGATCGAAGCCTTCATGGGCTGGTACAGCGGCAACCAGTTTGATTCGATGCTGCTGTGGAACCGACTGCATGGGCCGTATTCCTTCTGGTATCTGTCCCTGCTGGCCACCAACATCGTGATTCCCCAGTTGCTCTGGATGAAGAAATTCCGCACCAGCACGTTCTGGCTGTGGGTGATTTCGCTGGTCGTGCTCGTCGGCATGTGGCTGGAACGATTCATCATCATCGTGGTCAGCCTGCACCGCGACTTCCTGAATTCTTCCTGGGGCATGTACTACCCGACCAAGTGGGACTGGATGACGTACACCGGCACCATTGGCATGTTCCTGACGGCGATGTGGCTGTTCGTTCGCATCCTGCCCATGGTTTCGATCTCCGAGTTGCGCACGCTGCTGCCGGAGGCCCACGTGCACGAAGCGGAGGAGGTTAAGCAATGAGCGAATCTTCCGTCTATGGATTGATGGCCGAATTCGACTCGGCGCAAGAGCTAATCGCAGCCGCGCATCGCACGCATGATGCGGGCTACTACAAAATTGACGCCTTCAGCCCGTTTCCGATTGAGGGTTTGGCGGAGGCCATCGGATTCCATAAGAACCGTGTGCCGTTTGTCGTACTGGTCGGCGGAATCATCGGCGGGTTGTCGGGATATCTGCTGCAGTACTATGTGGCCGCGATTACGTATCCAACGAATATCGGCGGGCGCCCGTACCACTCGTGGCCTTCTTTCATGATCGTTACGTTTGAGATGACGATTCTTTTCGCTGGCCTCTCAGCTGTCTTCGGCATGCTCGCCTTGAACGGTTTGCCCATGCCGTACCATCCGGTTTTTAACGTGCCCGAGTTCAAGAAGGCTTCGGAGAATGGATTCTTCCTGGTCGTGTTCTCGACCGATCCTAAATATGACGATGCCCGCACCCGGGAATTCCTTAAAGGACTCGCCCCGCGCCTGATTTCGGAGGTGCCAAGCTAGCATGAGCAGCCTTCGAAAATTCCTGCCCGCGATTGTGTTGTTGATTGGCGTGACCGCTGGATGCCGCATCGACATGCACATGCAGCCGTATTACCGCACGATGTCGAAGAGCGACTTCTTCGCTGACAATCGCTCCGCCCGCCTGCCGGTGGAAGGCACCGTGGCTCGCGGCGATCTGCACGAAGACACTTACTTCTATACCGGAAAGCTCGGCAATGCACCGGGTGACTACCTGCCGTTCCCGGTGACTGCCGAAGTTCTTGCCCGCGGACGCGAGCGCTTCAACATCAACTGCACGCCTTGTCACGGACGCGTGGGGAATGGCGATGGGTTCATTCCGTCGCGCGGATTCCGGCGCCCGCCGTCCTATCACATCGAACGCCTGCGGAAAGTTCCGATCGGTTATTTCTTTGACGTCATGACGAACGGCTTCGGCGTAATGCCCGAATATGGCACGCAGGTTTCAGCGCGCGACCGCTGGTGCATCTCGGCCTATATCCGCGCACTGCAGTTGAGCCAGAATGCGAGTTCGGCCGACATCCCTTCGGGACAGAAAGTGCCGTCGCCCGCGCCTGAGTTCCGCGACATCGGCAACGGAGCGACGCTACCCGAAGTGAAGCCGCCCAGCGCCGAGAAGTCCGAGACCAAAGAGGAGCCCAAATGACCACGGCGACCATGAACAAATCGGACTTGATGGCGCCGCCGGTCGCGCAGACCATTCAGCAGCGCTCGCTGATCATTGGCGTGGCCGCCGCTGCGCTTTCGGTCGTTGGCGCATTCGTCGCGCCCGACAGCTTCTACTCCGCCTACCTCACCGGCTACATGTTCTGGCTGGGACTGTCGCTCGGTTGCATGGCCATCGTAATGCTCTATCACCTGGTCGGAGGCGGCTGGGGAACAGTGATTCGCCGCACTATGGAAGCGGGGATGATGACGCTGCCGCTGATGTTTGTGCTCTTCATCCCGATTCTGCTGAACCTGCCCAAACTGTATTTCTGGGCGCGACCGGAGGAGCTGACCAAAGCCCCCAAGATTGCTGAAATCGCGTACGTCTACCTGAACTTCAACGGCATCCTGCTGCGCTACGTCGTTTACTTCGCCCTCTGGTTCGGGATGGCTTTTCTGCTCAACCGCTGGTCGACTGAGCAGGACACCCCGGAAGGTGGCGAGAAGAGCACGCTGCGTTTCCGCGCGCTGAGTTCGGTCGGACTCGTGATCTACTCGTTCACGATTTCCTTCGCCGTCATCGACTGGGTCATGTCGCTGCAGGCGCGCTGGATCTCAACCATCTACGGTCTGCTCTTCGTCGCCGGAGAGGTGCTCTCGGCGTTCTGCTTCGCGGTGGTGATCGAGGGCATTTTGAGCAAGCGCAAGCCGATGTCGGAGTATCTCACCTCGACCGAAGTCCATGATCACGGCAAGTTCATGCTCACCTTCGTGATGGTGTGGGCCTACTTCAATTTCTCGCAGTGGCTCATCATCTGGGCGGGCAACCTG